>CAIZIQ010000041.1 GCA_903933015.1 uncultured Spartobacteria bacterium | reverse complement strand
TTCTCTCTGCATTCTTCAGCGGATCCCTTGCTAGCCATCTTCCGACCTTCAGAGAGGTTGGAAAACTCGGGGTGGAACGGTAGAGGAGTGCCACGCTCGAACTGTTACCTTGGGACCATCCGGGATGCAAGACCTCATTTGGTTCATCACCAAGACGCTCTAATCAGGACAACAGAAAACAACAAAACAACCATTGGCCATAAGGAGGAAGATAACTTTCCTTTCCCTCCTCTTTTTCCTTGAGTAGAGGATTTGAAAGAGCTAATCCTGTAGAAGGATTACCCCAATTCCAATCAACCCCGACCCCAGAACAAACCATGAAATCGCAAAAAATCTATGTCGAAAGACGAGATCAAGGAGATTATGCAGTCCGGCGTGCTGGTTCACAGCGAGCCAGTGCTGTTGAATCGACTCAAGCTGAAGCCATAGCTCGAGCTCGGGAAATTGCTCCCGGAGCAAAACCCCATGTTGAACGTGTCCGCAATACGGACGGCGGTCATCCGGATAAGTGGAGGAGTGCTTAGCAATCTATGGCTAGGAAACCGGCGCTTTCTTCGGTTGTTTTGAGGTACGAAAAAACCTTGGAATCTTCCGAGAATCTTTATGAGACTGTAAAGCCATATTCAAATTCAACATGGGAAACATTTAAAAAAACGGATATACTTCATCCTGCTCAAGCAAGAGCAATCATCTCTCTTGCCTTTCTTCAAATTGTTACTGCATGGGAGGATTATGTTGAATCGGTATTTGTACGTTATGTTGCCGGTGCATCCTCTCCAAAAAACTACAAGCCAGCAGCGCGGGTTTCGGCGGTTAAAGATATTCATCATGCATTTCAGTTGCTCAGCCTCAATGAAGAGTATAGCCCTCAAAGGGACTATTTAAGCTGGAGCAACTGGAAATCTGTTGCATCTCGCTCAAAAATATTCTTTGAGTCTGGCCGTCCATTTACAAATCTGACTCTTAATGAAAACGATAGACTGAAGGATGCTGTTATTATAAGAAACAGAATCGCTCACAACTCATCTAAATGTAGATCTTCATTTGTTGAAATTTCTAAAAGACATCTTGGAATTGATAAAAAAGCAACCTTGCCGCAGGGCTTTTCTACTGGAAAACTACTACTAACTGAATCAAATCGTCTCTTTGGGAAAAACTCAAAGCCAAAGCCTTACTTTGAACACTATCTGGAACTTTTTAGATCAATATCTAAGAAGATATGTCCCTAAAACTACAATGATTTACTCAATGTGGTGAGCAGCTTGCAGTCCTTTCAAGGCAAGAGTGATCGGGTGCATCCATGAGTCGATGATTCCAGTTCAGATACACTCACATCACCTCTTGCCTAGTTGCTTTGATAGCGCTTCATGGCATCGTATCAAAGTTATATCTTGAGCGAATAAAGCTCTCTACTGTATGGCCTATCTACGCGCATTGTGATCCAGAAATGATAAAAAAATAATCAGGGCCATATCAATTTAGGGTAGGATACTTTCAAGAAGGGGGTGAGATCTCCCAAAACATAATCACAGTCATGGAAACCTTTGAATCATTGGCAGAAATCATCGATTGGGCGTCCAAGCAGGAACGGTGTCATGTCGCGCAGTGGTTCTACAGGGGGCACGCCAACAAGGACTTTCAGCTTGTTCCTAAACTATGTCGTCTCAAGCAGGCGAAAGCTGATTCCTTTTCCTCATGGGAAGAAATGCAGAGCTCTCTGCTTGCAAGGTTTAGGCGCGAAGCAGAGGCGTTTACCTCTGGTAAATTATACGATGAGAATGACTGGCTGGCACTTGCTCAGCATCACGGTCTGCCGACCAGGCTTTTGGATTGGACCTCGAATCTCTTGATTGCTGTTTATTTCACCGTGACTGAGTTGGCTGATACGGATGGATGTGTTTGGGGATTAGGATTTCCGTCCACAAATAACTGTTATTCAGAAAGTACGATCTACTCGAAGGTTAAAACATTATGGGAAACGCCTTTCATTCATTTTCCAAAGCACCTTTCTCCTAGAATCATCAATCAGGGAGGATGCTTCACTGTTCATGTGGATGACGTTCCCCTTGATAAGGACGCCCGGTGCAAAGACATCATGAAAATTGAGAAAATCATCATTACCAGCAGTGCCAAGAAGCGAATCAGGCACTCGCTCTACGATTTGGGAATCCATGAGTCGTTTGTGTATCCAGGCATAGAAGGGATATCACAGAGACTTCTCTATGAGATCGATACGCGGGTTACGTTTCTGACTAAAGAATCGTAATGCGTCTCCGAATCCTGCTCCCAATTGGGAGCAGGTAGCTGCGCCATCCCGGCAAGAGTGGCCGGGTGCATCCCAGAGGCAGTCATCCTTCTCCCATGGCTCCATATGGGGCTGTTGGTTGTATCACGGATGAAGTGACAGGTAAGGCAGAGGAGGGTTTTTCACCCCGGGTGAAAAACCTGAACCTTATCGGTCCCAAAGTCCGTCGCCTCCGCCATCAACGCAGCTGGTCTCAGAATGACCTGGCAATTCGCCTCCAAATCCTCGGGATGGATGAGGGGACCCGAGGCCGTGTTTCCAAGATCGAGGCCCGTCTTGTCTGGGTGTCTGACGAGGACATGATCTACCTGGCTAGGGCACTCAAGGTCGAGGTAGGGGATCTCTATCCGGTAGTGATCCGCAAATCCGACTGCCTGCACGAGGCCATCGGAGCCGCAAAGGCCTCCCGCTACGGGGTCGCCTGAGCGATGTTCTAGCGTTTCAAGCGGTACTTGCGAACGAGAGTGCGGGGCTTCGAGAGTACGATCTGGTGCCTCTCGGTATCCGAATCCCTGAGGATTGCCCAAAGGGTCTCAATTTCCTCATTGGCATTCAAGATATGGCCGTCACTGGTGAGGAGGATTTCACAGCCTTTCCAGGCAGCTTCTGCGATCACCATGGAGTCCCCTGCTTCCTCATGAGGAACGAGTTCCTTCATGCGGATCTTAAGGCTGATCTCGGCCAGAATACCCCTCTCCAAGGGGGAAAAGTTCATGGGCGTATAGCCTCGTGCAAGAAGCTTGGTGAGAGCGCCCTCGGCGAGCTTGCGCTTCGAGGATGTATCTCCTTGTTCATAGATCCAAGCGAGTTCCTGAAAGACGGTCTCAGTAATCACGAACTGAGCATGGGGGAGACGCTCACGAAGCGTCTCCAAAGCATCAAGGACATCCGCATCCCCGTCCTCCTCATCGAGGAGGACATTGGTATCAACGGCAATGAGCAGCAGCTTTTTTCGCACCTGCGTGATTATGGTAGATCAGGCGCATGGCCGTGGCCGTGAGATGAATGCGGGATTCATCCGGGAGCGAGTTGCACGCTTTGCGAGCTGCGGCTGCGATCTTGGTTCCTCGGGTGGAGGGGTGCTTTTTTTCAAATGCGCTCACGAGTTAAAAGTTCCCTCAAGGAGGCTTGGAGGTCAAGTCGGGAGAGGCAGCGATTCGCTGTCAAAAGAGGAATCATAGAGGTCTTGATCTCTTTTGAGTGCCTGATGGGAAGGGGCTCTCTGTTGCTCCCGACTCGGAGCAAGGAAGAGGGTAGGGGGACTCTAAGGTGCGCCCCCTATGCACCACGTCATCCTCGCTCAATCAAGCTCACTCGACGGCGCGTTGTCCCAAGGACTTGGGATTATTGCGAAGTTCCTCTACATCATCGCGGTCATTGTCATCGCCCATGGCGGATGGCAGGTCCGCAGCGGTAATGCCGACATGGGCAAGATGTCGATCGTGGGAGGGCTGCTCCTAGGTCTCTCAGTCCTGATCGCCCAAGCGCTCTTCAGCGCAGGCGGGATGCCGACCATCAGCGTGGGGCAATGAGCCGGGGCGTGATTCCAACCCATGCGGGTGATGACAGCGACGGCAAGATCTGGGGGATCGAGGGGATGAATATCCTCTTCCTGCTCGCCAGTGGGATGATCGGCCTTGGATTGGCCCTCATGCTTTCGCACGGGCACTCACCGGCAGTCTGCGTGGGAATCGGCGCCCTGCCTTTCGTGGTGACTGCTCTCTACATCTTCGGCCTGCGGCAAGGGAAGCCGAAGTCGTTCGATACCGATTTGCTCGAAACCCTCCTCTCCGGAAACGGGTGGATGGCCCCAGTCAAACAACCCCGCAATCCACTCATCCATGCAGGCTCCCATGCAAGCTCCTAACGGCTGGATCTCCAATGACCTGCTGATCTGGAACGAACTGGATCGGCGGGGGGCGGTGTCTAAGGGGTATATAATCGATGCCCCGGATCTCCGACATGCCAGCGATCACACGCTGGATGACTTCTATGAGTCGGTGCGGCAATTCCTCCACTCCCTCGATGAATCGACTCGCTGCCAGATCCGCTGGTCGGTGGATTCCGATTACCGGGAGGAACTCCTGGCCTACAAGGAGGTGACCGATACGCGGTGTGAACCAGCCTCTTGGGCGGCGATCACCCGTAACGAGCGATTCAATCGGTACTGGCAGGCAATGCAGTCCGGGGGACTCCGACGGGAAAAGCTCCTGCTTTTCCTCTCGAAGAAGATCGATGCCGATCCGCCCTCGTCACCCTCCCGCAAGGGGCTCGAGGAGCACTACCGGAGACTCCTTGCCCAATACAATGAGGCCTTCGCCCAGCATGGGCGCGTCCTTGCTTCACTCTTTGAAGGACATGGATGCGGAGTCACGGCGATGGGGACGGAGGATCTCTATCGGCACTACGCGACCTTCTTTAATCCCTCCTACCTGCGCCGGGATGGCTATGACCCGATCGGTCAGTTCCGGGAGGAGGAAACCATCCACCAGAACTGCTGGCACCAGGGGGTGCAGGCAGGAAAGAGCTTCGGGTTCTACTCCGACGGCTTCTACCACAACCTGGTGATCCTCAAACGGCGTCCGCAAAGGACGAGGCGGGGTATCTTCTGGGCTCTGACCTCGCTTCCCTTCCTGGACTACGCGATCACAGTCAATCTCTACCCACAGAATATCCGCCGGGAGATCGATAAGGCGGAAAAGTCCCTCGAACGGGTTCGCGGAGACTATGCAGCCGAGGGGAAGCATTCGCTCCTGACGGCCAAGGAGGTAAAGGAGGAGCGCATCCGCAATCTCTCCCAGGGCGATACGGTTCCCTTCCTCTACGACTACGTCGTCCATGTCTGGGACGAAACGGAGGAGGGCCTGGTCTCCAAGACCCGGCAAATCGAGACGGCCTTTGGCCAGATGGAGGATGCCCAGTGCTGGACGAGCAATCTCTCCTCGGCGGCCACCACCAAGAACATCTGGTATCAGACCTGGCCGGGATGGCTCTGGGGCAACTACACCCACCACGCCGATAGCGGACTGGATGAATGGCTGGCTGACATGCTGCCCTTCTCCTCCACCTTCACGGGCCATCTGGAGGGATCAGAGGCTCTCTATGACGGATCGAATCGGAATCTCGTCGGAGTGCGAAACTTCCTGTCGGGAACACCGCAACTAGCAGTCCTTCTGGGTATGACGAGAGCCGGGAAGTCGGCCTTCATGTGCGATCTCCTGTCGCAGACCGATCCCTACTACGACTTCACCCTCATCGTGGAGGAGGGACTCTCTTATGGGATTTGGACGCAAGCGCTAGGGAGCACCCCGATCGTCATCCAGCCGGACGGGGATCTCTGCCTGAACTACCTCGATACCCAAGGGGCACCGCTGACCAATCTCCAGATCACCACTGCGGCGGCACTGGTAGCGAAGATGGCGGGCAATCCTGCCGATGAGGATTGGAGGAACCTCCGCCTGGCCCAGATCACCCAATACATCGAGCAGCTCTATACGGATCGCTTCGAGGAATGGATCGCAGAGGATGGGGGGCGGCTCGACATGGTCGCGCGACATGCCATGGCGGTCCTGGAATACAAATCGCGCCACATGCCGCTCTCGGCGACATTCCTGGAGGCGTGGACAGAACTAAAGCACGCCGCGAGTGAGGAAGAGCGGGAGGAGCTACTGAGCTCTCCCAAGCCTGAGGAGGTATCGCGCTTCATCAAATCCCATGACATGGAGCGCCATGTCCGCAATACGGCCTTCGCCTTCTTCAAGCCAACGGATTATCCGACCCACGACATGCTCCAGCAGATGATGCTGGTGGCTCCGTTCGCGGAGCATAACAGGGAGGAGATCAACCATCTGGCGACCCTGCTTGCCCCGTGGAATGAGCAGAGGCTCCTCTGTGGGCACTCGACCTTGTCGATGACGGGACGGGTGGCCCACTTCGATCTGACCTACATCCCTGAGTCGAACAAGCAGCTCAAGGAACTGGCTGGGTTCCTGATCGCCAACTACGGACGCCAGCACATCATCACTCTCCCCAGGGGGGCGAGGAAGCGGGTGATCTTTGAGGAGGTAGCCCGAACGCTGGACGTGCCGGGAGGGGAACAGCTCGTGAGTGAGTTCTATGCGCAGCTCTCGAAGTTCTCGACCTGGATCATTTCGATCGTCCAGCAGTACAGCCGCTTCCAGAACTCGGGCATCCGTCCCATCGTCTTCGGCAACGCCAAGCAGTTCTTCTTCACCCGCATGAACGACCGGCGGGACATCGAGGATGTGGCCCGGGACATCGACCTTTCGGAAGCCACCAAGGAGGCGGTGTCGCGCTATCCGCTGCCGGAGCACCTCCCCGACAACAACAAGTACGCAGCCCTGACCTACTACCACCTCGATGTGCGGCAGGCACGGTGCGGGACGATCCATAACCGGGTCTCTCCCGAGATGCTCTTCTGCTCCTCCTCGACGGGGCAGGACTTCGACGAACGCAGCCGGAAGCTCCGCAGTCACGAAGACATCGTGGCCGGGATCCTCCGGGAAACCAACCAACCCCAATGAAACGTCCTCTCCTCATCCTCTGCTTACTCGCGACCGGCTGTGCCGGAAGGTCTCAGTTCCAAAAAGGCTATGAGCGTGGTGCCGCTGACACGGTGAAGCGCCAGTACTGGATTGAGCAGAGCCTCCAGAAGCCAGGAAAGAACCCCGAGAAACATCTCACGATCTACAAGCTGACCGTGCCACCTGACCCCGACGCGAAGGTGAAGACGGTTCCTTATGAGATCGGGATTCCCATCGTGAACTGATCATGAAGAAGTACCTACCTCTCTTCTTGCTGGTTGCGGCGGTTCCAGCGAAAGGCCAATGGGTCGTTTCCGATCCTGTCGTGGAGCAGGCGACCATGGCAAAGAATGCCTTCGACCAGCTGAAGTATGCTTGGGAGCAGACCCAATGGGCGCAGCAGCTTTCGAATCTCGCCCAGACCCTCGATACGGTGAAGAGCCAGCTGGAGGTCGCCCAGCAGGTAAAGACGGCCATCGGGAATCCGGCGGCGATTTCCGGGGCGATCCAGAGCGGACTCTTTTCCTCCTATCTCAGGAACTCGGGGATCACGGACACGCTGAGTGACCTCTCCAACATCACCCAGCAGGGGGCCAAGCAGTCTGTAGCTATCCAGCAGATGTATCGCCCTATCGATCTGAATGCCTACAAGCAGATCGAGACGCCCTTTGAGGGAACGGCTTCGTTTCGGGATGAAACCGATCCGCTGAAGCAGTTCCGGTCGGTGGAGAACGCTTACTCGAACTTTCAAGACATGCTTCAGCAGGCGCAGAGCAAGCGGAAGGAACTCAACACCCAGATTGCGGCACTGAACGATCAGCTCAAGAACGCTCAGGATGATGCCGAGGTGCAGAAGCTGCATGGGTCACTCACGACAGCCCAGACCTCGCTCAAGGATCTCGACGGGATCATGGATGGGGCGGAGCACCAGGTGAAGCTGCTCCATATGCTTAATGAGAACCGGGAGGCTACCGAGGCGATTGCTGCTGAAGAGATCTCCAGGGCTCGTAATCGGGAGAGTGCCAAGATGGGGTCGGATGCGGAGGCCTCTGCCGCCAAGTCCGGCTCTCAGAACGGTGGAAACTCTTGGCCTCCGGGCTTCTGAGCCATGATGCCGGCCCTTTCCAATCTGTTCGACTCGGCGGGGCAGATCCGCACCTACATGATGCCCTTCGCCTTCGTGCTCTGCATCTTGGGCATCGGGGAAATGGGCTGGAAGGCCGGATCGGATGCCAAGGCGATCCTCGGCGTGATCCTGAAGGTCACGATCATCGTGGCTCTCATCGCTGGGTATCCGACCATGATGAACAAGGGGATGGAGGCGTTTCAGGAGATGCGCCAGAAGTTTACCAATGCCCAGGATGCAAAGTTCATCCAGCTCCTGACCTCCAGAATCCAGAACCAGCCGTCGGATTCCTGGACCGATCTTGGGAAGATCGTCCCCGCAGCCGTGGGCTACTTCTTTCAGGGCATCGGGCGCTTCATGATGATCGTGCTGAACTTCTTTCAGCAGTTCGCGATAGCCGGACTGATTGCAGTATCTCCTCTGCTTCTTGGGTTCCTGTTCTTCTCACCGACCCAGTCCTTCGGGATCCAGTTCGCGGTGACCTCCTTCACCGTGATGCTCTGGTATCTGGGGATCTGTCTTGTCGACATCGTGATCGTGGCGATCAGCGATCTGCTCTTCGCCCCGATCACTGCTGGCGGGATCGTCCAGGTGGCCCAGAACGCGATCGTCGTCCAGAACTGGCTGCTTTTCCCCTTCATCATGGCCTTCGCGTCGATCGTGACGCTCTTCTTCTACCTTTCGGTTCCCTTTGTGGCCGGGGCCATCATGAAGGGGGCCAGTGGTACGACTTCGGCTCTCAGTGCCGGGATCAGCAACACGCTTCAGGCGGTGGGTTTTGTGGCAGGAGCAGGAGCAACAGTAGCAGGAGCAGCAGCTACCTTTGGAGGGTCAGCTGCAGCACAGGCAGCTGTGGCATCGGGTAAAGCAGCCGCAGGTGCGGCGAGTGCCGCAAGCTCTGGCGCACGAATCAGCAATGACCTGGCTGGAAGTGCCGGTTCCTCAAGTCCCGGGGGATCCGTGCCCCCTCCTCCCGAGGAGGAGGGCGTGATCATCAATCCGGCCAATCCCGCCATGGTGGCCCAGCAGACATCTCCTGAGTCCTTCTCCGTCACCGATCAGTCCAAGGGAACGGTTTCTCATCACAAGGGGAGCCTTTCGACCCCTCAGGCTGCCCAAGCCGCCTTCAACTCCCATGCCTCAAAGGCGAAGTCCTCTTCATCCAAAGCCGACAACACCAACCCATGAAGCTCACCGCTGTTACCTCCATCACCAACAACATCATCGCCGCCAGGTTCTGGATGGCGATCGCCCTCATCTGCGGGGCTTTGGCCGTCACCTCTCCCTACCTGACCATCAAAGCGATGAAACAAAAGGAGAAGGTCGTCATCCTCGATCAGGGTGGGACCCTGATCTATTCGCCCCTGCTTGGCTTTGAGGAAGCTGCGGGGCTTCAGGCATACCATGTACGGCTCGCCTGTCTGGCCCTGCTTCAGCGGAATCCGATCGGGCCGGATCTTCCCGATCTGCTGAAGCGGATGTATCTGGAGGAACCAGCCCGCAAGAAGGCTGCTGCCCTCTACAAGAAGCAGAACCCTGAGTTCAAAGAGAAGGAGATCCACCAGAAGGTGGAAGTTGGCAAACTCGACATCCTCGATACACGCAAGATGAAGGATGGGGCAGGAGCCTCCTATGAGGCCGTCGACGTCGAGGCGGAGGGGAACCTCGTCCGCACCGGGACTCTCAACAAGATCGAGTTCCGGGAGGTGGCGAAGTTCAAGATCACCTTCTTCTTTGTTCGTAATCCCGACCTCATGGGGAATGGGCGTCTTCCCCTTGTCGTGCAGGACTTCAAGTATGAGGAACACCCGCTTTAGGGGATTTTGCGGCGAATAGGTGGATTATTTGCCGCAAAACTGCGGAGAATCTTGATTTGCGGAGATTGAAGGCCTTATTCTCCGCAAAGTTACGGAAAATAACCCCATGACCTATATTCATCAGCAGAAAGACTGGCCCGAGTTCCGATGGAACGAGGCAAGGTTGCTTCCGCTACTTACCAAGGTGCGTCATCAGCAAGGTCGGCTGCTTGGGCAGATGGAGGGCTTGGGTTTCCATCTTCGAGGAGAGGCCAATCTGGAGAGCCTGACAAAGGAGGTGATTGGATCCAGCGCCATCGAAGGTGAAAAACTCGACGCAGAGGAGGTGCGTTCCTCGATCGCAAGGCGTCTGGGTATCGCTCATGCAGGAACGACTGCAGCGAGCCGACATGTCGAGGGAGTGGTGGAAATGATGATCGATGCCACCAGGAAGTATGAGGAGGCCCTCACAGCGGAGAGACTGTGCTCATGGCATGCGGCCCTTTTTCCGAGCGGTCGAAGCGGAATGCAGCGCATCACCGTGGGAGCCTGGCGTACGGGAGAGGCCGGTCCCATGCAGGTGGTCTCCGGACCGATGGGACGGGAAAGAGTTCACTTTGAAGCACCCGAGGCCAGCCTGCTGGATGCCGAGATCAGCCGCTTTCTGGAATGGTTCGAGGGAACAGGATCAGTCGATCCCGTCATCAAAGCAGCCGTTGCTCATTTCTGGTTCGTGACCATCCATCCGTTTGAGGACGGCAATGGACGTATCGCAAGGGCGATTGCCGATATGGCCCTAGCAAGGGCGGACGGCGTGGCCGAGCGGTTCTACAGCATGTCCTCGCAGATCGAGCGAGAGAGGAAGCAGTACTACGATTCTCTGGAGAGCAGTCAGCGAGGGGGCATGGACATCACCCTGTGGCTGGAATGGTTCCTTGGCTGTCTAGACGGGGCGTTGCAAAACGCTCAGGAAAATCTCAAAGCAATCCTCCACAAGGCGAGAATCTGGGAATGGATCAATCAGGACGGTCCGGTCAATGAGCGCCAGCATGCGGTGATCAACCGACTTCTTGATGGATTTGAGGGGAAACTCTCCTCATCAAAGTATGCGAAGCTCGCGAAGTGCTCGCCTGACACAGCTCTACGAGACATTAACGAACTGGTGGCCCGTGACATCCTGATCAAGGAAGCCGGTGGAGGACGGAGCACCGGCTACCGTTTGGCCGAATCGTTGGGGACGAAAAAGAACATGTAAATTCATCGACGGCCTGAAGCAAAAAGCCGTCTGAGAGATTTGGAAGATTTGCTCCCTGCCGGGAGCACGAGAGGACTCGCTTTCAGAAAACCTCGGGAGCATGAAGCTCCCAGTCTTTGCTGCTATTCTACTTTCGAGCATATTCGCACACGCCGGATCCATTGTTCAGAAGCCACTCGATGAGTTCGTCATTTACGACATCCCGGTGGCCTCGAAGACGGGAACGACGACTGTCATGTTCCCCTCGGAAATCACGGGCCTCTTTGCCAAGTCGGTGGCCGTGCAGGATCAGGAGAATGCCGGGTTCCTGATCTCGTTCACTCCAGGGAACTTCTATTTCACGATCCGGGCGCTGAAGAAGGATGCGGAAGATCACCTGACCGTGATCTTCAACCGGAAGGCTTATGTATTCCACCTGACGGCTTCGGATCATCCCTTCTACAACGTGACCCTCTACCAGGAGGAACGGAGTGGTAAGGAGGGAAGAATCAATGTCGTGCCCGAGCGAGTCCTTTCGCTGATGGACAAAGCCAAGGCCTATCCACTGCTTCTGAAGGCAGATCGGGATGCCTTGGCCGGGGTGCTTCATGCTTCTCCGGGGATCACCAATTACTACAAGGATTTTAGCGTTCGCATCCTAGATGTCTGGAGGTTTGAGGAAGAGGACACGCTCATCTTCCGTCTGGAGTTGGTGAATGAAACCGACCAGGCGATCTACTACAAGCCACAGGATCTAGCCGTCCGCTTGGACGAGCGGATCTATACGGAGTCTCTTGCTGATGCCTCCGGAGTCATGCCGCCGAAGTCGGTGACGCCAGCCTTCTTTGCAATTACGGGGAACGTGCAGGGAGGACGCAATCACCTCGCACCTGAGAACAAGTGGAATGTCCTCGTGGTGAGGGCGGAGCCACGACAGGGAGGCAGGACTGCCGTAGGAAGCTCCAACAAGAACGTCGTGCGATGAACCTTCGCGATTTTAAGACAGAGCTACTGAACAAGCCGACCGGTCGGCTGATTCTCTTCCTTTTTGCCGGTGCAGTGGTACTGGCCTTTGTGCTGATGCACCGAGGAGGTGGGACACCCACGAAAGTGATACCTCCAGTTCCATCTCAAGCCACCACGGCCAAGGGATTCACGATCGATGAGGGGATTCCCGATATCAAACCGATGAGGCCTACGCCCACACCGACACCAACCCCGATGATGTCCGAAGGGAGGCCAGTTGCAGTCAAGACTCCTCCTCCCATTCCTCAGGCGATCTTTGCCATGAAGGAAAACTCCCTCAGTGAGAACTACCTACCCTACGGACGGCTGCTAAAGTGCGAGTTAGTCAATACGGTCGATTCGAGCAATCTGGAGACCCCGATCATCGGGCTCGTGACCGAAGATGTCTGGAGGGATGGACGACTCATCATCCCGGCAAGCACTGAGGTTCATGGAGTTGCCAAGACTAGCGCAGCCAGGGATCGGGTCGGTTCAGAGCATCAATGGATGCTGGTTTTCCAAAACGGCAAGCAACTGCCTCTTTCCGGGACGGTGCTCGACTATGCCCCTGATGAGAATGATCCAGGGAGCTGGAAGGATACCGATGGATCGGCCGGACTACGGGGCTATCAGATCGCCTCAGATAAGTATGCAGAGGCAAAGGCAATCCTGGCTTCGTTAGTTTCCGCAGGAGCGGGAGCATTCCCTGGTGTGACCAATATTATTTCCCCGCTGACGGGTGGAGCCACCCAGCTTCAGGGAGGAGGAATGACGCAGGCCCTCTCGGCAGGCATCCAAGCCGGAGGCCAGCTCTATGCCCAGCGGCTCTTGGATGGGCTCCAGAAGAACCCCTACTACATCCGCGTTCCGGGCGGGACGCTCTTCTACCTCTACGTCACCCAGACGGTCGATCTCGACAAGGCCGCTCGGGGACTCGCCTCCAACCCATCTATCAAATGAAAAAACTGATCTCTCTTCTCTTACTCGCCCTTCTCTCGGGATGCGCCACCCACAAGACCGTGAAGCCTGAGAACTACCCCGCCGTTACTGGAACCAGCGTTCCGCAGAGCACTCTTTCGAGAGTACGAACTCCTGAAGTTGTGAAGTCCTATCCCACAGGTCGCTACAGCGATCCAGATTTCCCAGACGATATGCACGAGCGGCATACGCTCTACCGCAAGGAGCAGTCTGCTGATTGGAACTACAGGCCGGGAGGTCCGTATGCTTACCCTCTGGCCGTTTCAGACCCGACACCTTCCTATTACGTCAAGACGGATGGTGATCAGCGTAATGCCCAGCAGAAGGCTTATGCAGCTGCACTTGAAGAGCAGAACGCAGCTATGAAGAAGCGGATCGAGTCGCTTCAGAAGGATTCGGACAAGGTACCGATCCTCGAAAATCAGGTGAAGGATCTAAAGGAGCAACTCGATGCTGAGCCCCTAGCGTCTCCTACTCCCAAGAAGCAGGACCCTTCGGAAGAAAAGCCTGTTGGGTTTTCTGAGGCGGAGGATCCGCAGGGAGATCTCATTGCCGAGATGAAGCTCAACGATGAACTCAATGGGGAACTCGATTCGCTGGAGGG
>CAIZIQ010000040.1 GCA_903933015.1 uncultured Spartobacteria bacterium | reverse complement strand
TTCCTGAGTTCCATATTTTACCCCTTATTGCCTTCATCTTCAGAGCGTCAGAAAAAACAGAAAACGCTTTAAAAACACTTCAGCCGATTTTAATCAATGAGTCGTGGCATGAGCCCTTTCCACGTTCGCACCTTGAACTTTTTATGTTTAGCTTTTTCTACCTCTCCGGGCCGCCGGTGAGTGATTCATCCAGTTCTGTCATGGCCTTCCACTTGGCCTTGAAGTTTCGATCGAAGCGTTGGTCCTGCCATTCGCTCATGGTCTGACGATGAGCAATGATCTTTTCCACAACGGGTCCTAGTTCCGCATGGGTTTCGCGGAGAAAGCGCGATGCCGCCGGATCCCTGTCCCAGAGGAGGGCATAGGACTGCATGAAATCCTGCGCATAGCCCATTTCGGAGCGATCGTTGGGATGCCAGATTTCAGCAGGGGGAGTCGGGAGATCGAGCAGCATGGGGGCAATGTAGAGGTTTTTCAGCATCGCCGTACGGTAGGCTTCGGCGGCTTTGATTTCGTCGCCAGTGCGCCAGAGCGCAAGCCCCTTCCCGAAGAGAAGCGCCGGTTCACAATAGTCGTCGGGATAATTGACGTCGTATTCATGAAAGGCTTTCAGGGCCTTGTCATCGGCTTCTCCCAGCAGATGCACCAGAGGAATCAGGAATCGTACCCCTTGGTTGTCCGTCGGATTGAGATGCAGGAGACGTTGAAGATCTTTGGCCGTCTCGGCAAATCGCCCCTGATGCCATTCGGTCATGGCTCGGCCGTAGAGGGAGCGCAGGTAGGGACGCGTTTCCGGATCTACCCACCACTCGGGGGTGTCATTGCGCCATCGGCGCTCCTCGCGCTCGACGATCTCCTGATAGCCGCGCCGGCATTCGCTCCAGCGGGCCGCCTGGTAGTCGGTGTCAGCGAGTTCGATCCTGGCGATGACACAGTCCGCATCCTGTTCGAGTGCCTTGCGGAGATGAGCTGCTTTTTTTTCCGGTGAGCGGAGCCGACGTGAGCTGGCGACCAGTCCCCGCGCCACGACGGATGGTGAGTGAAAGCCCCCTCCCTGCAGACGCTGGGCGATGCGGTGTGCCACCTGGCGGAGTTCATTCGGTTTGGTGGCGGGAAAAGCCCCGAACGCAAGCTCGATTCGACAATCCAGGGCGAAACTCCGCCAGGCCTCGGTATCCCAGTCGTCGCTCTCGGCGATGGTCAGGCGATCGGGTGTGCCATGCTCTTCGAACAAGCGCCCGAGGAGCTGCTCGGCACGGGGCTGATCGAGCTCCTCGAGAATTTCCGGTTGGCAGAGCAGTTTGCCCGCCGCAGTAGTGACCAGGAGGCAGGTGGGGAGATAATATTCCTCCGCGGTTTTTTCGTGGGCAGTCGGGGAGGGCTTGGGAATGGGCTCCTCAAGATCGAGCCAGAGAAGCCGCCAGCTATTGAGTGCGGTGTCCAGTGGCTGGATCATGGGAGTTCGACCTTCAGGGTCTGCCTGCGGGAGAAGCGGTCGATGTAATGGAGTTCTCCATGCTCCACGGCGTACTCGTGGACCATCTTCGTCACCTTGACGTCAAAGCAGCAGTATTCAGCGATCTCCATCATCTTTCCTTCGCGCCACCAACGGATGGCATCCAATCCTTCGGCGGTTTTCCCGATGCCCAGCGTTGCCGTGGCAATCGAATCGAGAGGCAGGCGGTGACCTGCGGCTTTTTCCACCACCTCGAGCAGGTCGAGCGTGGGAAGGTGGTGGGGCAGATCCAGAATGGTGTAGCCCATCAGCACCTCGTAATCAAAACGGCGGTTATTGTATCCAACCACCAGGTCGGCCCGTCCGAGTAGTTCGATCAGGTCTCCGACGCGTTTTTCGGGAAAAATCTCATAACTTCCTGTTCCGGTGCTGTAGGTCACGCCCACAGAGACACCCATGTCGGCCTTCTTATCCCATCCACCGACATCATTGGCGGTACGCTGGGTTTCCAGGTCAAAGTAGACGATGTTCTTTACGGCGGACACAGGAAAGGAATGCTAGCGCATCCTGTTGAAAGGTTGAAAGGTTGAAAGGTTGAAAGGTTGAAAGGTTGAAAGGTTGAAAGGTTGAAAGGTTGAAAGGTTGAAAGGTTGAAAGGTTGAAAGGT
>CAIZIQ010000039.1 GCA_903933015.1 uncultured Spartobacteria bacterium | reverse complement strand
ATTGACTGGCATCCTGGGGGCCGTCGGCATGGGGGGAGGACATGGAGATTCCATGGCCGATGGAGACTCCTCCATGGTTGAGGCCTACGTCGACAGTGAACAGATCCTCCGGGATCTGAGTCAGTCCATCGATTTGAGGGCCATGTACTGCTCCCCGGAGATCGACTGGGTCTCCCGCCTCAAGACCACTCCGGACTTCTTCCAGAAAATCTCTGGTCGCAAAACCCGCCGCACCACCACCCGTGAGATCTCCGACGAGGATCTTCTCAGCTATTGGAGGAAGAAAGTCATTGTGGCTCCGGGCCATGCCCCAGGGACCTCAACTCTGAAGGTCCTCGCATTCACGCCTGAGGATGCCAAGGTAATCGCTGATCATGTTATAGCCTTGGGTGAACGTCTTGTGAACCACGTCTCCGAACGCGCCATGAAAGATGCCGTCGTCTTTGCCCAGCGCGAGGTTGACTCGGCCCATGATCGAGCCATCCAGTCCTTTGATGAACTCCAGCAGTTCCAGGAGCGCGCCAAGCAGGTTGACCCTCAAGGATTTGCCAAGGCCCGCAACGAAATCCAAGGTAAGCTTGAGGGTCAACTCTCAACCCTGCAGACCCAGATGGAGGCCCTCCGGCAGAACCTACCCGAGCAGGCACCGGGTATCCAGCAACTCAAGACCCAGGTCTCTGCACTGCAGGAACAACTCATTGTGGAAAAAAACCGCTCCACCTCCCAAGGAGATGGCAAATCCGCTGCTTCCGTGATTACAGAGTTCGGAAAGCGACAGCTCGAGACCGAGTTTGCCTCCAAGGACTACCTCTCCGCACTCACGGCACTGGAAAGCGCCCGAATCCAGGCCAACCGCCAAAACCGCTACCTTGAGGCCTTTAACCTCCCTAACCTTCCCGATAAGCCAGCATTGCCCCGCCGACTCTACAGCATCATTACTGTTCTGGCCGTCTGCCTCCTCCTGTGGGGAGGGTGGACACTTTTCATCGCTGGGGTAAAGGAGCATCAGTACTGACGGCTCCATCTGGAGCCGAGGGGTTTAGGCTATAGTCTATTAGACTGTTAGTGATGCTATCCGATTCATCTGAGGGACTGAGATTAATAGGCTAAAGACCTTGGGGTTGATGGGTGAGCCGAGGATAGGCAAAGACTTATCTAACTTTAACTTTCAAGCCTTTTAATACTCTGAGAAGAGGGAAGAGTCACTACGGGTTGAACTGATGGGACGAATATTTAAAGAGAATCTAAAACATTAGATATATGGCATATAAAATAAAGATCTGCGGAACGAAGAATATAAATCTGAGTGCCATTCACTCACATGACATCGAAGTTTTGAGCATCGAGGATCTAGGGATAATAAGCCCAAACGATCGGTGGATCGTTTTTTGGGAAGATCCTATCAGGATGATTTTCCGCAAGCTCAAGGAGCAGGATTCGCCCTCCTCGGAAGATCTGATGAAGGAGTGGATAGAGTCTGTTTTTGAGATTCTTAAGGCAGTTCGCCGTAACAGGAAGCAGATTTCCCTGGTCAACTTTACAGAGGCACAGGATCAGCCGAAGGCATTTGTCGAATTCTTTGATAAAGAACTTGGAATTCAAGCACCTATCAAGGAATCGGAAACCACTCCGTTGAAGGATTTGATTCCGATCTTCCAAAAGCTTTCGATCCAAACCGTAAAAGAATTGCAGTCCTTGTTGCAGGAACTAGAGGCATCAAGTGTCACCCTAGATTCCTCCTTTGACACCGATTACAGCAACCGAGCCCTTTCTCCCGCGGTGGTTTATTCCGCAATTGATCTATTGAAGCAATCCGAGGAAAAAGCACTTCAGAATTATGAAATGTTGCT
>CAIZIQ010000038.1 GCA_903933015.1 uncultured Spartobacteria bacterium | reverse complement strand
TTCTCCAGCTGGGTGGAGGAGGGCTGCTTCAGCGGTTCGATCTCATGATATCCCTCGTAGAGGGCGGGACGGATCAGGTCGTTCATCCCGGCATCAACGACCACGAAGTTCTTCGTGGGGGTGGATTTGCGGTAGAGAACGGAGGAGAGGAGAACGCCGGCATTGCCGACAATAAAGCGACCCGGTTCGAAAAGGATCCTGAGTCCGAGCGCCTTGAGCGGTTCGATCACCTCGGCGGCATAGGCCTCGGGCGCGAGGCGCTCCACCCCCTCCTCGCCGCTTCCCTTCCACCAGGCGGCATCTCCGCTTTGAAGGGCCCCATGATAGACAATGCCGACTCCTCCACCGACACTGAAAAACTCCAGCCCGTACTTGGCCTTGAGCTCCAGCACGAGTGAGGTGAGCTTCCTAACCGCCTCGGCAAAGGGAGGAGCCTTCAGGATCTGCGACCCGATGTGGGTCTGGAGTCCGCGGATCTTGAGATGGGGGAGTGCGGCGGCGCGCTCGTAGACGGCGGCGGCGCGGTCGAGACCGATACCGAACTTGTTTTTGCTCTTTCCGGTTGAGATGTACTTGTGCGTTGGAGCGTCGACATCGGGATTCACACGGATGGCAATGGGAGCCACTAGTCCCGCACGACCGGCGACCTCGTTGATCATTTCAAGCTCCCCCTCGGACTCCACATTGAAGCTGTAGATCCCCTGGCGCAGTGCGTAGTCGATCTCGGAGGCGGTCTTGCCGACACCGGCGAAGGTGCAGCGGTCGGCGCGACCACCGGCCTTCAGCACCTTGAAAAGCTCTCCTCCCGAGACGATGTCGAAACCGGCTCCTTCCTTGGCGAGCAGGTTCAGCACGGAGAGATTTCCATTCGCCTTCATGGCGTAGCAGATCATCCGGTCGCCCAGCGGGGCCAGGGCGGCATCCAGACGGCGGTAGTTCCCCCGGATGGTCTCCGCGGAGTAGACATAGGCGGGAGTCCCCACTTCGGAAGCCACGGTGTTCAGCTCCACTCCCTCGCAATGAAGCGAGCCATCGACGTAACGGAAAGAATGCATGCGGCGGATAGTAAAAGGTGAAATCTTAAAGGTCAAAGTGAACCAAGCCGCTCGGAAGTAGAGGATCTCCACCACCCCTAGTGGCCTCCTTCCGGACAAAGGCGAAAATGCCACAACTTTTAGGTTGTATTACGCAATTTTCACTGCAATACAGAGCACGAGTTGAATAACTCCAGACACCAGATTGTTTCGGTGTGGATTGAGCCTCTCGTGTTGAGAGATCTCAAGGATCCTTTTGTCCCCAGTCTTTCCGTGCCACGTCACGCCTCTTTCCGACCATCCCCTCGGGATGGCCAGATGATTCGCAGTATTCCATAACCCACCACACACCATGCATAGAACCGCCCCGATGGAGACCTCCGACGAACAGAGCCTGTTTTTCCCGAATGGTGCCAAATCAAGTCGCAAGGGGGCAACCGCTCAGGTGAAGAACTTCGTCCTCGATACGAATGTCCTGCTTCACGACCCGCACTGTGTGAACCGCTTCGAGAACAACCATCTCTTTATCCCGGTCGAGGTGCTGGTGGAACTCGACCGTTTTAAGAACGAGCAGACAGAGCGTGGAGCCAATGCCCGCACCATTCATCGTTTCCTCACCCAGATCTTCGATCACCAGACCAAGAAGGTCACCCGCGGAGTGAAGACAGCGGGAGGAGGCTCCGTCCGTATCTACATGAACGACGCCCTGCGCAAGGAGCGCCTCTCCCCGGCGATGCGTCGCTTCTCGCGGATCTTCCAGGACCGCGAACCGGTGGATCACAAGATCATGGCTGCCTGCCTCGCCATCCAGGAGAGCGAGGAGAACCCGACGATCCTGATCACCAAGGATCTCAACATGCAGTTGAAGGCGATGGCCCTCGGAATCACCTGCCAGGATTATCTCAACGACAAGGTCTCCGTGGAGGATGCCGAGGAGGGTGAGATCCGGAAGATCAAGGTGGAGTCGCATGAGCTCCAGCGATTCGGCAGTTCGCAGAGCATCGATCTCGACGAGGGACGCACAGGCCCTCTCGAGATCAATGAGTATGTCCTGTTCGAAGCCTCCGAGCAGAAGCTTATGCCGGCACGCCATATCGGAGGAGGCCACTTCCAGCGCCTCAAGGTTCCCCAGAGCCTTCAGATGCCACGCGGCATCGAGCTCCGCCCTGCGAACCTCGGACAACTCTGCTTCCTCGACGCCCTGCTCGATCCCTCCATCTCGCTCATCACCTGCTACGGCCAGGCCGGCACCGGCAAGACCCTCATGGCTGTCGCGGCGGGACTCTTCCTCACTGCCCAGAAGGACTACAACGGCATGACTGTCAGCCGTCCCGTCGTGGCCATGGGAGACACCCTCGGATTCCTCCCCGGTACCCTGAACGAAAAGATGCACCCCTGGCTCCAGTCAATCTACGATGCCTTCGAGGTACTCCTCCCCCTTCATCCCAGCCGCAGTGAGAATGCCAATGGCCACCAGGGCCAGCACGCCTCAGAGCGGAAGAAGCAGAAAAAGCAGGTCTCCCAGCAACAGGACGCGGGAATGCCTGGTCAG
>CAIZIQ010000037.1 GCA_903933015.1 uncultured Spartobacteria bacterium | reverse complement strand
GCCGCACCTGCGATCTGCAATTTCTCAGGTGATTCACTCTTCAGGTTCTGGCGTGACTCGGGTGACGAACTGGCGCTCGACCTGATCCGTGATATCGCCGGAAACATCACGAGCTACGTCTCCCGTGAGGGGCATCAGATTGGAACGATGAATTCCGGCATGATGTGCGAGCGGGTCAACCTCAGCGACTGGGAAGGCCAGGAAGGAGTCGGGGGGAATATCTTCGGCTCAACCATCTGGGTCGAGACCGCGCTCATGCTCACGGTGGCCGAGCTTCCCGGGATCTATCTCCGTACCGATACCGGGCGTCTCGAGGTGTTCGACCATATCGATGCCGTCTGGAATGATGAATCCAAGACTCTCACGCTGAGCAATCCGACCAAGTTTGATGCCAAGGTTCAGGTGCTCGCAGAGGATGCAGTCCTAGCATCCGTACCTCTACCACTCGAGATTCTCAGTCGCTGTAAGCCAGTAGAAGTTCCGGCCGGGGGATCGGTCTCCGTGGTTTTCTAAGAACTGTTACGCGCTCAAGTGGGAGACTGCAATTCTCCCGCCGAGGCGTTTCGGGTTCTTCATGGAGTTGCCGCTTCCGCAAAGGAATCGGCGAACTTGATCTCGTCAAAAAAGAACCTCTGAGTACATAGGCCGTTGTGCCGATAAATGCAGCAGTCCACGGCGAACGTCTCTAAAGGCGTTGGCTTGGTGGGGTAGCGTGCGCGGTCATAACCGATGTTGGTATGGTTGAGATCGAGTTTTTTCGTGCCGTCCATCCACACGGTGACGCCGCCATCTTTGCCTGATGGATCAGGCCTGACTCGGATAATCCATTGTCTCCACTGCCCCTTCTCAACGGGGCCTAGATTAAAGTAGTGTGGTTTGCCGGGCCCTTTCTCCCAAGCGTTGTGTTCGTCATCACGCAGCACGAGGGCAAAATTTCCATTCGCGTTCGCATCGGGCCATCCATGGGCTCGGGCATCGCTCTCGTTGATGATGGAGAGAGTCACTGGAGGGTGGAAGGGGGAGCCCTGCCACCACTGCTCGAAGATGAGTTCTTCTCCCGCCCCAGGGAGTAGTCCGTAACTCACCGGATCAATCTTCAGGGCAAAGCCATGATACCAATCCTTTGCCTGCACGACAGATGGGGAGAAGGGATCCTGGGGCGAGACGATGCTGAGGGACACCTTTTGAGCCGCTTTGAGGCTCCTCTTTTCCTCATGTCCGGAGATCTGCAACGCGAGGGCTTTCGAGCCCCTGAAATGCTCTGTCTCGATAGTATTGGCCGTCGCCACCAGAACTGGAACCGGACTCATGCGCTCACCCTGCTTGAATCCGAGTTTGAAGCGGTAACTACTGTTCGGTTCCGAGTACCAACCATTGCCGGGGTCCTTGGTCATGTTGTATTCGACCATGCCAGCCTCCGCCGTGAGGTGACTAAAAAGCTCGGCATGGCTGGGTGAAGAGACCAGTTCCAGAACAATAAAGATAGTCAGTAGAACGTACCTTAATTGTGTTCGATTCATGAATTGACCTGGCGTCACCGTGAGCGTTCTTTCAGTAAAGGCTTGGTTGGAGATGCCGCATGCGACGCGGAGTGTGAGAGACGAGGGGCAATCAACCAAACATAGAGAGCCACAATAGCTACGCACAAAAGAAGGACGAACCAGATGCGCTGCCAGAGACGGGAAATATCCTGTTCCATCGGTGACTTCCCTACGATGGATTGATCCTCATGTGTCAGCCATCCACGCGTCAGCCAACCGTTGAAAATGTCCAGAATGATCTCCAGAATACTCATTGTTTCAAGGAATCAGATGGAAGGTCTGGTAAACCGTAGCTGATGGCTTCACCCCATCCTTTTCCTTAAAGGATCCAACCTGATAGGCGCCAACCGTGACCTCGATCGGATTGGTGGCACCCACTGGAATCTCTGTGGGAATGAAGGCTCCGTCACGGATAATGCCGGGTCCCTTCATGACGAAGTAATCGACCGGCAGGCCGGCGGAGCTTTTCGCATGGAGTTCGATCTTCAAGGAATTCGCACGAGCATCCGCCACGGGAGGGAAATCGATGGTCTGAGCTTTCGCGCTTTTCATCATCGGTGCATCGGAGGGTGAGAGGGAGATCTGGCAGGTGCGCCCGGCGGCGGCGAAATCCTTGTCCCCCTCGTGATAGACACGGACAAACGACATGTTGAAGCCGTCACCCGGATCGATGCGGTGGCGCTTCAGTCGTAGGGTTAGACGCGTCTCGGTGACGCCCCTCTCATCCTTGAACTGTTCGCTCTTCACGACTTGGAAG
>CAIZIQ010000036.1 GCA_903933015.1 uncultured Spartobacteria bacterium | reverse complement strand
CCAAATAAATAATCCTAGCTCTGCAAGGCTTCCTCACAGTTTGTTACTTTAGCTAACAAAAACTCTGCGCCTGTGTTCTCCGCACGAGTCTTTGCATTTATTTATAAGAAAGGTGAACTACCGCGAGCCGAAGCCGAAGAAGCGGCCAATCCCACCTTTCTTGCCACCAGCTGATTGATGACCAGAGGCAGAACCTCTTGCTTCGCCACCAGCGCTACCTGCACTTCCATCGCGTCGACGGGACTGGCCTTGATGACGACCTCCGGAGGAGCGAGGAGCACGCACTTCACCCGGCTTACGCGGAGGACGGCGATTTCCAACGGCTCCCCTCTCACGAGGAGGGGCGGGTGCCTTATCATCGAATCCCTCAGCCTTCACGCGAGGGATTCCCCTGCGAGTAAAGCGTTCAAGGGCACGCAGGGCATCGTCGTCCTCCTTGGAGACAAAGCTGATCGCCTCACCCACAGCCTTGGCACGGCCAGTACGACCAATGCGATGGACATAGTCCTCATGGTGCGGTGGGAAGTCATAGTTCACGACATGAGTGATCCCGTCGACGTCGATGCCGCGCGCGGCGATATCCGTGGCCACAAGAACACGGATCTTTCCATCGCGGAATTCATTAAGGGCGCGGAGGCGCTGGTTCTGGGAGCGATTGGAATGGATGGTTCCCGTTGTGATACCGGCCTGCTCGAGGCGCCGAGCAATGCGGTCGGCACCATGCTTGGTGCGGGTGAAAACGAGCACCATGTTGAGAGCCCCGTTCTGAAGCAGATGGAGAAGGAGACCCGGCTTGAGATGCTGGGGGATCTCATAAACCGACTGGGTGACGGTGTCGGCGGGATTGGAACGGCGGCCGATCTCAACCGTCTCGGGCTCCTGCAGGAACTCACCGGTGAGTTTTTCGATCTCGCGGGAGAGCGTGGCGGAGAAGAAGAGGGTTTGACGCTTGCGAGGCAGGAGCTTCACGATCTGTCGGATCGCGGGGACAAATCCCATGTCGAGCATCCTGTCGGCCTCGTCGAGCACAAGGAACTCGATGTGGGCAAAGGCTTTTTCCCTGCCACGGATCAGGTCGAGAAGGCGTCCCGGTGTGGCAACGACGAGATCGGCTCCCTGCTCGAGGGCCTTGATCTGGGGACGCTCGCTGACCCCTCCGTAGATCGTGGCCACCGTGAGCGGCATATGCTTGGCGTAGGCCCGTACATTCTCCTCAATCTGGACGACCAGTTCGCGGGTCGGAGCGATGATGAGGGCGCGGATCCCCTTGGAGGGAGAACTGGCCAGCAGTGAAAGGATCGGCAGCGTAAAGGCTGCGGTCTTACCGGTACCTGTCTGAGCGATGCCGATCAGATCCCTACGCTGCAGCACAAAGGGAATAGCGGCAGCTTGGATCGGGGTCGGTTCGGTATATCCGGTCTCCTGAACGGCTTTGATAATCGCGGCGTCAAGGCCGAGTGAGCGAAAGGGCATTCCCCAGCAAAGGGAGAAAAGCCTTCGTGGAAAAGCTTAAACGGGAAAACTGGCTCTACCCGACCTGGCCAAACGCTAGGCCGGAGCGCGCGTTACTTCTTCTCCAATTGGTGGAGCTTCTCTTTGGATTCCAGCTTGCAGGCCGTAAGAACGATATCTCCGACCTTGACCTCCTTGAAATCCCCCTTGATGGCAACATTCTGGTCAACAGAGAGATAGGTATCCTGCGAGAGGATGTTACCGCTGCGATCGCGATGGAGAATGGTGGCCGAAGAACCATCCTGGGAGATTTGGATTTCCGAGTT
>CAIZIQ010000035.1 GCA_903933015.1 uncultured Spartobacteria bacterium | reverse complement strand
TGCGATTCTGGACCTCACCTCGGAACCACTCAATACCGCGATCCTGAATCGTGTACTTCAGGCGCGCGTGTTTGCGGTTGGTACGGTCACCGAAATCGCGCTGGGTTGTGAGGACGGCTACGCCGACCTCGTTTACCTTGTCTGCCGGGATGAAGCCAAGAAGGTCAGCCAGGCGTGGGAAGGTCTCGGCGTTACCATGACTCATGCCGAGGCCGCCTCCGACAGTCACATTGTAGCCGGCGAGTTTGCCATTCTCGACGATCGCGATATAGCCCAGATCCTGGGAGAAGATATCGACGTCATTGGAAGGGGGAATGGCGAAGCCTGTCTTGAATTTACGGGGAAGATAGGTATCGCCGTACATCGGTTCGACCTCGGGTTCTCCGCCGGCAACGAGTTCCTCGTCCAGATAGATTTCATGATAGGCACGGGTCTTGGGGAGGGCATAGTTGCTCCAGTTCGCCGCATCCTCGTAGACCTGCTGGAGAATCTCCGAACGCTCGGGATTCGGAGGGGCCATGACATTGCGGTTCACGTCGCCACAGGCAGCGATCGAATCAAGCAGGACCTGATTCATTCCTTTGATGAGTTTCTTCACGTTGCCCTTGAGAACGCCGTGGAACTGGAAGGTTTGACGTGTCGTCAGTCGCAGAGAGGGGGAGGCTACGGCGTCAGCCAACTTGTCCAGGACGATCCACTGTTTTGGCGTCGCCTTACCGCCAGCAAGTCGGACGCGAAGCATGAAGGCGAAAGCCTTCTCCTTGCCTTCTTTCTTGAGTGTGTTGCGGAGGTCGCGGTCATCCTGCATGTAAAGACCATGGAATTTGGAGAGTTGATTGCTCTCCTCGCTGATATTCCCAGTGGATGTATCGGCGAGATCGGCGGCAATGTTCCCACGGAGGTGATGGGAGTTGATCTTGTAGGTCTCGTTGGCGGCGAGGGGTTTGGGAGTGGTGGTCTCGGTGCTCATAGGAAAGTAAGGATAAAAAGTTAAAAGGTTAAAGCGTTAGAAAGACGACTAAAGCGATAGATGGAAAATGGATTCAATTATGAAAAACAGTGATGGAGATTGGATAAATGCAGCTTTTTAAAGAGAAAAAACGATTTTACCAGACGAATTCTTAATCGCGAGCACAAAAGTAAAAGTTCGTCGAATTAAACTACTTATTCTATCGTTATTTATGGGAAATATTTTAACTTTCTAACGGTTCAACTTTTTTAACTTAACTCCACCGCTACGCCCGCGGATGGGCTGCATCATAGGCGCGCTTCAGTCGCTCTGTTGTCACATGGGTATAGATCTGCGTCGTGGTCAGGCTTGCATGCCCCAAGAGCGACTGGACACTTCTTAGATCGGCTCCGTTGTCCAAAAGATGAGTAGCGAAGGAGTGTCGTAACTTGTGAGGGCTAAGTGTAGCAGGCAGGCCTGCTTCGCGAACATAGTTCTTCAGCAGGAGCCAGATGGAGCGATGTCCAAGGCGTATGCGACTTTTGTTCAGGAAGAGTGGACCGCTCTGTATATTCGCCTCATGGCGGTAGTGGGAGAGAGCCTCCATGGCGAGTCCCCCGACCGGGACGATCCGCTCTCGCGATCCTTTGCCCATGACCCGGACAGTCTCCCCGATGGGATCGAGATCCTTCACGTCGAGGGCCGCTAGTTCGGCCAGACGGAGTCCCGAGGAGTAAAAGAGTTCAAGAATCGCCGCATCACGCACGGCCATCCATCCGGTGGCCTGTTTGGACTTAGGCTTTGCCGTGGGTTTTTCCATCAGCAAGCTGACCTGCGGTACTGTCAGGAACTGGGGAAGTTTTTTTTCAATTTTCGGCAGGGAGACTAGCTTGAGAGGGTTGGAGGGGATGAGATTCCTATCCGTAAGGTGATTGTAAAAGCTGCGAAGTGCCGCAAACGAGAGTCGGATGGTCGAGCGTGATCTCCCCCGTTTCATCAGGTCAAAGAGATAGGCCCTGAAGTCATCGGCCTTTGCTTCTTTCCATCCGAGCGAGGGGCGGAATTCATGAAATTGCGTCAGAGCCTGCCTGTAGGAGCGTAACGTCTGGGGAGAGTAGTTTTTTCCGTTGCCCAGATAATCGAGAAATTCCTCGGAAAGGTTATCTGACGGATCCATGCCTATCTTTTAGCGGTCCTGAGTTTTTAACGCTTCAACTTTTTCATGCTTCGGCCCTTTAATGCTTCTCCGCTTCATGTCCCTGCCCAAACTCACCATCGGATTCCTGCGTCGCGGATACTCCTCAACGGGAGGGGTTGAGGCCTATCTTAAAGGACTTGCAGTTGGATTGATTGGCGAGGGGCATCGAGTCGTGCTGCTTGGTACCTCGGAATGGCCCGCGAGTGAGTGGCCAG
>CAIZIQ010000034.1 GCA_903933015.1 uncultured Spartobacteria bacterium | reverse complement strand
GTCCTGATCGCCATTGGGGTATAGAAGGAGGCAACGTAGATCTTGATAGGAACCATGAGCAGAGTGAAGGTCCGGAGTCCGGCACCGTTCAATTGCAATGTCTCTCCCCCCTCCTGTGCCCTGGGAGGAGCGCTAACTCCTTGAATCTCAACCGCATGGGCGGAGGAAAAAGTGAATGTAAGGACGAAAAGGGAGCTAAGAAAGCACCTCCTCAAAGCATGAGCAGAAGCAGAGGCACTCCGATTCATCCTCAAGCTCCGTAGCTCTTAGTGAACTTCTTTTTCCCGTCGGAATCCTCGGCGGGCGCTGTCTCGGACTTCGGAGCCTCGGTCGGAGTGGGCGCTTCGGGAGCGGCTTCCTCTGCGTGATGATGATCACCATGGGAGCAGTTCTCGTCATGGATGTGACCTGTGCCTCCGGCAGCGTTGGAAACCTGCACAAAGGCCATCTGTAACTCGGAAAGAACACTGGTGAGGATCTTCTCCTCATCCTTGGTGAGATTGCCGCGAGTCTTCTCATGGATGATCTCGAGATGATCGATGAACATCTTGGCTGCGGGTAGGTTTACATCGGCCTTTCCTGTGGAGGGATGGGCCATCTGCCCCAGGCAGAGGGCTGCCTGCTGGGCATTCATCATAACGAGCTCAATGAAGCGCTGGGTGAGGTCGGCGGAGTTGGTTGCTTGTTGGATTTCGGCCATAGTATTGGGAGTTAGGAGTTAAAAGTTGAAGTCTAAGTTGGTTTCTAGTTCGCTTTCGCGGGGTCATGGAGAGGGGCTGACTTATCGGCCGGAGGACCTACGACGATCTCAACACTCTTGCCGTCGCGAAAATATTTGTTCGCGACGCGCTTCACGTCATCAAGGGTGACTTTCTCAATCTCCTCCTTGCGGACCTTGTTGTGGTCATAACCGAGGCCGAGCAGTTCGTTGGTGGCACAGAGTCCACCCAGCGCTCCGGTCGACTGGTTTCGGATCGCTTCCGCTCCGAGGAGCTTGGCCTTGGCCCTATCGAGTTCGATCTGAGTGAGTCCATCTGCGGCCAGCTTGGATATCTCGTCATCAAACTCGTGCTTGGCGAGATCGACTTTTTTCGGATCGGTGCCGAGGTAGAAGACAAAGGCACCCGGTGCCAGCCCGGTCGAGTTCGAGGCGCCGACGAAATAGGCTAGACCGAGTTTCTCACGAATACGGACAAAAAAGCGTGAGCCGAGATCGCTGGAAGCCTCCTCGATCAACTCCAGCGCGGGACGATCAGCCCCGTCGAGGCTCGTGCCGAGGTATCCCTTCATGATCACGGCCTGCTGCTTCGGACGCTGTGCGCTCTCCTGCACATCGGTGGTGAGAGCGGATGCCACGGGGGGCGTGGACAACGACTTTTCTCCGGCGGGAAGTGCCCCAAAGTCCTTCTTGGCAAGCTCGAGTGCCTCCACGGGATTCACGGCTCCGAAGATGGAGAGCACGCCGTTCCTACCCACCACCAGGCGGTCGCGATAGGCCTTCAGATCTGCGGCGGAGAGCTTGGAGACGCTCTCCGGAGAGCCGTTGTTTCGGAGGGAATAAGGATGGGATCCATAGAGCTTCGGCTTGAGCAGATTCCGGGCTGTCGTGGTGATCTGGTCCTCCTCGGCCTTGATGGCGGCGATTTGCGAGTCCTTCTCCAGAGTAACTTCGGCATCGGGGAAGGTGGCGTTGGCGATGACATCGGAGAGGATCTGCATGCCAAGCGCCAGATCGGACTTCATCACCTCGACGGAGACGGAGAAGCTGTTGTTACTGGACCCTGCACCGATCGATCCCCCGACATGCTCGACGGTCTCGGCGATTTGCTGGGAGGTGCGGGTCTTCGTCCCTTTCACGATAGTGCTGGCGAGCAGCTGGGAGATGCCGTTCTTCTCGGGAGTCTCCGCTAGCAATCCTCCGCGGAACGCTGCCACGATCGAGACGATGGGGAGACGCTGATCCTCACTGATGAGGACACGGAGACCATTCTGCAGTTCGTATTTCTTGATTTCGGAGGCCGCGGCCTTAGTGGCGGCAGAGGACGAAGCCTTCTCCGACGAGAGGGGATCTAGCGAGGTAACGGTCACTCCCTCGGGTTTGAGATACTTGGCGGCAACCCGCTTCACATCTTCGGGGGTGACCTTCTCGATCGCCTCGAGATAGCGTTTCCCGAACTCGGCGTTGCCCGTCATCAGCCAGCCGTTCCCGTAATCGGAGGCACGGCCTCGCATCGTGGTGAGGCCGTGGTAATGATCGGAAAGGAGGCCTTTCTTCGCCTTGGCCAACTCGGCCTCGGTAATACCGGTTCCGGCCAGGCGCTCGACCTGAGCGAGGATCTCTTTCTCCGCTCCATCACGCTTGGCAGGATCCGTGATCGCCCCGACATAGATCATTCCTTCGGTCGGGGTCAGTGTATAAAGACCGGCACCGATCTGATGGACGAGCCCCTTCTTCTCACGGAGATCCGTGTTCAGCAGGGAGCTGGCTCCGGAGCCGAGCACTGCCGTGAGAACCTCGGCTGCCGGTGCATCGGCACTGCTCGCACCGGGTCCGCGCCAGGCGATATTGATCCTGCTCAGATCGGTGGGGAAGAATTCCCTCGCCTCCTGACGACCGAGTTGAGGGGGCTCCTCGGTAATCGTCACGGGTTCAAGCGCCGTCCGGGGATACTTCTCAAAGAACTCTGCCAACTGGTCGCGGATCTGTCCGGCATTCACATCACCCACGACAACAAAGCAGAGATTGTTGGGGACGTAGCGGCGCTTGTAGTAGTCGAGGACATCCTGGCGGCTCAGCTTGTTGTAAATGTCGAGGTGACCGATGACCGGTTCCTTAAATGGGCTCCGGTGATAAACCGTTCGGAATAGCAGGAGCGAGGCCATCCGGTCGGGATTGTCATATCCCATGGCGAACTCCCGTCGGATCACCTCCTGTTCCTTCGTGTACTCCTCGACGGGGAGCGTCGCATTCATCATCGCATCGGCCAGGATGTCGACGGCCTTCGGGGCACCAGCGGCAGGGACATCGATCCAGTAGACGGTACGATCGTAGGAGGTGTAGGCGTTGATATACCCCCCCTGATCCTGCACCTGGCTGGCGATGACACCGGGCGCACGGGAGCTGGTTCCCTTGAAGAGCATGTGCTCCAGGATGTGGGAGAGTCCTGCACCGAGGAGTTTACCCTCATGGATGGAGCCGGTGTTGCACCATGCCTGGACGCTGGCAACGGGAGCCCCGTGGTTCTCCTCGACGATCAGGGTGAGGCCATTTGGAAAGGTGAAGACCTGGGGTTTGGCCGCCAGAGCCTCATTGGATTGGCTTACCTCGGGGGCCTTCGACTTACGGGCATCATGGAGCGAGGTTGGAGGCTCTGAGGCGGTCAGTTGTTGGGAAGCCATGGTGGAGAGGAGTGTCATCAGGAGGATTGATCGGTTCATGGAGTGAAGAGAGTCTGCTGGGGAACGGATTCGGCGCTTTCGGACGAGGGCAACGGAGGTGGCAGAAAAGGGGCGACAAAGGCCTCGTGAAAATCAAACCCCTGCTCGAAGTCCGTGATCGAGTCGTTCTCGGTGCGTCCGAAGGCTCCTGCCTCGACAAGATGAAAGACCATCCGCCCAATGTCGCCGCAGTTGGAGATCCCCCAGTACTCAAGCACGGTCGGAGCCATGGGGCCAAATTCCTTCAGCGCCTGGCGACGAAACCCCTCAAGCAGTTCCCCGGCCGTGACATGGGAGGAGAGTTGCTGCTGCTTCGATTTGGAGCGCTTCTTGAGAGTGGCCTCAAGAGATTCCCTTAAAAAGAGGTACCCCTCGGGGCGATAGCGCTCCTCCTTGGTGACGGCCAACGCCACGGCTTCGTTGAATCCGGAAACTTTCATGAAAAATCAGCGCTCCTGTGATTGGGATGAGGACTGGAATGGGATCATGTGTTCCAAACGGAAATGACGGAGAGCTGCGCCGGCCACAAAAGAGATAAGGATGAAAGTCAGCACCAACTGCTCGCTCTTGGTCAAAAAGAACATCTCCTTATCATAGAGAGGAGAGTCCGTCGCGCAAGTGTCCGAAGGTTGATTTTCATTGCCATCCCCTGCCCTCGATCACATCAAGGTATCGGCCAACGGGACCTTTTCTCACAGGGGTCTCCGGTGTGGAGAGAAGCCGATCAAAGAGACCACTGCGAACGGGAACCTTGGATGCCTCATACCAGTCGAGGTATCCTTCGATATCAGCGGATTGTTTGAGGATGTCGGCACGCAGGGAGACCAGTATCTTTTCGCGTTCTTGGAGCTTCTTAAGCGAATTGTGTTTGATATCGGTAAGGAAGAGGATCGTTTGCTCAAAGAGTGGAATGGCCATCGGGTTGGACTGAAGCCGCAGCGCAAGCAGTCGGCCGGAGAGTTCCTGAATGATGAAATCACTCCCCTTAGCCTGCTTCAGCATCGCCAGAGAATGATCTTGGGTTGGTAGTTCCTGGAGCAAAGCATCGTACCGTCTGAACGCCTCGGGTACGGTTAGGAGTTTTGTTGCCCCTTCATCGGCAACGTTGCTGCCCGCCATTTGGAGGAGCCAACGCTTCTCAACGGGACGCATTTTCCAGGAGACGGGCCAGGCCGAGGAGTTCGTCCGAGGAACGTTCGGATCATAATGCCCTATCCATTCGATCAATGTTGAAGAGGCGTTCTCGGACTTGAGAGCCGCCTTGAGAAGGGCTGCCGCCATCGCGTCATAGAGATCGGCCAAGGAATGATTTTCATCCTGTGGAGGGCGTTGAATCAGGAAGTCCTCGACAGTCGGAGGCGTCTCCCCACGGAGAAACTGGGAGGAGATGGGTTTCTTCCCGCTTGAGGGGGAACAGAGGACCCCCAGACCATGGATCAGCCACTCAGGGAATTCAGGGATCTGGGAACCTGGAAGCGGTGCGCTCGATCCGTAGTACTCGCGCAGGATCATTGCTTTTGCCAGGAGCTTTCGCGTCCTCCCTCCATCACCCGGATCCCCGATAAGATCGACCTGAATTCTGGGAAGCCCCCCCTCGATGGAATCAACCCTTAAACTTGAGGAACTGAACCCCGCATCATCGACCTGATGCAGGACGACCAGAACAGGCGGGTAGCTTTGCGTGGTGAAGCCAGTCGTGGACAAAAACTGCTTCTCATACCCCGTCAAGGTGCGTAAAAAAGTTCCTCCTTGGGAAACCCCTCCCGTATCGAGGGCAAAAATCCCGTTCGGAGTCGTGCTTGGAGTTCTGGCAACCAGGCTCCCAGTCAAAAAAATGGAGAGCGAAGCAATAAAAAGAAACCCTTTCATAAAAAAGGGTCCAAAGCTTGCCCTGGAAATCATCGAATTCTGACCGGTGGGCCTTAAAATAAAGAGAACGAGAGATCCCCGGTTCTAGTGAGTCGTGAAAACGACATTGCCATAGCGGATTTCCAAGGTGTCCGCATTTTCCAGGATCTTCAGCTTACCCTCCAGCGGGGTAGTGCTCGCGGAAGCGAGGAATGACAGAATAGGTAAAAGGAAAGTCTCCTTGATTGTGATCAGGCCGATCGTCCCGGATACAGGCACCAGCTTCCATGCTCGCGTAGTTCCCGAAAGGCGGAATGTTTCCGAGAAATGGAGCGGATAATTGAAAATCAGCAGACTGAACGAGTAGGTTACTGAGTTGTTACCAAGAAGAACCCGAGCATCCTGCCATTCGGGAGCCGGGATGAAGTCAACGGGCGGCTTCCAAGCAAGATGACTCGATGAAGTCAGGAAAGTATTGATCAACAACTGTGAAGCGACTGCGGGATTGTATCGCGAGCTTAAAAAGACCCTCTCGACAACGGAAGGAGCATTCGCAATCGGCTGTGATTCGAGGGGAATATCGAGGGGGGCCATCAGCATCAGGACAATGATGACTCCCAGACCTACTAAAATGACGTAGGTGATCAGCCCCCAGATCTGGGAAAAGAAAGAACGCCCTTCTTTACTGGGTCTCTCCCCATCCACACGGACACGACGTGCTGCAATGGCAACAGAGTTGGGCAACTGAGCGTTGGCACTGCCGCTAGGAAGATTATTCAGAGTTCCTCCACAATGAATGCAGTAGACCTGCGTTGCGGCATTTTCGAGACCACAGGAGGGGCAACTCTTCTCGTTCATGATTTTTTGGGAGGGGATTTCTTGGGTTTGGCGCTCTCGGACTTGCTTCCCTCACCCTTGGAGGATGACGGAGTCGTGCCCGATCCCGAGGAGCCTGAGGAGGCTGCAGAGGAATCGCTCTTGGCCGCGCTCTTGTATCCCTCGCTGCGGTAGTCGGTGATGTAGAAGCCGGATCCCTTGAATATCAGCCCGGCTCCCGCCCCGAGCAGGCGCTTCACCTTCCCCTTGCCCCAGGTCTTCATCTGGCACTTGTCCTTGGGGCACGTGGTGTAGGCCGCGTCCTTCATCGACTGGAAGGCATCAAAGTTCTTTTTGCACTTCGCGCATTCGTATTCGTAGGTGGGCATTGGATCGGGGATCTGGGGTTGAAATTCAGGATCAGAGCAGTTCTGCGATCTGCACGGCGTTCAGGGCGGCACCCTTGAGCAGTTGATCACCGGAGACCCAGAAGGTCAGGGCATTCGGCAGCGCGCAGTCCAGACGCAGGCGCCCGACACGGCAGTCATCCTCACCACTGCACTCGATCGGCATGGGATAGACGGCATTGGCCGGATCGTCATGAATCTTTATGCCGGGAGCAGCAGCGATCGCCTCACGGGCCTTTTCCAGGGAAACGGGCCGCTCAAATTCCGCGGTGACCGCCACCGAGTGGGCGCGGTAGACCGGCACGCGGACGCAGGTGACCGAAGCGGTCAACTCCGGGAGATTCATGATCCGGCGACCCTCGTTCTGCATCTTCATCTCCTCGCGCGTGTAGCCGTCCTCGAGGAACGAATCGACATGCGGAAGCACATTGAAGGCGATCTGATGAGGATAGACCTCCCGGGTCACCGGCTTGCCGGTTGCGATCGCCTCGACCTGCTGGCGTAGTTCCTCGATAGCCATCGCGCCCGTTCCCGAGACGGCCTGATAGCTAGAAGCAATGATCCGCTTCAGACCGAAGGCCTGGTGCAGCGGATGGACGGCCATCAGCGTAATGGCGGTCGTGCAGTTGGGATTGGCAAGAATCCCAGAGTGATTGGCGGCATCGGCGGCATTGATCTCTGGAACCACCAGGGGAACCTTCGGATCCATGCGGAACGCCGAGGAGTTATCGACCACGACGGCACCCGCCTTCACGGCATGCGGGGCGAACTCCTTGGAAATCCCCCCACCCGCACTGAATAGGGCGATATCGATTCCCTCGAAGCTCCCTGCGGTCAGAGGTTCCACGATGATCTCCTGCCCGCGGAAGCTCAGCTTCTTCCCGGCCGAGCGTGGCGACGCGAGCAGGCGTAATGAGGCGACCGGAAAATTCCTGCGCTCCAGAACCTTGATCATTTCGATCCCCACAGCTCCGGTTGCTCCGACGATGGCCAGGCGCTTGCCCCCCTGGTTGGCTTGATGATGATGCGTCTCCGCGGCTGTCTTGGTCATGATGAGTGGTAAAATTTGCCTTCAGGGGAGACACTCTGCAAGCATCGAGAAAACCACCACCGCCACCGATCAACTTCTTGAGCTCCCCATTGCCATCCAAAATCCGCGTCAGCATCGCTTCCCAGCGGCTTGATCTTCTCTCGCCAGGGGGGGAGATTATTGCCTCCTGCCCCGTTTCTACCTCCCGATTCGGGATCGGATGCGAGGAGGGAAGCTTCCGAACACCCACGGGACAATTCCGCATCTGGGAAAAGATCGGCGAGGGAGCCGCTCCTTGGACCATCTTCAAATCAAGAGTGTCGACCGGTGCCCTCGCCTCCCCCGAGGCCGAGGGAGAGGAGGATCTGATCCTCTCCAGGATCCTCTGGCTTGAGGGACTTGATCCGGAGAATGCCAACACCCGCGATCGCTACATCTACCTCCACGGAACCAATCAGGAGTCATTGATCGGCACCCCTGCGAGCCATGGTTGCGTGAGACTTTCCAACCAAGACATTATCGAAATCTACGAAAAGGTTGCCGTTGGGACACCCGTGGAAATCATTTCCTGAAGAGGCTTCGAAAATCCCGGCAGCAGAAAAAAACGATTTTTCTTTGTCGGAACGGCCGTTCGGCTTAAATAACCCCTCAAGCAACCAGCACAGAAAGGAGGCGAAATTTACCATGACCATCACCAAGATCGCAGCAGTCGTCGCTCTCGCGGCAGCTACTCTCACCCTCGGCGCTTGCGCCAGCAAGCAGGCTCCCGCTCCCGCCACCGTCGGCAAGAGCAAGTAATCCAAGGGGGGATCATTCGGGTAACCGGATGATTCTAACTTTTTTAAAAAGCCGGTCCGTTCATTCGGGCCGGCTTTTTTCTTTGTCCCCACCGATCGATGCCCCGCCCCCATATTACCCCTTGAGAATCGGGGATCCGGCCTTATCTTCTAGTAACGAGCAACCAGCTTAGAAAGGAGGCGAAAATATCATCATGACCATCACCAAGATCGCGGCCATCGTCACTCTCGCGGCAGCCACCCTTTCACTCGGGGCCTGCTGTCACAAGCAGTGCTGCCAGCAGTCCTGCCCTTCCACAACGGGCAAGAGCAAGTAAGCTAAAGAGGCTGTTCTCAAAACGGACAGTTCATGATTAAAAAAAAGGCCGGTCCGTTTATTCGGGCCGGCCTTTTCTTTTTCCATATATCCATCACTCAGGCAGGTGCACTGACGAAAGAACTCTCCATTTGTAAAAATCGCCAACGCCGATCCGTGGCCACGCTGATGCCGATCCGAGTTGAGGCAATCACCTTGGGCGGTGCTGACGGGAACACCAGCTTCCATTCCTTCTCAACTAGAGGATCGCATCCATGATGAGCACCAGTGATACCCATCGCCTGGGTCAGCTTGGCAGGGCCATTGCAGAGAAACTTCTCCCCACGTCCTCCGCGACGCTCCCTCATCAGCTCCATTCCCTCCAGCGGTTCCAGGGCTCGAATGAGAACGAACCCCTCCTCCTTTTCACCCTTCACCAAGAAGTTCAGGAGCCAATGCATCCCGTAATTCAGATAGACATAGGCCGTTCCCGGCGGATTTCCGTCCACGAAGTCCCGGGCACCCTGTCGCTTCCAAGTATGGCAGGCAGGATCACCCACTGCGGCATATGCCTCCGTCTCGACAATCCTCCCGCAGCATACTCCCAGGGAGATCGTGCAGCCGATCATCTCCCGTGCGCAGGAAACCGGATCGCGCCGGAAGAACTCGCGGTCCAGGGACTGCAGCTTCATACCCAAGGGATCTGATTCACAGCCCTGTCGAATGATCGAGGAAGCTCCATGGCAGACCGGTCTTCTTCGAGAGATGCACGGCCAAAGCCTTCACTCCGAAGGTCTCCGTCGCATAGTGACCAGCATAAAAGAGATTCATCTCCTCCTCCTCCGCGGTCGTGTAGCTCCAGTGAGGGCCCTCCCCGGTCACGAAGGCATCGACTCCGAGCGCTGCGGCACGAGCCACCTCGCTCCCCGCGGCTCCCGTGACCACCAGCACACTTTTGATGACCTCAGGGCCGCCGGGAGCCACATGGACATTCCCTCCTACCGCCTTCGAGATCCGTTTGGCGAACTGCTCCCGTGTCACTGGCTTCACCTTCCCGATCACCCCGGCAGCCTGCCCCTTCAGCTCCAGGGCCGGTTTCAGCGCAGTCAGGCCAAGGGCCTTCGCCAGCAGGGCATTGTTCCCAACCTGCGGATGAAGATCGAGTGGCAGATGCGAGCTGTAGAGGGCTAGATCACCTTCGATTGATGCCTTCATTTTCCGGTAGAGGGCTCCAGTCACCGGCTGCACCCCCTGCCAGTAGAGACCATGATGCACCAGCATCAGCGTTCCCGGCACCTTCGCGGCCTCATGGATCACCGTTTCACAGGCATCGACGGCTGCCACGATCCTCCCGATTTGGCCGCTGTTGGCTATCTGTAGGCCGTTCACGGCTCCGGGATAATCAGCGATCTCCGGAGTCCGGAGGAACTCATCCAGATGGGAAACAAGGGTTAAAAGCGGGGTCGACGTTTTTTTCATGGGAAAAGTTTTTTTGCCTTTGGGCACAAAAGAAGTTTTTCCCCGCTCCGGTCTCGGGTAGCAAGGTTAGATGTTACGTACAGGAATCGTCGGTCTCCCCAATGTGGGAAAATCCACCCTCTTCAACGCCCTCACCCGGAGCCGCAAGGCCGAGGCGGCAAACTTCCCCTTCTGCACTATCGAGCCGAATGTCGGCGTCGTGAACGTGCCCGACGCCCGACTCGAGCGTCTCAGGCATCTAGCCGGATCGGAGAAGGTCATCCCCGCCGCCATCGAGGTGGTGGACATCGCAGGACTTGTGAAGGGTGCCAGCGAGGGAGAAGGCCTCGGCAATAAGTTTCTCGCCCACATCCGCGAGGTCGACGCCATCGTCCAGGTCGTCCGCTGCTTTGAAAACGAGGACATCCACCACGTGGCCGGATCGATCGATCCCGTGCGCGACATCGAGATCATCACAACCGAGCTCGTCCTCGCCGACATGGCTACCGTCCAGAAGCGCATCGAGCGCCAGACCAAGGCCGCCCGCACCGGGGACAAGATCGCCAAGGCCGAGATCGAGCTCGGTGAAAAGCTCCTCCCTCACCTCAATGAAGGGAAACCTGCCAACACCGCCTCCCTCACCGACGACGAGAAGAAGGTGATGGCCGGATTCTTTCTGCTGAGCGCCAAGCCCGTCCTCTTTGCCACCAACGTCCGCGAGGAGGATCTCGCCCCGCTCGAGAAGGGCGACTACTCCAGCAACCCCCATGTGAAGGCCGTCGTCGATTACGCCGCCACCCATCACGGCACTGGAACCGTCGTCGTCAGTGCCCAGATCGAGAGCGAGCTCTCCGAACTCCCTCCCGAGGAGGCCAAAGAGTATCTCGAGGGCCTCGGCGTCTCCGACAGCGGCGTTGGCAAGCTCATCCGTGGAGCCTATGCCCTTCTGGGTCTGCGCACCTACTTCACCTACGGTCCCAAGGAAACCCGCGCCTGGACGATCCGCTCTGGGGACAAGGCTCCCGCCGCCGCAGGCGTGATCCACAGCGATTTCGAGCGCGGCTTCATCGCCGCGGAGACCATGGCCTTTGCCGATCTCGACTCCCTCGGTTCGGCAGCCAAGTGCCGTGAAGCGGGCAAGCTCCGCATCGAGGGCAAAGAATACGAGGTCAAGGACGGCGACGTCATGGAATTCCGGTTCAACGTCTAGCCGAGGAGATCTCGCGCAGAGACGCTGAGGCGCAGAGATATCTGTAAAAACAGGGATCTATAAATTCCTTCACCTTGAATTCCTAATCGGTTTCTTACTGCTCAATCAAAGATTCTTCCTCTGCATTCTCTGCGCCTCCGCGCGAGAAAATTCATCCTTTCCCGATGTCCTCCGATCCCCGCGAAGATCTCCTCGTTCCCTACGCACAACGGGCCTCACAGACCGTGGGTCGCGCCCGTCCGGAGAACGAGCACCCCTTTCGCAGCTGCTACCAGCGCGATCGTGACCGGATTGTCCACGGCACTTCCTTTCGCAGACTGGATGGGAAGACCCAGGTCTTCCTGAGTGGTAAGGGAGATCATTACCGCACCCGTCTCACCCACACCATCGAGGTCGCTTCCGTCAGCAGGACCGTGGCTCGAGCTCTCGGACTCAATGAGGATCTCGCCGAGGCGATCGCCCTCGCCCATGACCTTGGTCATCCCCCCTTCGGCCATGCCGGAGAGGAAACCCTCGACCGCCTCATGAAGGATTATGGGGGCTTCGACCACAACGAGCAGAGCCTCCGCGTCGTCGAGGTGCTGGAGGAGAGCTACCCCCAGCATCAGGGACTCAACCTCTCCTACGAGGTCCTCGAGGGACTCCGGAAGCATCACCGCCAGCTCATCGCCCCCGACGGCACCGCCTACCCCAGCCCCTCCCTCGAGGCTCAGGTTGCGAATGTTGCCGACGAGATCGCCTACTGCAGCCACGACCTTGAGGATGGCCTCGCCTCGGGACTCTTGCGCCAGGAGGAACTCGGCGAACTCGATCTCTGGCGCGAATCCGCCGCACAGGCCGAGGCGGAATCCGCAGGTCTCCTCCTGAACTCCAGTCCCCGCACCCAGCGGAAATTCATCCTACGCTGTCTTATCAACCGTGAGGTCGAGGACCTTGTTCAGACCAGCCGGGTGGCCATCGCCTCCGCCGGTATCACCTCTGTCTCCACCGTGCGTCAGCATCCCGAGCGCCTAATCAGCTATTCTTCGGATCTCAAAACCCGGAACGCCGCCCTCCGTCGCCACCTCTATCAGCACTTCTACCGTCATCCTGAGGTCAATGGCGCCAATGAAAATGCCTGCCTCCAGATGGAAGCCGTCTTCGGACACCTGCTCCAGCATCCCCAGCAACTCGGAGTCCATACCCTCAAGCGCCTCGAGCGTGATGGCCTCGCCCGTTCTGTGGCGGATTATGTGGCGGGGATGACGGATTCGTATTTGCGATCCCGCTACGAAACCATTGCTTAGGGCCAGCCTTCCCTTTTATTGACCATCTTTTATAGTTCAAAACTGCCATGTCCACCAACGCTCCCCATCACACCATCGATGTTCCCTACCTGGCCCGTCTGGCCCGTCTCGAGATTACTCCCGAGGAAGCGGAGATTTTTGGTCCACAGTTGGGCCGCATTCTCGACCATGTCGAGCAGATGAACAAACTCGACATCACGGGGATCGAGCCGACCGCCCATGCGATCACTGTCTTTGATGTGATCCGGGAGGATGGCGTCGGGGAGAGTCTGCCTAAGAAGACGATTCTTGAGAATGCCCCGCACAATGCGAATGGCCTCTTCGTTGTTCCCAAGGTCCTCGACTAGACCTAAGCACCCAATTTCCTAACTCCTAGTCCCCATTTTCCCATGTCTTCCTTCATGCCATTCCAGAGCATAGCAGCCACGCGTCGTCTCCTGCGCTCCAAGGAGCTCTCCCCCGTCGAATTGATCGAGGGGCTGGAGGCGCGTATCTCCGAGGTCGATCCGAAGATCGGGGCCTATGTCGGTCGCGATCTGGAGACGGCAAAGAAGGCGGCTGCCTCCGCGGATCTCTCGAAGCCGCTGGGAGGCATCCCGATCGGCATCAAGGATGCCATCTGCGTCGATGGTCAGCCTCTTCAGTCGGCCTCGCGCATTCTGGAGGGCTTTACCGCTCCCTATGATGCGACCGCCGTGGCCCGTCTCCGTGCCGCCGGAGCGATTCCCTTCGGGCGGATGAACATGGATGAGTTCGCCATGGGCTCCTCGACGGAGAATTCCGCCTATTTTCCAACACGCAATCCCTGGGATCTGAACCGCATCCCTGGAGGCTCGAGTGGTGGATCTGCTGCGGCAGTTGCCGCCGGAACGGCCCTGGCAACACTCGGTTCCGATACGGGAGGATCGATCCGTCAACCTGCTGCCCTCTGCAGCTGCGTGGGGCTCAAGCCGACCTATGGCAGGGTCTCCCGCTATGGTCTGATCGCCTTTGCATCCTCGCTCGACCAGATCGGTCCACTCACCTCGACCGTCGAGGACAGCGGGCTCATCCTGAATGCGATGGCCGGACGCGATGCGCATGACTCAACCTCCCTGGAGCTTCCCGACGAGGATTTTACGGCGGAGATCGGCCGCGACCTGAAGGGGCTCCGCATCGGCATTCCCAAGGAGTACTTCGTCGATGGCATGGAGGCCGGGGTCCGCAGCTCGGTCGATGCCGCGGTGAAGCAGCTGGTCTCCCTGGGAGCCGAGCCGGTCGAGATCTCTCTCCCACACACGGAGTATGCGGTGGCGGTCTATTACATCATCGCGACGGCCGAGGCCTCGGCAAATCTTGCCCGGTTTGATGGAGTGCGCTACGGCAGGCGTTCCCCTGAGGCAAAGGATCTGCTCTCGCTCTACGAAAAGACCCGTGCGGAGGGATTCGGCCGCGAGGTGAAGCGCCGCATCATCCTCGGCACCTATGTGCTGAGCAGCGGCTACTACGACGCCTACTACCTGCGGGCCCAGAAGGTGCGGACGCTCATTCGCCGTGATTTTGACCAGGCCTTCACGAAGGTCGACGCCATCGTCTCCCCAACATCTCCGGAGACAGCCTTTCGCTTTGGTGAGAAGACGGATGATCCTCTCAAGATGTACCTGGCCGATATCTTCACGATCGCCACGAATCTCGCGGGCATCTGCGGACTGAGCCTCCCCTGCGGGTTCTCCAACCGCGACGGGATCGATCTCCCGGTGGGTCTCCAGCTGCTGGGTCGTCCCTTCGGCGAGAGCCGCCTGTTGCGCATCGGTCATGCCTATGAGCAGTCGACCGACTGGCACAAGCGCCATCCCTCCCTCTAAAAAGAGGGATCTGGCGGAGTTCTGCCTTCATTTCCGGACCTCGGAAGCCGATCACTGGATTTCTTTCCATTCTTGGCAAAGTTTTTGCTTGGTAATGTTGATTTTTTGCCACCACGGGCAATGATCACCGTTAAATCACATGGAAGAAAATTACATCACCGAGGGCTTTACCAAAATTGATCGCGATCTACGCGAACTGATGACCTGTCTGCAGGAGGTCCTCACCGAACTCGGGGATGAGGAAACCTGCAAACGACTTCCATGGATCAACGGTGAGGAGTCCGGTACCGGCGGATCACGCGGACTGGAGCAGGCCTATTCGATCGCTTTCCAGCTCTTGAATATCGTCGAGGAAAATGCCGCGGCCCATACCCGCAGACAAAAGGAGATCCAGGTTGGTCTAGCCTCTCAGCGAGGACTCTGGGGAAACCAACTCCAACGCCTCGCCGCCAAGGGGTGGACTCCCGAGGAGATCGCCGCCTATCTGCCGAATGTCCGCGTGGAGCCGGTCTTCACAGCTCACCCGACCGAGGCAAAGCGCGGCGCTGTGCTCGACCAGCATCGCTCCATCCACCATCTGCTGGCGGAGAATGACCGGGCCGACCTGACGCCGAGCGAACGCCACGAGATCCGTCGCAAGATCAAGATCTGCCTGGAACGCCTCTGGCGCAGCGGAGAGATCTTCCTCGATCAGCCCGATGTCGCCGACGAGCGCCGTGCCGTGATGTTCTATCTTCGGGATATTCTTCCGGAAGCCGTGAATCATCTGGATGCTCGGCTGCGCTGGGCTTGGAATGAGCTGAAATTCGATCAGGAGCTGATGGGCGAGCCTTCGACCCGCCCCCGACTGAGTTTCGGTACCTGGGTCGGAGGTGACCGCGATGGCCATCCCTTTGTCACGGCCAAGGTGACGCACGAGACCCTTCAGGAGCTGCGTCTCAACGCACTGGTGGTCCTGCACCGCCAGTTGGATGCGCTGGCTGAGGCACTTCCTCTCTCCAGCCACTTCCAAAAGGCCTCTCCTGAACTTCTCGAACGCCTGGCGGTGCTCCGCTCGGAACTTGGATCCCTCGGTGAGCAGATCACGGCACGTTATCCAGGGGAGCTCTGGCGACAGTTGGTGCTCATGATCCAGGGGCGCCTGCCGCTCCAGATCGGGGCTGCCGATCGCGCGTGGATCAACGAGTCAGGTGCCCGCTACCAGCGTCCCGAGGAGCTTCTGGCCGATCTCAGGATTCTAGAGCAGAGCCTGATCGCCGTCGGTGGGCAACGCCTGATCCGCGAGGCACTCTGGCCAGTCCTGAGAACGCTGGATGTCTTCGGATTCCACCTTGCCCAACTTGACATTCGTCAGAACAGCCGCACCCATGATCTGGCAATGGCGCAGCTCCTGAAGGCTGCAGGAATAACCGACGGGGAGAATTTTCCAGACTGGAGCGAGGAGAAGCGCCTCACCTTCCTGCGGGAGGAACTGAAATCCCCCCGCCCCTTCCTGGGAGCCAATAATCATCTCGGCCTGGGAGCCGAGGCGGATGCCGTGCTGAGCTGCTACGACACGCTGCGGCAGCAGATTGAGGAAAACGGTCGCGAAGGGATCGGGGCGCTGATCATCAGCATGACCCGTCAGCTTTCCGATCTGCTGGTGGTTCCTATTCTGGCACGTGAAGCGGGGCTGACCGATTGGAAGGACGGGGTTCTTTCCTCGCCACTCCCGATCGTTCCCCTCTTCGAAACGCTCGATGATCTGGAGCGCAGCCCGACGCTGATCCGTGAATTCTTGGCGGAGCCGGTGGCCAAGGCCTCACTGATCCGCCGCGAGGGTCATCTACCCGTGCAGCAGGTGATGATCGGCTACAGCGACAGCAACAAGGATTGCGGCATCATGGCGAGCCAGTGGGGACTGCATGTTGCCCAAAAGGCGATGACCAAGGTGGCTGCGGAGGAGGGCGTCTCGCTTCGCTTCTTCCACGGACGCGGGGGTACCATCAGCCGCGGAGCCGGTCCCACACATCTCTTCCTTGATGCGCTTCCGACGGGTGCCCTGCAGGGGGATCACCGGATGACCGAGCAGGGTGAGACCATCGCCCAGAAGTACGCCAATGTCTCGACGGCCACCTATCACCTCGAGCTGCTGCTGGCGGGAGTCACCGGCATATCACTCGAAGGGGAGCGCTCGGAAAGGAAGACCGATAACTGTTCCCGGATCGCGGATTACCTCGCCAAGGAGAGCCGAAAGGCCTACCGCAACCTGATCGAGGCCCCCGGCTTCATTACCTTCTACGACCAAGCGACACCGATCGATGCCTTGGAATCGAGCCGTATCGGCTCCCGTCCGAAGCGCCGCTCCGGTCAGCGGAGTCTGGCTGACCTGCGTGCCATCCCCTGGGTCTTCAGCTGGAACCAGTGCCGTTACTACCTGCCGGGATGGTTTGGAGTGGGCAGTGCCCTGGAGGCCCTGGAGAAGGAGCAACCAGAGCTCTTCAAGACGCTCCAAGCCGAACTAAGGCAATACTCCTTCCTCTACTATGTGCTTTCCAATGTAGAAACTAACATTGCGAGCGCCGATCTGCCGATCATGAAAGATTATGCAGAGTTAGTTACCGATCCCGAGATCAGGGACCGGGTCTTTGGTATCATCTCGGCGGAGTTCGAGCGGACACGGGAACAACTCAGGAAAGTCTTCGGAGGAAGCCTCGAAGAGCGTCGCCCTCGCATGGGCAAGACGCTCTTGCTCCGAGCCCGGGCACTCGCCCTCCTGCATGAGCAACAGATCGCCACGATTCGGGATTGGCGCAAGGCCCGAGAAGAGAACCCTGCCAAGGCCGAGGCGCTCCTACCACGCGTTCTTCTTTCGATTAATGCTATTGCTAGTGGTTTGAGAACAACTGGTTAAAACTATTTTAAACGATAATATCGTTATTTAAAGTCACCGGAGACTTCTCGTGAATCTGGCCATTGTGGGAGCTGGTCCAGCTGGACTTAGAGCCGCGGAAATAGCCTCCCAGGCCGGAGCTTCCGTCACCATCTTCGATGGGAAACCCTCAGCTGGTCGCAAGTTTCTGGTGGCCGGTCACGGAGGGCTGAATCTGACCCACTCAGAGGCACTAGAACAGTTCGCCAAACGCTATAGTGAAGGAGCATCAGATGGTTTCTGGACATCCCTTCTCCAGGAGTTCAGTAACCAGAATCTCAAATCGTGGGCTGAAGCACTTGGTATTGAAACATTTATCGGCACAAGCGGGCGCATCTTCCCCAAGGAGTTCAAGGCAGCCCCACTCCTGCGTCGCTGGATCGAACGACTCAGAAAGCAGGGTGTCACCTTTAAAACACGACATTATCTAAAAGATATAACTCCTACTGATGACCGTTTTCTTCTGGGATTTCATCATTATGAAAACACCGTTAAGTATACTTTTGATCGAGTTATTCTGGCGCTTGGAGGGGCATCCTGGCCAGAAACGGGTTCGGATGCCCTGTGGATCCCTATACTAGAGCACCTGGGAGTCAAGATTACTCCCTTCCGTCCTGCTAATTGCGGATGGGAAAAAAGCTGGAAACCGGACATACTAGCCTTGGCCGAGGGGGAGCCCCTGAAGAATATCGAGGTCACCGCAGGCACCAAAACCATCTCCGGAGAACTCTTGATCACCCGATATGGGTTGGAGGGAGGCGCGCTCTACCAACTGGGAAGAACTCTCAGGGAGATGGAGCATCCGGTGCTAATGCTGGATTTAAAACCATCATTTTCTGCACAGGAATTAGTCGATAAAATTAATCAGGGTCATGGGATGAGCAAGGACGATCTCCTCCCTCGGGCCGTCAATGCCTGGAAGCTGAGCAAGGCCGCCGGAGCACTCCTCAGCTCCCTCTCCACCCCTGCCCTCCGAAATACCCCCCTCCCCCTGGCCGAATTCGCCAAGGCGCTGCCGATTCCCCTTATCGGTCCACGACCGATCGCCGAGGCGATCTCCTCGGCGGGAGGGGTCTGCTTCTCAGAACTGAACGAGGATCTGATGGTCAAACGTCTTCCCGGGCTCTTTGTCGCCGGAGAAATGATCGACTGGGAGGCCCCCACCGGCGGTTATCTCCTGCAAGGGGCCTTCTCAACCGGCACGAGAGCCGCCCAGGGTACCCTACGCCACCTGAAAGCTCAGGGTTAGCCAATGAATGCCGTTTCGCTCAACCCTTTGACTCCCGGAGAGCAGACAAAGAGGCTTCCCGAGAGGGGTTGGCTGGCAATTTCAGCACTGCTCAGGCACTCACGAGCCGTGGTGATGTAGAGATGGTCAAAATCCGGGCCGCCGAAGGTGCAGGAGGTGCCCCGGGTCGCCGGGAAGGTCACGGCCCTTTCCAACTTCCCGGAAGGATCCAAGCGCAACATACGCCCATAATTGACCACGGCGCACCAGACATGCCCCTCTGCATCAACGGTCAACCCGTCCGGCAATCCCTGCGCCAAGGGTTCAAACTCCGCGAAAACCCGACGGTTTGAAATTTCCCCACTATCCGGATCAAAGTCGTAGGCAAACACGGAGTACCTAAGCGTGTCGTTATAGTACATGACCGTGCCGTCCGGGCTCCATCCGGTGCCGTTCGAAATGGTGACTTCCGAGATTTTCTTCTTCAACTTTCCTGGGCCTTCATAGAGGTAGAGTCCGGCATCAGGAGTACCGATTTTCACCTCGTTCATGGTTCCTGCCCTATAGCGGCCCTGTCGATCGACTTTGCCGTCGTTGAAGCGGTTTTCTGGCATATCTCCCTCCACGGTGTCGAGGATCTCGATGGCCGCTGTCTCCGGATCAATGCGGGCGAACGTCTTCTTCATCGTGGCGGCGAGTCCACCGGAGCTTGCTTTGCAAATGGAACTGACTTTCGTGGAAAACTGCATGGTGGTGTTGGTTCCCGAGGAGGGATCAAACCGGTGGATTTTTCCCTCGTCGATGTCCACCCAGAAAAGAACATTGCGGCGTTCGTCCCACAGGGGCGATTCACCAAGGGTCGAGGGGTTGGCAAAAGCCAACTCGGCCGTCATCTCGGGGACTTGGGGAAAGGAACGGGGATCGAATTTCATGGGGCGTTGATGCTATGCGATAAATCCCGAGTGGAGCGCTAGCCTCGGACGGGCTCATCCGATGTTGTGTCATGATGGTGTCCCAATTTGATGCAAAGGATGCCTCCGGCGCAGACCAGCAAGGTACCCAAAAGATCCATTCCATCTGGGACGTTCCCGAAAAAGATCCAACCCAGGAGACCGGAGAAGACCACTACAGAGTAGTTAAAGGGGGAGATTTCCGCAGCCGTCGCATACTTATAGGCAACAACCAGGAGATACTGCGTTAAGGCGTAGAATACACCCGCGCCGACAAGAAGGAGCGTCTCGTGGAGATTGATGGCTTTCCACGTAAAGATGCAGAGGAAAAAGAGCAAAACCGTGGAGACGGCGAAATTGTAGAATAGGATCGTGAAGGTGTTCTCCGTATCGGAAAGCCGGTTGGTTGCAACGAGGGCAATCGCCGAGAAGACGGCAGCCAACAGGGCGATCAGCGATGCCGGATTCGTCAAAAGATCCGGACCCGGCCTGATGATCAGGCAAATCCCGAGGAGGCCGATGATCAGGCAAACCCAGACGTTTGGTTGGACGGTTTTACGGAGCCAGTACCAGATCACGAAAGGAATGAATAGAGGGGCGGCATTGGAGAGAAGCACAGAGTCGAGCAGCGGAATCCTGGTGACCGAAATGATGAAGAGAAGCTGGCATATTGATCCAGCAAGGCTCCGGAAGCACATTAGGCCCATTCTCTTGCTTTTGAGACCGTTGACTCCGTCTTTCAGAACCAACGGGATGAAGATCAGGAGACTGATCCCATACTGAAAGAACACAACTTGGAGAGAAGGAACTCCTGTCGCTGCCTTGCAGAAGGCACTGTAGACAGCTGCAAAGAAAAACGCAGCGGTCACCAGGAATGCACCCTTGGCGAAACTATGTGCAGTCGGAGTGGCTGGCATCATTCCGTTAATTTATGACCCACTCTCCCGATGCGATGATCGGCAGGGACCCTTACTGCTCGTGGTAGTTATGAAGGAGGCCACCATCCACAACGAAAGTGGAGCCGGTGACATACGCGGCGTCATCAGAGGCGAGGAAGGCCGCAAGACCTGAGACATCCTCGGGTTTTCCCAGACGACCGAGAGGGATCTTCGACTTGAGCAGCGCGAGGAGTTGGGGATTATTCAGCAGGGCGGTGTTGATCGGGGTTGCGATCGCTCCCGGGGCGATGTTGTTGACGGTGATGCCAAGGGGTCCAAGTTCCACGGCAAGATCGCGGCAGAGCATTTTGAGAGCTCCCTTGCTGGCACAGTAGGTGGAGAAGTGAGGGAACGGCAGTTCCTCGTGGACCGAGCTGATGTTGATGATGCGCCCGGGACGGTTCGTGGCACGGAGATGATTCACGAAGTCCTGGGTAATGAAGAAAGTTCCGCGGAGATTAATCTGAAGAACGAAGTCGAAGTCCTTCTCGGTGACATCCCAGAAATCGGCGTGCTTCTCGACGCCGGCGTTGTTCACGAGGATGTCGATCTTGCCGAGTTTCTCGACACCCTCAGAAATGACACGACGGTCATCCTCGGTATTGGCAAGATCGCCCTGGATCATGTGGACCCTGCGGCCCAGCTTGGTGATGGCATCAGCCGTTTCCTGGGCGCTCTGTCCAAGCGCACGATCGTCAACGATGATATCCGCTCCCTCTTGAGCGAGGCGGATGGCGATGGCTTGGCCAATTCCCTGTGCGCTTCCGGTGACAAGTGCAACTTTTCCTTCGAGTTTCATATTTTGGGGTTGTTGCTTTCTATCGCTATCGGAAGGGATGACCTACCTGCCAGTTCAATCAGTGATTATGGCGAGACTGTCACACTCTCAACGTCAGGCGGTAGGGCGAGACTTTTCCTGCAACAGGTTGTCCGTGAGTACCGGATTATCATTTGCAAAGATTTCAGCGACAAGCGCTGTCCATCCGGTCTGGTGGCTGGCTCCACATCCACGGCCCGTATCGCCATGAAAATATTCATTAAACAGGACCAGATCCTTCCAGTAAGGATCGGTCGCATATCGTGGATCGCCGCCATGGCATGGGCGGTTTTTCTTGGCATCGGGAAGGAAGAGTGATGTGACGCGCTTCGCGAGGAGTTCGGATGCCTCTCCCAGGGTGACCCAATTGCCAGATCGCGTGGGGAATTCGACCTTGAAGGAATCGCCGTAAAACTGATCGTACATCTTGAGCGTCCGGATGATCATGAAGTTAATCGGCATCCAGATCGGGCCGCGCCAGTTGGAGTTACCGCCGAACATGCGGGTTTTCCCCTCCCCCGGTTCATAATCCACGGAGTAGACCTCGCCGTTCACCGTGTAGGTGTAGGGATGCTTCTCGTGGTACTTTGAGACGGAGCGAATCCCGTGCGGGGAAAGGAACTCCTCCTCATCGAACATATAGCGCAGGATGCTCTCGAGACGTTCTCTTGGAGTTACCGTGAGCAGGTGAAACGCATCGGGTCCGTCAGACACCCCGTTGTTGGTTTCAAGCATATGGCGGCAGAGTTCGGGGCGGTTCTTGATGAACCACTCCAGCCGACTTTTGTACCCAGGATTGAAATTCCGCATTTCGGGCGTCACAATGCCTCCTGCAAACATCGGAATAAATCCGACGATGGAACGCACCTTGAGCGGAACGCTTCGATCTTCAAGCTTCAGGTGGTCGTAGTAGAATCCGTCCTCCTCATCCCAGAGCCCGGTTCCTCCGAAGTTGTTAATCGCCTCCACGATACGGGTGAAGTGAGTCAGGAACTTCGTGCCCATGTCGGCGTAGACGGGATCGACCAATGCCAGTTCCAATGACATGCGCAGCATGACCAGGCAGTAAAATGCCATCCAGGAAGAGCCATCAGCTTGCTTCAGCTTGCCGCCAGTCGGCAACGGCTTGGATCGATCGAAAACAGAGATGTTGTCAAACCCGAGAAACCCGCCTTCGAAAAGGTTGTTCCCGTCACTGTCCTTGCGGTTCACCCACCACGTGAAGTTGATCAGGAGTTTCTGGAAGATTTTCTCGAGGAAGTCCGTATCAGGGCGGCCTCTGAGTTTTTCCGCATAGTAAAGCAGGACGGCTGCCCAGCCATGCACGGGGGGATTCACATCCGAGAAGTTCCACTCGTAGGCGGGCATCTGGCCATTCGGATGGGTATACCATTCACGCAGGAGAAGGATGAGCTGATCCTTGCAGTAGGAGGGATCAATCCGATTGAGAGCTACTGTGTGGAAAGCCAGATCCCAGGAGCAGTAGTAGGGATATTCCCAAGCATCAGGCATCGACAGGACATCGCGGTTAAAAATATTGTCCCAATCCTGATTGCGAAGTGCATGTCCTGGAGCCGGAGGGGGCTCCGTGGAATCTCCCTTCTGCCACTCAGTCTGCACAAGATTATAGAACTGCTTGGACCAGAGAAGGCCTGCATACGCCTGGCGAGCCACATTCTTTTCTTCGGCCGTCAGGGTCGGATTGAGAATTGCGGCATAAAATTCATCCGCCTCTTTGGTCCTGATTGCAAAGATATCATTAAAACTATCGTCCAGAGGCTCACCTTCGGCCTCTCCCAGAGAGGTCATCCTCATCCGAAGCACGACGGACTCACCCGCCGGAATGCTCAGATTGTATCGAGCAGCAGCCTTGGTGCCGAATTGCTCAGGATTGACCGCATCGGCCTTTCCATGAATCACCGCATCATGAAAGGCATCTTTGGTGTAGCGACGTTTGGAGGGCACACCATAGAGCCGCTCGGTATTGGTCTCGTTGTCCGTGAAGAGAAATTCAGGCAATTTCCCGTCAGGCCCCTTCTCAAAGGTCATCTTCCCCTCACCCATGACAGCATGGCTACTGCTCAGAACACCGGGACTCGCGATCGAAATCCTGGGCTCAGTGAGGCATTCTTCAGCGATATTGCCCCAAGCCCAGGTGTTTCGGTACCAGAGGGTCGGGAGAAAAACCAAGTCGGCTTGATCAGGTCCGCGGTTACTGATCGTGACACGGATCAGAATGTCCTTGAATGACCCTTTGGCATAATCGACCTGAACGTCGAAATAGCGGTTCTGATCAAAAACTCCGGTATCGACAAGTTCGTACTCGGGTTGGAGTTGGGAGCGGCGGCCATTCTCTGCCACCAGATCCGCATACGGGAACTCTGCCTGCGGATATTTGTAAAGTCCCTTGCAATAGGAATGAGTCGGGGTGGCATCTAGGTAGTAGTAGAGCTCCTTGACGTCTTCCCCATGGTTACCCTGCGGACCGGAGAGACCAAAAAGACGTTCCTTCAGGATCGGATCTTTCCCATTCCAGAGTGCAAGGCCGAAGCAGAGCCTGCCAAAGCGGTCACTCAATCCAAGGATGCCATCCTCTCCCCATCGATAAACCCGGCTCTTGGCATGATCAAAAGGAAATGAGGTCCACACATCTCCATCCGCGGAGTAATCTTCTCGCACCGTTCCCCACTGCCGCTCGGAGAGGTAAGTTCCCCAGAGCTTCCAAAACCGCTCCCTTCTGGAATCTTCACCGAGGCGAATCTCTTCTGCGGTCGGTTCTCTGGAAGCGTTATCGTTCATGATCGTGTCAGGGTTGAATCACGGGGCGGATCGTTTCAGTCTTTTCCTCAGACGGTCAAGCGCCGACTGGGAAACCCGTTGTTTGAACGTGAGGCGATCGGTGGGAATGCTCTCCATCCAGACCTCGGTCTCGTGGCCCTTGGCCGCAAGAGCCATCCAAACGGTACCAACAGGCTTCTCGGCACTACCTCCGTCCGGTCCGGCGATCCCCGTGGTGGCCAGGGCATGGGTTGCCCCACTTTGGCGAAGAGCCCCCTCGGCCATAGCTTTCACGACCGCTTCGCTCACTGCGCCATGGGTGGAAATCATCTCGGAAGGAACGCCCAGGAGAGCCGACTTGGAGTCGTTGCTGTACGTCACAAAACCCTCAAGAAAAACCGCGGAGGCTCCGGGGACATTGGTGATCCTGTTGGCGAGCAATCCCCCCGTGCACGACTCAGCGGTTGCCAGTGTGGCTCCGCTCTTCTTTAAAAGATTCACAACCACATCTTCCATCGACTCCTCGCCTTCCGAGATCAGATGATCTCCGACAGCAGCCAGAACGAGGGGCTCCACCTCATCCAGGAGCTCTTTCGGGGCGATTAGTCGGAAATCAACCTCATTGGGCCGCGCGCAATAACCAACCTCCAGATCACCACGCTTCGAGAGTTCCAGGCCCAGCATCGACTCCACCATGGACTCTCCCATGCCAACGATCCTATAAATCCGGCATTCGTTCCGAACAGTACCTGGAAGCTGCTCGGTGAGCTCCTTGAGTGTTGGAAGGACATGAACGCGGGCCATCGGCTGCATCTCGCGGGGAGGCCCGGGCAATAGGAAGATGTGTGGCGTACTCCGGGAGGTTCCCGCAGTGGCGGGCAGATAAAGTCCCGGCGCCGTGCCGTATTCATTGGGAAGGACCTTGGCCCCTTCAGGGGCCATTGCCTGTCGCTCCATCCGTGGCTGAAACGCAAATCCCCGTTTGCGACAAAACTCCTGAATGCGCGCGAGCGTCTCCGGATGATTCTGTAGGCGCCGCCCCAAAAGTTCCGCGACGAGTTCCCGGGTGATATCGTCTGTGGTCGGCCCAAGCCCACCGGTCACGATCAGGACGTCCGTGCGTCCAAACGCCTCCAGGAGGGCATCACGGATCGCCGTCCCATCGGGAACGGTCGTCTGACGGAAAATCCGAAACCCGAGGGGAAAGAGCTCCTTCCCAAACCAGGAGAGATGCGCGTCACGGACGCTGCCGAGCAGTAACTCGCTGCCGGTATTCAGGATTTCGACACGGAGGGCACTCATGATTCCGCCCCGGTGAGGATGCCGAGCCACCGGTCGACCATGCGCTTCTGCCAAGTTGACTCCTCCACCCCATAGGCATGGGAAAGATTTGCCAGCATGCGCGCGATGACCTCGCGGGATCCGGGATCCTCCAGATGCTCATCAGTGAGTTCGATCTGCTGGCGTGCCAGGATATCCGCGCAGTCGGCCAACGAGAGGATCCTGCCGGAATGAAACGGATCAAAGTAAGTTCCTCCACAACGGGCGATGAAGTGTCCCGGCAGATTCACTCCATGAATCGATATGCCCGCACGCGAGGCCACGAAGATGTAGAGCAGGGTCAGTGTCAAAGGGAGCCCCAGACGGTTCTCCATCACGCAAGGAAGAAGAGAGTTCTCGTGGTTGTAATAATCCGCCGCATTCCCATCGAATCCGAGATTTCCATGCAGGTAGTCTATCAGGGTCTCCAGAGGAGTCTGGGAGCCATAAGCCGAGAGGAGCAAGCTGACTTCCCTTCCCCATCCGTCCAGGATGCTCCTGCATTCCTCCTGATCGATCCAGGGCATCAAGGCAGCGGCAACCAACCAGCTAGCATCTTCCAAGGAAATTTCCCGTTCGCTTTTCAGCAGCGTTTCGAGATCGGACGCCGATTTTTTCCCGGCGATCGCGTGGAGCACTTCCTGAGCATGGGCGGCGACAATAGCCGAATCGGCATTCACGAGGTTCCTAAGGTCTGGAACGACCTGTTCGCCATTCAGGAGAAGCTGCTCCTTCAGAAGTCCCACTGTCTCGGGATCGTCATCACGAAAGAGTCGATCGAGGGCATCGCACTGGGAAGACATGGATGGAGCCGTGGGAATTTTTCAAGGTGGCTGCCCCGCATGGATTCGAACCATGAATAATGCCTCCAAAGGGCACTGTGTTACCGTTACACCACAGGGCAATAAGGTTTCTTTTTTAAACGCCAGCTCCATCAGGAGCAACGAGAATTAAGGGGTTGGCTGCACTCTTAAGACGGATGCGGTATCCGATCGTACCCTCGCGCACAGATCGGGATTGTCCTTCAGGGACTCCCCGAAGGAGGGGATCATCTCCTTGAGCTTCGAGAGCCAGGCGTTATTCAGGCTGGAGGCAAAGCATTTCTTCAGGACTTCAAGCATGATCCACACCGAGGTAGAGGCACCCGGCGAGGCCCCGAGCATCGCAACAATGGAGCCATCGGCCGCCGCCACAAGTTCGGTGCCGAACTGCAGGATGCCTCCATGAACAGGATCTTTTTTAATGACCTGAACACGCTGTCCGGCAACCTCGAGACTCCAGTCTTCAATCCTTGCCTCAGGGTAGAACTCTTTAAGCAGGGCGAAGCGTTCCTCTGGCTTTTCAAGGATCTGGCCGATCAAGTACTCGGTCAACGCCATGTTGTCCTTACCGACTGCAAGCATGGGAATGAGATTTTCCGGATCAATCGATCCAAAGAGATCCAGATAGGATCCATGTTTTAGGAATTTTGTGGAAAATCCGGCGTAGGGACCAAAAAGGAGTGAGATTTTCCCGTCGACATTCCGCCGGTCCAGATGAGGAACGGACATAGGGGGGGATCCTACGGAGGCCTTCCCGTAGACTTTTGCCCGGTGGCGTGATGCGATCGACTGATCGTCACATCGGAGCCAGAGACCACTGACGGGAAATCCTCCATAGCCACGGCTTTCAGGAATCTTGGATTTTTGGAGCAGATGGAGTGACCCTCCTCCCGCCCCAATGAAAACAAAACCCGCCCTTACTTCACCATGGGAGCCGTTTTTCTCATCCCGAAGCTCCACCCTCCATTGATCACCCTCCCGGTGAATATCCCGGACCCTGCTTGAGTACTGGATGTCAAATCCCTCCTTCTTCTTCAAGGAATCGAGAATCTGAGTGGTCAGAGCGCCAAAATTGACATCGGTTCCGGTGCCCATCCACGTGGCTGCAACTTTCTCGTCCTGATCACGCCCCTCCATGAGCAGGGGAGCCCATTCGTGAATCTGTGACCTATCTTCCGAGAATTCCATCCCTTGGTAGCAATGATGGGCTGTAAGAGCCTCATGGCGCTTCTTGAGAAAGGCAATATTGTCATCGCCTCTCACCATGCTCATGTGAGGAACCTGATGGATGAAGGATTGGGGATCCTGAATGGCCCCTTTTTTCACCAGATAGGCCCAAAACTGACGGGAAAGATCGAACTCCGTGTTAACTTCAAGCGCCTTGGAGATGTCGATGGTTCCATCGTTCCTAACCGGAGTGTAATTCAACTCACAGAGTGCCGCATGTCCGGTTCCTGCGTTGTTCCAGGCATTGCTGCTTTCCTGAGCCTCACTCTCAAGGACCTCGTGGATCTGGATCTGCAATCCTGGGTCAAGCTCCTTGAGGATTGCAGCAAGCGTCACACTCATGATCCCCGCCCCTACCAGGAGGACATCGGGATCTTTTGCGGAAGAGTGTGAAGTAGTCATTCCGCGTGCGTACTCTGATAGCAACTTGATGACAAGACAGCCAGCCGATGAGGCATCTCAGGGATGAGTCATCTCCTTGGCCACGACCCACTGATCGAACTGCTCGCCCGTGAGATACCCCAAGGCCAATGCGGCTTCGCGCAGACTTGTCTCTTCCTTATGAGCCTTCTTGGCAATCTGTGCCGCCTTATCATAACCGATATGGGGGTTCAGCGCAGTGACCAGCATGAGTGAATTTTTCACATAGCCTTCAATCACGTTCCGATTTGCCTCAATGCCAATAATGCAGTGTTCCCTGAAGGATGCTGAGGCATCCGAGAGGAGGCGCACGGAGTGGAGGAAGTTGTGGATGATGACGGGCTTGAATACGTTCAATTCGAAATTTCCCTGGGAGGCTGCCATGCCGATGGCGGTGTCATTCCCCATCACCTGGACGGCGACCATGGTCACGGCCTCGCACTGCGTGGGATTCACCTTCCCTGGCATGATCGAGGAGCCGGGCTCGTTCTCCGGAAGAGAGAGCTCGCCGAGTCCGCAACGAGGTCCGGAAGCGAGCCAACGCAGATCGTTGGCGATCTTCATCAGCGAGGTGGCGAGGGATTTGAGAGCACCGCTGGCGAAGACAAACTCCCCGTGGGAGGAGAGCGCCATGAATTTGTTCTTGGCGGAGACAAACGGGATACCGGTCATGGTGGCGAGATGCGCGGCCGCGGTGTCACCGAACTTAGGATGGGAATTCAGTCCCGTACCCACGGCAGTGCCCCCGATGGCTAGGGATTCGAGCCCGGGGAGGCTCTCCCTGATGCGCTGAAGATCGGCATCAAGCATCGCCACGTAGCCGGAAAACTCCTGCCCCAAGGTGATTGGGGTCGCATCCTGCAGGTGAGTCCTTCCGATCTTGATGATCTCGGAGAACTCGAGGGCCTTGGCATGGAGAGCCTCCCTGAGATCCGCAACGGCGGGAAGCAGACGCTCGCGGACGACAGTCACCGCGGCGATGTTCATCGCTGTGGGAAAGGTATCGTTGGAGGACTGCGACATGTTCACATGATCATTCGGATGGATCGGAGTCTTTGACCCGAGTACCCCGCCAGCCATCTCGATCGCTCGATTCGAGATAACCTCGTTTGCGTTCATATTGCTTTGGGTGCCGCTGCCGGTCTGCCAGATGCGGAGAGGGAAGTGCTCGTTGAGCTTTCCGGCGATGACCTCGTCAGCAGCCCGGGCGATCAGTTCGGCCTTCTCGCCGGGAAGTTTCCCGAGGTCCCTATTCGCCAACGCACAGGCCTTTTTCAACTGGCCGAGGGCCTTGATCAACTCTGGCGGCTTGGTGTCGTTCCCGATGTCGAAGTGAATCAGGGAGCGGGCCGTCTGGGCGCCGTAGTAGCGCCCATGAGGCACAGGGATCGCCCCCATGCTATCAGTTTCGGAGCGGTAGAGCTCGGGATCGAAGTTGAATTCGGTGTGACTCATGGAAAATACGGGTTCTTGAATTGCGGGTAAGAAGGGTTGGAATGGTCGGGCAGTCCAATCCTAAACGAGAATCCCTGCCTTCTTTTATTATTTAGGAAGAAGGTCGGAAACCATGGCCTTCTCTTCGAGCAATTCGTTGACGCTCAGTTGGAACTTGGCCTTTCCGAACTCGCCGAGCTCGACACCCTGGACGATGGAAGCGGTCTTGCCGTTGGAGCGAACTGGGAAGGAGCAGATGAGCCCCTTCTCGACGCCGTAGGAACCATCGGAGGCCAGGGCCACGCTGTGCCAGTTGTCCTCAGGGGTCTTCTCCCTCAGGGACTGGAC
>CAIZIQ010000033.1 GCA_903933015.1 uncultured Spartobacteria bacterium | reverse complement strand
ATGCGGAGTGGGGAGGTGAATGTGGGTGCCTGCAATTAAAGCAAATCCCAAGCCAAGTAATCGAACTTTAGGAGAGATTATTTTTTCAGGAGCAAACCATTGATTTTCAACTCGTAATTATCGCGTGCATTCAGGCTCGCGAGCCGCCCTTCACGATCGATGAGCCACAGGGTGGGCAGTGTGTTGACGCCGAATTTCCGAGCAATCGTGTTCTGCCAACCTTTGCCGTCATAATCGACGGGCCATGAGATCTGAAGCGCTTCCATTGCTGCCATGAGGTCGGCCCGGTTGGTATCCAGACTGATTCCGACTACCTTTAGGGCAGGAACCCCCGCTGCATACTGGCAAAAATAGCGCAGCCAGATGAGGCTGGGCGCCGATTCCGCACTCCAGAACACGACAGCCGTGACGCTTCCACGGTCTTTGGCGAGATCGATGATTTTACCATCCGTGGAGGTGAAGGAGAGATCGATTGGTTTGCCAAGGAGATCAAGGCGCTTCTTGTCATCCTGAAGGCGTTGGGTCAGCGCATCCTCCTTGCTCAGCGAGAGTGCTTCGTCGATCAGTTTGGCCTTCTCCTCGGGATGATTATCGCAGAGGGCCTCGGCCTCAGCCAGAAGTCGGGGTGAGCGTCGGTCCTGGGGAAAGGTATTCGCGAAGGTTCTTGCCATGGCAATTGCGTTCTCTCGACGCTGATCGGGATCATTGCCAAGGTTCTGCCATTGGAGAGAGATCCTGCGGAACATCGCCTCGGCATGCTGCTCCTCGTTCGGAGCTTGTTTTTCAAGTTCCTTCAGCTTGGCCAACGCCACCTGAACGGCCGGACCATTCGCATCGAGTGACGCCAGTCGTGCCTGAGCGACGGCGAGGCGAACTCTGGAATCATAGGCGTGAGGATCGTTCGGAAAATCCTTCAGGAAGGTCTTGTTGGCCGTGATCTGCGCCTCGAAATGGGCTTTCACCTCCATCTTCGCCTTGAGCGGGTTGGGGGAGAGTTTCGTGATGGGCAGATCGAGTGCGGTGACTTCCGTCCAGTCTGCGTGCAGCGCCGTCGCCATCCCCGTGACGAGAGACAGGATGAGGAAAAGTCGAAATCTCATGGTCATTGGGAGACGGGTGAGGGAGGTGTGATGGTGATGTATACGGGGCAATGGTCGCTCGCCTGACTCCAGAAGGATGGACGAGCGATGCCCGAATGCGCCGTATCGATGTCAGCATCCAGTTTCCTTGAGACCATGATGTAGTCAATGCGAGAGTAGACATCGGCACCTGCCCAATATTCCGTCCAAAATTCCCCGCGGTCATCCGCGAGAGGAAGGGCATGGAGACTGTCGGGCCATTCCGGTTTTCCCTGGATCTGCCAGATCGGTTTTTCATTCTTGGTATCATTGAAGTCCCCCATCAGGACGAGACGCGTTGCGGGATCGGCACTGAGAATGTCGCGGACCGTGCGGCGCACTTCCCGGGATTCAGCCTCACGGAGCTCCCCTTCCTTGTATTCGGCAACCTCCAACTTCGCCTTGAGATGAACGCAGAGAATGCGGAGTCGGTAGCCGGGAACAGGTTCCACCGTCACATCTAGAATGCCCCGGGGACTGTGAAGAGTCATTCCCTGCACCCAGAGCGGAAGGTCTCCCCTGGAGTGCCTCTCCACAATCGGGTATCGACTCATCAGTGCCAGATGGCGGGTTGTGTCGTTCCCCTGCAGATACTCTACGTAAGGATAATCGAATCCCGCCTTTGAGAGACGCCGTTGCAGATCCTCCAGTTGCCTTGGTTCCCCGATCTCCATCAGGCCTAGCACATCAGGGTGGATTGTCCCGATCATCCGGACGACGGCTTCCTTCTCCGATGCCGGTTTGCCGGCGTTGGACGTCATCCGGTTTCCGATGCGGCGTGGCATCAGGATGTAGTTCTCGACATTGTAACTCGCCACCCTGATTTCACCTGAAAATTTGGTTCCCTCAGCCAAGACGGCGGGGAGTAAGCCCGATAGGAAAAGCGCAAGGACGGCCCGTGGCAGGAGGCCGTGGAGGTAGGGCACGAGAGAGTCGGGCCCTAGGACTGTTTTGGCTCTTCTTTTGACTGCGATGTGGCGGTCGTCTCGGGAGTAGACGCTGACGTCGAGGAGGGCTTGGAGACTTCCTTGTCAAACTCATCCTTTGCTTTCTTGAATTCATTGACGCTCTGACCGAGTCCTCGGGCAAGTTCGGGAAGCCGCTTTGCCCCGAAAAGAACCAGAACGATAACAAGAAGGATGATCAGGTCGGGCCCGCTCGGAAGGCCGAAAGCCAGAAGAGCGTGGAAACCGGGGAGGATGGCAATCATGTGCATCCATCTCTCCTAGCACTCCTTGTGTTTCGCGCAACAAAAGATCGTAAAGGCATTCTGACACTCGTTCTTTTTTTGAACGCTTTGATCCGGGGGATGACAAACCATCAAGTCACAAATTATGAACGCCATCAATAATCCTCCCCCAATGCCGGACTCTGAGATTGTCCGTGTGAGCACTCGTTTGATCCGCCCTTGGGCTTGTGCAGTCATTTTCTGTGCCTTGTTTATATCCTCCCTGCATGCCGCCACTCAGAACGTTTCAGCCGGCTGGAGCGTCACGCCTTGGTCAGGAGGCTACACGGCCTATCTGACGGTCACCAACAACGGCACCACCGCCATTAATGGGTGGACTGCCAGCTTTACGACACCACAGCAGGAAACAGCGGTTTGGAATGCCAATCTCACGGGCCCGGTCAGCAATGTCTACTCCCTCTCGGCCCTGAGTTGGAACAGCATCATGGCTGCCAACGGCGGGTCGATCACCATTGGATTCACCTTTAACGGAGCTCCCCCGGTGACTCCTACGAATTTCACTTTTAACGGACAGAAGGTCACGCTGAACGCTCCCTCAGGAGGGGCGACACCGACTCCTACGCCTTCGCCCACAGCTACTCCGACCGCCACACCCAAGCCCACGGCTACGCCTACACCGACAGCAACACCGAAGCCTTCGTCTACCCCGACTCCCACGGCGACACCTACGCCTTCGCCCACAGCTACTCCGACCGCGACACCCAAGCCCACGGCCACACCAACTCCAACAGCAACACCGAAGCCTTCGGCTACCCCGACTCCGACCGCGACACCGAAGCCCACAGCCACGCCTACACCGACAGCAACACCGAAGCCTTCGGCTTCACCCACACCT
>CAIZIQ010000032.1 GCA_903933015.1 uncultured Spartobacteria bacterium | reverse complement strand
TGGATCCAGACCGAAGTCGCATTCATCTACCCAAGAAAGTTATATCGTTGGGAAGAATCAGCAATCGGGAAGGAAGAGTTCGGGTTGTGCTGCGTCAATGTTTCCTCGACGCAGTGATTGCTTCTTTGTGGCGGATTTCCGTGGCGAGGCCTCTGAACGGGGTCGTACTGATTTCGGGCCATTCGATCGCATGACTTTCCAGAGAGATCCGGGGGAGATGATCGCGGCGGGATAGCCATGCCTAGAGGAATCCTGAGGTAAATGAATGCTGTCGCCTGGGAGTGCACGCAGCTCCGGAATCCAGTGGCGGATGAACTCCCCATTCGGATCTTTCTCCACGGATTGCTTGATCGGGTTGTAGATTCTCGGGATCGATCCGTAGGTTGTCCCCGACTGCATCTGGAGCTGGCTGTAGTGGATCCCCGGTTCATAGTCTAGGAAAGTGCGTGCAAGATGCGGTGCGAAACCTCGCCAATCGAGATTCAACGCGTAGGAAGCAAAGGAGACGAGCATCGCACGTGCGCGAAAGTTCAGCCATTTCGTGGCATTCAGCGACCGCATGCAGGCATCGATGAAGGGGTAACCCGTCATGCCCGAGGACCAGCGCTCGTACCACTCCTCGTTCCATCCATGGAGGGTCTCCGAGGCAGGATTGATGCAGTGGAACTCCATCCATGGCAACGACTCGAACTTCTGCAGGAAATGATCCCTCCAGCGGAGTCTTCGGTGGAAGCTGTTGCGGTGGATCATGCTCCCGTAGGGAGGGCGGGGTTCACGGGCCATGGCGGCCTGTGCGGCTCGTCTCGTCGAGAGACTTCCCCAGGTGAGATGAGTCGAGAGTCTCGAGCAGGCCTCGTGCGCATGGAGAGGGCTTCCCATCTCCACGCGGTATCCGTCGTGAAGCAGGCAGCGCTCATGCAGGAAACTCTCGAGCAATCCCAAGGCAAGTTCCTCGCCACCCTGCTGACGGGCATCGCTCACCGGGGTCGCAAGCTCGGGAAGTGAGAACTGTGGTGGTGGAGTGGAAGGCAAGCGCCAGAACCTCGGCGTCGGTGCCTGAGGAGAGGTCAGCCAGTCTCTCCAGAAGGACTGATGCTCGGGCTTCTCCGGAGGACGGATTCTGCCACGCACGACGGCATTCTGAAGGAATTGTCGCACGGGGATATGCCTCTCCCTGCAGATGCGCAAGACCCGCTTGTCCCGTTCGAAAGTCCAGCCATTCCCCGTCTCCTGATGACAGAGCAATTCGACGACCTCGTAGTGATCGGAGAGTGCCTCCAGCACGACCTCCGCAGAGGATGCCTCGGCAAGGAGAAGCGGACACCCGATCTTACCCAATCCTGTCGAAAGATCGCGCAGGCATTCCGCAACGAACTCCCATTGTTCTTTGGAAGCCTTATCCGTCACCCAGTAATCCGACTCACGGACATAGACTGCGAGTGCTTTTCCTCCTGCGGCACAGTGCCGGGAGGCCTCGGCAAGGGGAGCATGATCATGCAGACGCAGATCCCGCTTCAGCCAGACAAGGGTGATCCGCTCCCGTTCACTCATGATTGGCTCCTTCGTGCCCTCTTGTATTCCCCCTTGCAGGCCTCACTGCAGCAGGTGATGGAGTCCCAGTCGCGCTCCCACTTCTTCCGCCATGCAAAGGGACGATGGCAGTGCAGGCAGATCTTCTGGGGAAGATCCGACTTCTGAACTGCCTTCCCATCCCGGCGCATGACGGCGGCGCTTAAACGGAGAGCCTTGCCTGCACGCGATCCCACAGTTGTACCCGGCTGGCCAGGGCAGCTCTTGCTGACTCGACCGCTTGGGCGAGCTTTGTCGGATCATCACCACAGATGGTGGCCACTAACCTGAGTGCTGCCGGTCCATGCTCGTCGCCATCAAGCTCGGCACGGCGCTTCAGGTAGTGGCGGAAAATGAGTTCCGAGAGACGCTGCTCTGAGGTTGAAAGCCTAGGTTTCATGGGGGAAGTGTATCAAAAAGCTCAAGGTGCCATCAC
>CAIZIQ010000031.1 GCA_903933015.1 uncultured Spartobacteria bacterium | reverse complement strand
GGCTTCGAGCGCCTCATCCCCACCTTGAATCTTCCAGACCAAGACGATTGTCATGTTTTAGCAGCAGCCATCCACTCAGGAGCCACGACCATCGTGACCTTCAATCTCGATGATTTCCCTGATCGGATTCTCAAAACGAAGGGGATCAAAGCTCAGCATCCTGACAATTTTATCCTGCGACTGTTGGACATCGATGCCCAAGCGGTCTGTGAAGCAGCAATGGAACACAGGGCTTCCTTGAAAAATCCCCCAGTTTCTCTCCCCTCATTTCTTGAAACCCTCAAGAAACAGGGCATTCCCAAGACGGTTGCCCGCCTGGAAAGCTTCATGCGTTAGGTTTTCCCGGGATCGACTCCCTCCGCCTCTGCGGTGCGTTTGCGGGAGTTCTTATCCCTCCAGTACTTGGTGAGTACCCGAGTAGCCTGCGCAAGCCACTCCCGGTCCTGCCCCGCTGCCAATACATCCACCAGGGCGAAATACTTCGGGGCATTGGGAGCCGGCTTCCCCAGTGGGATCAATAACCGGGCAATAACCAAGACCGGGATGTCGTGTTCCTGGAATCCCAGCACTCCAGCCACCTCGCTGGAATGGAGACGGGCCGGAAGACGACGGGTATTGAGAAGAGAGGCTGCATCCTCAAGAGCGATGGGTTTTTTGGCGGTGAACATGCCGGGGACTGTGACCTCTCAAAACCCCATCTATTGCTCCCGAACTGGAGCCAACTACTGCCCAGCCCCGTCACTATTTCAGACTGTAGTCATTTTGTATTTTTTTGAGGTATTTATCATCTTTTATATTGAAATGTAGCTTTTTTGATATATTTGTCATTTTATGAAGACCACCGCAGAATTCGGTCAACTTCTTGCACGCCGGAGGAAAGAACTGGGGCTGAAGCAGAAAGAGCTCGCCGCATCAGCTGGAATTCCAGGGGCCTCTCTGTCTCGACTGGAGCATGGTCGCCTCCCGGAATTTGGCGTCCGCAAGCTGGCTTCACTTCTTACAGTGCTCGGGCTGGAACTTGATGTCCGCCCCGCAGGATCAGCAGGTAATCTGGATGAACTCCGAAAGGAGCTTGGAGGATCATGAAACTTTCAGTCCACGTACTCGGTCGCGAAGTAGCCACCCTGGAGCCGGTCGGGGCGTTTAAGTCCGTGATGACCTATCATCCAGAGGTTGATCTTGGGGACTTTGTTTCTCTCACCATGCCGGTGAGAACAGAATCCTACCGATGGGATGCTCCGCTGCATCCCATCTTCCAGATGAACCTTCCGGAGGGCTACCTACTCAAGGTGCTTCAGGAGAGGTTCGGACCCCTGATCGGATCCGAACCCACATCGCTGCTTTCCGTGGTAGGACGCCACATGATCGGCCGAATTCAGGTTTCAGCTCCGGAAGCGGACCTGAACACCCCTCCTCAACCCTTTGAAGTCGCGGAAGTCCTTGAAGGAGACAACTCAGAGGAAGCATTTGCGGAACTGGTTCGCCAGCACGCCACAAGTGGCGTTTCCGGTGTAATCCCCAAATTCCTCGATGGGACTGACACGACTATCGGCATCGAATCATTCAACAAGACCACCCTCTTTACCGGAAAACACATCATCAAGGGGTCTTCCCGTAATCTCCCCTTCGCCGCTCTCAATGAACACCTGTGCATGCAGGTGGCTTCAAAAGTCCTCCCGGCAACACAAACCGAGATTTCTAGAGATGGCAGAGCCCTCATCGCCCACCGCTTTGATGTCGATGAGGAAGGCCACCCCCATCTTGGCATGGAGGACTTCTGCTGCCTTTTGGGTCTCTCGCCGGAAAAGAAATACGAAACCACATGGGAGCGGATCGCCAAAGCAATCCGCAACCATGTTCCCGGCCCGACACAGCGTGAAGCCTTTCGACAGCTTACGCTCATGCTTCTTCTCACATACGCCCTACGGAACGCAGACTGCCATGCCAAGAATCTGGCATTGATCTACTCCAATAAATCCGACGTACGCCTCTCCCCAGCCTACGATCTCCTGACCACGGTGGTCTACCCTGGCTATCAGCATCAGCCCCCTGGCATTGCCTTCATGGGAAAAAAAACCTGGGCTCCCGGAAAAAACCTCAAAAACTTCATCGCCCTTGAGTTCGGAATCCCAATCCGTGAACAGGCTTCCATGATCGAATCGATCTGCGAGGCCATCACCGACTCAGCCACAAAAGTCCGTGAAGCGATCAGCGAACATCCGGATTTTCGAGATCTTGGAAAACACATGCTTCTGGCATGGGAGGAAGGAATCGAAACACTCAGAGACAAACGCCACTATTCTCTGCCACTACCTGAAAAGAATCTCCTTGGGGGGATTTCAGATCCACCAAAACTGGCGAATCCGAGAAGAATCATAGGCAAATCTGATGGACTTAGAAATTCAGAAAATAGATAATTATTAAAATAATGTCATTTCAAATATGAAATTTACACTCCCAATCCAAAATTCCCAGGGCGTTGAATCTAACATTGAAGTTTCAGTTGGAGAAACTTTATTTGTAGTAGGTCCTAATGGGACGGGCAAATCCTCAATAATACAGCGATTCGCGACTCAGGCTGGCGCTAATTCCAAAAAAATATCCGCGCATCGACAGACATGGCTTTCCTCTAGTTCTTTAGAGTTTGTTCCATCACAAAAACCCCAATTAGAACAACAGCAACTACATTGGAACAATAGTTTTGAATCTCGCTATAAAGAACAGAATTCAAGCATTAAGACTAGCCTAACTTTATATGATTTAATTGAGTCTGAGAATTTGGATTCTAGACGAATTGCTAATGCTCATCGAGCAGGGAACATAAAAGAAGCCGAGGTATTAGCTGCAAATCATTCTCCACTAACAAGAATTAACCAATTACTATCGCAATCTAACATACCAATTTTTATTTCCATTGAAGAAGGAGATAGTTTAATGGCTTCAAAAAACGGAGGACCATTATACGGTATAGCAGAATTGTCTGATGGGGAAAGAAATGCACTGTTAATTGCAGCTGATGTTCTAACTGCAAAGCAAAACTCGTTGCTTCTTATCGATGAACCAGAGCGGCATCTTCATCGATCAATTATATCTCCTTTGCTATCAGCTCTTATTCAATCAAGAAAAGACTGCGCATTTATAGTTGCTACTCATGATTTACTACTCCCAGTAGATAATCCAGATTCAAATGTGCTTATAATAAGATCCTGCAATTACGTTAATCGTCAACCCAGCAACTGGGATTACGACTTTCTTAAAAACGAATATGATCTAAGTGATGATTTAAAAAGCGAGATTGTTGGTTCTCGTCGCAAGATTTTATTTGTTGAAGGCACCAGATCCAGCCTAGATCAACAGATTTATTCATTACTATTTCCGAATATTTCTGTTTTTTTTAAAGGATCTTCCAGAGATGTCATCCACGCAGTTGACGGGATCCGCTCATCAAGTTCCATTCACTGGGTTAATGCACTGGGGCTCATAGACAGAGATGGGCGAGATGATGCGTCGGTTTTTAATTTAAAAGATAAAGGCGTTTTTTCACTTCCTTTTTACTCGGTCGAATCTATTTATTACCATCCTTTGGTTATTAATTCTGTTGCGGATCGCTTCTCTTCAATGACCGGTGGTAATGGTGTTGAAAATGCCAGCACTGCGATTGCAAAAGCTATTGAAGAAGTAAAAAAACATATTCCCCGACTTGCAGCAAGAAGTGTAGAAAAAAGCTTGAGAAAGAATATTTTTGATCAACTTCCCACATTTAAGGAAGTTTTGAATAGGGATACGCTTCAAATCAATATTGATATTAGATCAGCTGTTGAAGGTGAGGCTAATTTGTTGAATATTGCTGCAGAAGCAAATGATTGGTTTCAGATCGTGAGCCGACGCCCTATACGCGAGACATCGGCACCAAATATTATTGCTGATGTTATTGGAGCACAAAATCGAAATCAATACCATAAGGCTGTCATACAGGCTCTTAGGAGTGATAGTATTCTCTTAGACGAGATCCGTTCTTTCTTCAAAGAACTTTATGCCAAGTTAGATTGTTAGTTTGTTTTTTTATTTCACCCCGCTCTTGAGAGCGGGGTGTTTTTTAATCATTAATTATCCCAGCTTCACCCCAGTATTCCGGATCAGGTTCTTAGCCTGTCGGATGATCAACTGTTCCTGGCGCTCAGGCTTCATGACGGGACTCAGCATCGAGCGGATTGCCTTCAGCACCTCCGCCTGTTCGGGCTTTTCAAGCCAGGCCTTTACCTTACTGGTGTAGCCCTCCCTCTGCTGCTGGTCCTGCATCTTCCTGAGTAGGAACTTCCTCTCCAACTGCTCCCTCGGAAGCTGCTTCACGAAATCCACCAATCCTGGTTCCGATTTCATGAAGGCCTCTAGCCGAGTGTTGATCTCTGGGTTGATTTTGAACTGCTTGGCCAGTTCCTCTTTCTGTTTCGGTGATGTGATAGCCATTGGTATCTACTTTTGGCGTACGGCGTTTGGGTTCCCGTAGCAGTACAGGTTGACGGGTTTCCTCAGTTCTTTCGTCCAGCCGTCTCCCCACTCGGGGAAACATTGATTTGCCGAACGACGGACTTGAGAAAACGCTGGGCGATCTTCCGGGGATTCTGTCTCCGGATTTCGTCATGAAGATGGTGTTGCACTAGATGGGCAACGGAGACCTTGGCACCAGCCGCCTCGGTCAGTGCCACAGCTTCCTGGAATACTGCGTAGCTCTCGGCATCCAGAGTAACAGCGACGGTAGTGGGTTTGCTCATGGGTTCAGGGCGTTGAGGAAAGTGGTGTCGATAAGGACGAGACGTCGTCTTCCCTCCAGCGAATCGAGTTCCCCATTGAGTTCATCGTTGAGCTTCATCTCGGCAATGAGATCTCCCTGCGGATCCTCCGCCTCAGAAAACCCAACAGGCTTTTCTTCCGAAGGGTCCTGCTTCTTGGGAGTAGGAGACGCT
>CAIZIQ010000030.1 GCA_903933015.1 uncultured Spartobacteria bacterium | reverse complement strand
TACTCCTCGGCGGTCGGCTTCTGGGTTGAGTAGACTCGGACCAGACGAGGATCGAGTCGCTCCAGCGTCCGCTTGATCGCCCCACCCTTCCCGGCAGCATCAGGCCCTTCCAGCACGATAATGACCGTGCGCTTGCTCTCCTTAAGGCGGAGTTGGAGATTCAGCAATCCAAGCTGATACTGCTTAAGCTCCTTGGCATAGACCTCCTTGGAGATCTGCTTGTTCTGCTCGAGTTGATCAAGTTTGAGAGTTTTGAAGTTCATGGAAAATGGATGTCAGAATATGGAATTGCTTGCCTGCTCAATGATTCGCATCAGGAACTCAGGAAAAGAAAGATAGAAAGATTACAAAAAAGAACTTCGGCAAGCATGTCTTTTAGAAAATTTCGGAGAATATGAGTGACTGGATCTTATATCCCATTGTGATTAAATACTTTAAATAATACCAATGGTAAGTTTTTCCTAAGAATTTTGGATTTAAAAAAAGGGGGGGTATTGCTAAGGTTGGGAATGAATTTGGTTAAACCAACGTCCATCAGAATCAATGCTCCGGATGTCATCCAGGAGACGTTTGACGACGAGTCCGTGATCGTGAATCTCCGCGAAGGGCTTTATTACAGCCTCAACAGTGAGGCGCTTCCTCTCTGGAGCGAGATCGTCAAGGGAACCGCATTCCCTCTCCTGACAGAGGCTTACCCCGGTTTCTCGCCCGAGGAAATCGGAGGTTTTCTCAGGGAATTGCACGAAGAACGCTTGATCGTGATCGAGGAGGAATCCCTGCCCGAAGGCAAGAGTGCCACGTCTTTCCTGCAGAAATTCGAGGATTTGCAGGATCTGCTTCTTCTGGATCCGATTCATGATGTCGATGAGCGGGGTTGGCCGCATGCCAAGCCCTCCGATGATCAGGTCCGGGAGGCATGACCCGGGAGATTTCCGATTTCAGCCGAAAGCTTCGGACTCTGACTGACCGGGCTTTTGCGGAATCACCCGGAGCCAAGGTTCAGGATCTCCTGATCGCCGGGAGTTTTCTTCTCCGCATCAGATTCCTCTCGGCATCCCTTCATCAGGCCCTGCTTCCGGCGTTTTCCCAGATCCTTTCCCCGGATGATTCTGCGGGTCGGACAGCGGATTTCACCATCGATTGCTGGGAGTCCTCCTCCGTCGACCTGGAACTCCCTCCCTGGCCCTTCGGGGAGGGAGATGTGCAGGGAGGGGTCGTCCTGCCGTTCGACGGCGTGCATGGCGCGTATTTCTCCCACGAATCGGGTGCCATGAGCTATCTGGATGCTTCCTCGGGACGGGGGTTTTTCTGGCTCAGGCATTCCGGAGATCTGCAGGGTTACGAGAAAGCGGCCCCACTCCTGCAGATCATTCATTGGACACTTGGAATGAGGGATGTCCATGTCACCCATGCGGCGGCTGTCGCCACGGAAACCGGAGCGGCCCTTCTGGTCGGAAAGGGGGGATCCGGCAAGTCAACCTCGGCCGCCCTCTGCATGGAGGCGGGGATGCATCACCTCTGCGATGATTACTGTCTCCTTTCCAATAAGGGCACCGCATCGGTTCATCCCCTGTACGGGACGGCAAAGCTTCATCCCAGGAGCCTTCGACTCGCACCGCTGCGTTCCTGGTCGGAACGGAGCGCCTGGTCCTCGGATGAGAAAAGCGTCGTTCTCCTCCCCTCGGCATCATTCCCGCCCGCACCGCTCAGGGTGATTCTCCTTCCCTCCGTGACGGGCTCCGGACATGCCTCGCTGCGGAGAGCCTCGCAGGGGGAGGCGTTGCGTGCGTTGGCGCCAAGCTCCCTCTTTCAGCTGAAGGGTGGTGCGGCCGCGAGCTTTGCCCTCTTTTCCCATCTCGCCAGAACGCTTCCCTCGTATCATCTGGATTTGGGAAGCAACCCGGAGACCGTCGCCGGGCGGATCAGGGAAGCCATAGAGACAACATCACCGTGATGCCTCTGGTTTCCATCATCATTCCGACCCGCAACCGGGTTACCCTGCTGAGGGAAGCCGTGGCGAGCGCCCTGCTCCAGGACTACCCTCGAAAGGAGATTATCGTCGTCGACGATGGATCGAACGATGGGACGGAGGAATTTTGCGCCGGATTGCCGGTGCAGCATGTCCGGCTCACGGGCAAGGGGCGATCTACTGCCAGGAATCTGGGGGTCTCCAAGGCCTCGGGAGAGTTACTCGCCTTTCTGGACGATGACGATCTCTGGCCCGAGGGATCCCTGGCGGCGAGGGTCAGGCGCTGGAAGGAGAATCCGGAATGCCACCATGTCGTGGGCAGGGTACGTCGCTTCCGCGGCAATCCGGACGGTTCCCTGACGTTTCTGGACAGAGAGGACGAGGCGCATCACATGGTCGGTCTCGGCGCCGAGGTCATGTTGCGCGGCGCTTTTGAAGCTGCGGGCGGATTCGACGAGTCACTGGACCGGGATGAGGATGCGGATCTTTGGTTCAGGATGAGGGAGGAGGGGATGAAGGTGACCATGATCCCGGAAATCTGCCTCCATTACCGGCGACACGATGGAAACACGACATCGGACCACGAGGAGATCTCATGCCAGCATGCCTCGCTTCTCCGGGCCTTGCACAGGAAGTTGAGGAACACACGGCTTTCCCCGGCGGATCAACCATGAAGCCACCGTGCATATCGGTCATCATCCCGACCTGCCGGAGGGACGCTTTCCTGCGTAGGGCGATCGAGAGCGTGCTTGCCCAGGATGTTCCCGGGACGGAGGTCATTGTTGCCGACGACGCGTCCCTGGAATCCACCCGCATCCTCTGCTCGGGGTACCGGGTTACCTATGTGTCCCAGCAAGGCAGAGGCCCTTCCGCCTCCAGGAACCTCGGGGTCCTGAAGGCTTCGGGAGAGTTGCTGGCGTTCCTGGATGACGACGATCTCTGGCCGGAAGGATCGTTGCGCGCACGATTGAATCGATGGATGGAGGATGCCTCCGACCGTCTGGTGGTGGGGAAAGTGCGACGCTTCATGGAAGACGAGGACGGAACGCTCTCATTCCTGGACTCCGAGGAGACCGCCCGGCATCTGCTCGTCCTGGGATCGACCGTCATGCCCAGGTCCAGTTACCTCGCTGTGGGAGGGATGGATGAGTCCCTACGGATGCATGAGGACACGGATCTCTGGATCAGAATGAGGGCCAATGGAACTCGGATCGATTACATCCCGGAAATCTGCCTTCACTACCGGAGGCATGACGGAAATGTCACTTCCGACCGGCGATACACACTCGCCCAGACCGAGGTCCTCCGTCGGCATCTCCTCCGGAAAAAGAGCCTCGCCGGTGAAGAGATCAAAGTCAGCGGAATCTCATCGAACTCCCCCACGACATCATGAACGGCATCAGTGTCATCATCCCGGCCTACAACGCCTCGGCCTATCTGGCCGAAGCTCTTGAAAGCGTCCGCGCCCAGACGATTCAACCAGACGAGATCATCGTCGTGGACAACGCCTCCACGGACGGAACCGGCGAACTTGCCCTGAATCTGGGAGTGAGGCTGGAGCGGGAACACCAGCAGGGCGCGGCTCATGCCAGAAACCGCGGGATTGCAGCGGCAAAGGGGGATCTCCTGGCCTTCCTGGATGCCGACGATCAGTGGCTTCCGGACAAGCTTGCCCTGCAGTCGAGGGCTTTCCGGGAGGATCCCGGCCTAGATGCGGTGTTCGGAATGCTCGCCCAGTTCATCAGTCCCGAACTCACTCCCGAAGAGGCCTCCGGGATCCATTGTCCCGTCGAAGCCTCACCCGCACGGCTACCCAGCATCATGCTTGCTAAAAGGGATGTTTTTGAGCGTTTCGGCCTTTTTTCGACGCGATGGAAGCGGGCGGAAGCGGTGGAGTGGATCGTCCGAGCCGAAGGGATGGGACTCCGTCATGCAGTCCCTCCCCATGTCATGGCCCGGAGACGCCTCCACGGGAACAATGTCGGGATGAGACTGCGCGAATACAACACGGAGTATCTGACCATCATCAGGGAAAACATGCTAAGGCGTCGCGCAGCAGAATCCCCCGCGTCCGAATCCAGAGCATGACAACCCCCTGCTACCCCAGCGCCCTCTGGCCCGAAGGAAATCAACTCCTGATCCTCAAAGCCTCCATGCTGGAGGGTGAAGATGCGCATGGGGCATTCCTGGCCTGGCGTGACAGCACGGTTTTCGACGATCTCGATCACGCCTCCTTCCGGATGCTGCCGATGCTGAGATGGAACATCGCCAGACTGGAAATCCGCGACCCGATCTCGGCAAGGCTCGACAGCGTGACGCGCTTCCTCCGGGTGGAGACGGCCATGAAGAGGAACGCCCTCAAACGGATCCTGCAGACCCTGGAGGCATCCGGGATCGAGGCGATTCTCCTCAAGGGTGCATCCATAGGCCTGCAGTATTACCCCCATCCCTCGCTGCGTCCGATGGCGGACTGCGACCTATTGGTCCGCCACGACGACCGTGACCGCGCGTTGGAGGCGCTGGCACACGACGGCTGGTTCAGTGCCTCCGGGGCATCTGATACCCATCACTACAGCAGCGATCTCTTCAGGAAGGAATTCCCCTCCTTGAAAACCGAACTTCACTGGCGGAGCGGCATCCAGGCAAAACTGTCCGAGGATCGCACGGCCTGGAAGCATTCCCGTCAGATCAGTTTCGAGGGGGTGCGATGCCGTGCCTTCCGCCCGGAAATCGAAATCATCCACGCCTGCAGGCATGGGTACAATTGGACGCCTGAGGTTCCCCCGATGCGCTGGTTGATGGACTGCGCGATGATCATCTCAAGATCCCCCTCTCCCATCGACTGGGAGTTTCTTGCGGACATGGCCAGGGAGTGGGAGGAATCCTTGGCAGTCCTCGAAACAGTGTCATGGATTCGACGGGAATTCGGCGCGGAGATTCCCGATGCCGCGCTGAGGCGATTGGAAGGCAACCGTGTGGGCGTCCGGGAACGGAAAATGCATCACCTCAAAGCGATTCCGAGGGACTGGAAAATCTGCGCACGTCTTTACACGGCCTATCTCGCAAGGGAACTCCCCATCTGGCGGTGGGTCTTCCAACCCCGGGTCGTGCTGGGATATTTTGCGGCCCAGTTCATGATCCCGGATCATTCCGATGTCATCCGCTTCTTCCTCTATCATTTTTGGAGGGAATCGGAGGCATCGCGAAGAATCATTCTCCGGCGACTTCTCAAGGCCCTCCTCCTGGCGGCAGGATCAAGAAGGATCTTCGTACGGATGATTTCCGACCGGTTCATGGCACGGGTGGAGGAACCGAATGGTATCTGCTGGCAAAAGCGCAGGGTTGAATTCCGGGGTTTTGCTTTCCCCCTGGATGGCGACGCCCCTTCCCGGATAAGACTCCGGTTGATGGAGGGTGATGTCGCCAGCGATCTGCCATCCCTCATTGACCAACATCCCAGAGTCGATCTGCCCCCCTTTTTCCCCGATCACCCGGCGGCAAAGCAGTCCGGATTTTCCATCATCGCGAATATCCCCGAAAAACGATGCCACCTCCGTCTGGAGTGCGTTGTTAAAAACGGATGGGAAACCGTTTGTGAGATCGAGATCCGGTGATCGGAGGGGAACGGGACAGGCGGTGATTGAGTAAACGCCCTATCGAGTAAGCGTCTCGAGCACCTTGGTTTCGGTCAGCAGTTCGGGGAGGATGACAGGTTCGCTGTTTTTTCCCGCTGGGTAGAAAACAACAAGCGGGACGCCCACGCGACCGAAAGACTTCAGCGCAGCGGTGATGGAGGGATCTGCATTGGTCCAGTCACCCCTCATCGCGGTGATTCCCTTCTCCTTCAT
>CAIZIQ010000029.1 GCA_903933015.1 uncultured Spartobacteria bacterium | reverse complement strand
TCCCCAGGGTGAACTTGCGAAGTTGATCGTCGGTCTCATGGGACTCGGCGGGAAGGTCTTCTTCTCCAACAGTGGTGCCGAAGCGAACGAGGGGCTCTACAAACTGGCCCGTAAATTCGGAGCACCCACGGGTCGGCATGAGATCATCACCTTCACCAATTCTTTCCATGGCCGAACACTCGGCGGAATCAGTGCGACCGGTCAGGAAAAGGTGAAGACCGGATTTGCGCCACTCGTGGAGGGATTTGTCCATGTGCCTTTCAATGATCTGGCTGCAACTGAGGCCGCGATCAACCCGAAGACTGTCGCGATCCTTCTGGAGCCTGTTCAAGGCGAAGGGGGAATCAATCCCGCGACCCCGGAATTCCTAAAAAGGGTTCGTGAGTTGTGCGATCAGCATGACCTACTCCTGATGTTCGACGAGGTTCAGTGTGGATTCGGCAGGACCGGGGACTGGTGTGCTTGGAGGACGATTATTCCATCAGGTGTGGAGCCCGATGCGGTGAGCTGGGCCAAGGGAATCGCGGGGGGCGTGCCGCTCGGCGCTTTCTGGGCGGGAACCCGCTCAACAGCCACTCCGGCCAATCTTTCTCTCTGCGACCTGCTCGGTTCCGGTACGCATGGGACAACCTATGGAGGCAACCCTCTGGTAGCTGCAGCCGGTCTTGCCGTGCTCTCAACGATTAAGGAGGAAGGCTTGTTGGAAAATGCACGGAACCTAGGTGCTTACCTGATGAGGGAACTGGAGGTGATGAATCTACCTACGATCCGATTGGTTCGGGGTGTCGGTCTGATGATCGGTATCGAGCTCAATGATCTCGCCGGGGAGGGGCTTCCCTCAATCATCGCTACCAAGGCGCTCATGGCTGCTGACCTGCTCGTGATCCCCTCCGGAGAGCGGACGATCAGGCTTCTGCCCCCGCTGAACATCACGAAGGCAGAGGCCGACGAAGCTCTCTCGATCTTGAAAAATGTTCTCTCGGCTACGCCGATCGCTTAGCTCTGGCGCTTTCTAGACTTGCTGCTCTTCTGGGCCGAGGGAGAGCTGGAAGGGGAAGCCGAAGGAGTGGGCGCTGGATTTTTGCTCTCGAGAGCAAGGAGTTCGGAGATGGTCACGAACTTATAGCCCTTGGCAAGCAGCGCATCAATTGTGGCTGGCATCGCCTCGATGGTTCCCTTGTGAATGTCGTGGGAGAGGATGATGGCACCGGGTTTGGTTCCCCCGCTTTGCTTCCATCCATTGAGAATGCGGTTGGAGACAACCGAGGCACCTGGATCCTTCCAATCATCGGGATCTACTGACCAGAGAATGACCTTCATCCCATACTCTTTCTCGATAGCCCGACTGAGACGAGGATTCGTGGCGCCATAAGGAGGACGCATCAAGGTGACCGGCTTGCCGATGGTTTGCTTGATCAGATCCGAAGTGTCAGCCAACTCATGCTTGAGACCACCTTCGGCTAACTTATTGAGTGCCTTGTGATCCCAGCTATGGTTACCGACCTCGTGCCCCTCGGCGATCTCACGCTGGAGGATTTCGGGATGATCCTGAACGCGCTGACCCAGGACAAAGAACGTCGCGTGGACGTGACGCTCCTTGAGGATATCGAGGAGTCTTGGCGTCAGTTTGGCATCGGGGCCGTCATCGAAGGTCATCGCGATGTAGGGACCATCGACACGAATTGAGCTATAGCTGCTACGTTCCGTTCCCGAGGCCTGTTGTGCGGGTGCCTGCATGCCGGCAGAAACGATGGCAGGGGATGTTGTGGATATTGCGGTCGGATTGTTGGAAACCTCAGTCGTCACCAAGACATTGTTCGATGCGATTGTTAGCGGTGTGAGAGTCGGGGCCGGTGAGGTCGCGGGGGGATTGGAAAGGTTTGACGGGCTTCCTTGCTGTGCGGAGGCGAGTGCCGGGGAGAGAATCGCTAGAGCCACAGGCAGGATGCTGGAGAAGGATCGTCGGAACATGATGCCAAGTAACGTGGCAGAAAATTTCAAAGATGCACGCCCCTGATCAAAAAATGAGCGAAGCATGGAAGCGTGACTTGGCAACCCTAAGCCGTCGGGATGAGTGCCTTGGCCCTCGGGGTCAGAAGGCTGAGGAACTCGAGCAGGGAGGGCTTCTCAGGCATCGGCCTGCGAGTGATGGCACCCATGGGACGCCACATCCGCTCTGCGTCGAGTTGCCGAGTACTCAGGGATCCCTGCTTGATTTCCTGCCGCACGGAGG
>CAIZIQ010000028.1 GCA_903933015.1 uncultured Spartobacteria bacterium | reverse complement strand
TACTGGACACCCTTGTTCTTAAAGGCGGATCCCCCGGCAACCGGAACAAACTTGTTGGCGATGGTCTGGCGGCGGATGGCCTGCTTTAGGATCTCACGGGTGACGGGCTTCTCCTCAAGGAAGAGAGTTCCGACTTCCTCATCGAGATCCATCATCTGATTAACGAGATCCTGATAGGCGGCCTCGGCAGCGCCCTTCAGTTCGGCAGGAATTTCAGTAATGGTATAATTGGAGCCCATGCTGGCATCATCGGCATAGATGACAGCCTTCTGGTTCACCACGTCGATCTGGCCTTGGAGATTATCCTCAGCTCCGATCGGAATAAGAATCGGCCATGCATTGGCACCAAGTTTGGTGCGCATATCGTTGACGGCATTCGCAAAGTTGGCACCGGTACGGTCCATCTTGTTGACGAAGGCGATACGGGGAACATTGTACTTGTTCGCCTGGCGCCAGACGGTCTCGGACTGGGGCTGAACCCCTGCAACTCCGCAGAATACTGCAATGGCACCGTCAAGAACTCGCAGGGAACGCTCCACCTCGGCGGTGAAATCGACGTGACCCGGAGTGTCGATGATGTTGACGCGCATCTTGATGTTGTCGAACAGCTTGACGACATCATCCTGCTTGATTTGGTTCCAACTGCAGGTAGTGGCGGCGGAGGTGATCGTGATACCACGCTCGCGCTCCTGCTCCATCCAATCAGTCGCCGTCGTGCCCTCGTGCACCTCGCCGATCTTGTGGATCATTCCGGTGTAGAAGAGAACACGTTCGGTCAGAGTGGTCTTGCCGGCGTCGATGTGCGCGCAGATCCCAATATTGCGGGTGCGCTCCAGCGGAAAGGCACGATCCGGGGAGTTCGGATTGGCAGTGGCGGTACTCATTGCGGTAATTGAATAAAGAACAAAGGGATTGGGTTACCAGCGGAAGTGGGCGAAGGCGCGGTTCGCCTGGGCCATCTTGTGAAGGTCGTCGCGCTTCTTGATAGCGTTGCCCTGATTGGCGGCCGCCTCCTTGAGCTCGGCAGCTAGGGCCTTTGCCATGGGGACACTCTTGCGTTTGTTGGCAAATCCGACGATCCAGCGCATTGCTAGAGCGAGCTGACGATCAGCGGGAACTTCCATCGGAACCTGGTAGGTGGCACCACCGACACGGCGGCTCTTCACCTCAAGACGGGGGCGGGCATTATCCATGGCCTTCTGGAGGACATCAAGGGGATCAACTGCCTCGGATCCGTCACGGGTGCTCTCGATGGCATTGTAAACAATACGCTCGGCAAGGGATCGCTTGCCACCACGCATGACCGTGGTGATGAGGCGGGCAACCAAGGGACTGGCGTAGCGGAGGTCGCGCTTGACCTCTTTCTGGATGACGCGTTTACGACGGGACATGGAAAAGAACGGTTGGTGGGTTGAGAACAGGTTTACTTCTTCTTGCCGGCCTTGGCCTCTTCACCGGCCTTGGGGCGCTTGGCTCCATACTTAGAGCGCCCGCGACGACGACCATCGACCCCGAGGGTATCGAGAGTGCCGCGGACAATATGGTAACGAACACCGGGAAGATCCTTCACACGGCCTCCGCGCACGAGAACGATCGAGTGCTCCTGGAGATTGTGTCCCTCGCCGCCGATGTAGGCGATGACTTCCTGCCCGTTGGTAAGGCGCACCTTGGCGACCTTGCGAAGAGCCGAGTTTGGCTTCTTGGGGGTGCGGGTCATCACCTGCACGCAGACGCCACGGCGTTGCGGACAATTCACGAGGGCGGGTGACTTAGACTTCACCCTGACCTTCTGGCGGCCCTGACGTACGAGTTGGTTGATGGTTGGCATTGTGAGAAAAATGAGGAATCCCATGCCTTCTTCGTGCGCTTCGCAGCCGCTTTCTGCCCCGTGGTTTGTTAAGGAACAGATCCGCATCACTGCGGAGCTTTTGAAATCCCGAAGAAGTCGGGAGGTGGGAAACTAGGGAAAGTGCAGGAATCTGCAAGAAGATTTTACAATCTCGTCACAGATATTTTCAAAAACACCCCTCGGTTGTCCCCGTTGGAGAGTTCTTCATGCCTGTTTTTTTGCTCAAACAGTCGTACTCCAGCGCCTACACATTCACTTTCACCCCCCACTGAACCTCTTTCTAACCCCTTTAATGCTGGCTCAACGAACAATCGATCATATCCCTCCGCGCCCCCAAGTTCCGCACGTAGAATTTGCATCCCCACTTTCCGACAGGATTACCGTAAAGCGCGATCATGCTGAAAATTGCCATCGCACCGATGCGGATGTCCCGCATGCCTTCGCACTCCTATCGCCTGATCCAAAGAGTATGCCCTGAGAACTGCCACCCCCACTCTGGCAATGCATAAAGTCCGCCCCTACTTTCTCTCCATCAGATGCCTGCATAACCACCAGGTTCCATCATAAAGCAACAGAGGCTTGTGCTGGGTGGCGTCCTGCCTCTCTTTGAATTCAATATTCGTCCGAACTCTATCCTGCCAAAGGGATAGTCGCCAACCTTTGGAAATCGCATCCACTTCCCCTGTTGCCCATGGTAGGAAAGCATCCGATAATTTCCATCTCTTATGAATCTTTCCTCTGCCGGCATTTCCTTGGCGCTCCTCCTTGTCGGGTTTTTTCCAGTCGTTAGCCATGCTCAGGACGCCGTGGAAATACTCCAGTCAGCACGGTTGAGTCCGACTAGTCACCCAGCCAGATTGCGGGCGCAGATCCGGGGTGAATCCTCACCCGCCCCTCTCACCATAACCCTGAAAGACCGTGTCATCAGCTATGAGTTTTCCAATCCGGATCAAACGATTTTTCTCAAACTTGATCCCCAGGAGACAAAACTCAGCGAGCGCCTCGATGGAATCACAACGAATATCTCGGGAACCCGTTTGCACGAACTCATCCGCGACACCGGAGTGAGTTATGAAGATCTCTCACTCGGCTTCCTTTATTGGCCGCGTCCCATCCTGCAAGGCGAGCAGGCCATTCGCACCCGACCAGCTTGGAAAATCGACCTTCAAGCACCCTCGGGAGAGCCTATCTATGGGGTAGCACGAGTCTGGATTGACAAGGAAAGCGGTGCCATCCTGAGAATCGAGGGGTATGACAAGAAGGGCCTACTCCTACGACGTTTTGAGATCGTCTCCGCGCAGAAGATCGATGGTCTCTGGATGCTCAAACAGATGCGCATCGAGACCTTCGCCCCAGGAAATCCCGATCCCCTCTCCCGTAACTATCTGGAAGTGATTGGAAAAATCTAGCGGCAATCTCGAGTCGAGTTCGTCGTGGTTTGCAAGGGGGTATTGGTCATGGAATTCAAGTCCAGTTCGTAAACCGGAAACAGGCCAAACCCGTCATTCACATAGAGGGATGTCTGGCTGTAGTTCAGCTTCTTGAGGAACATCCAGGTGATTGGATTCGCGGGAAGATATTCCTCCCTCGATACCCTCATATAGAAATCTACAGTCACATCATTTCCCTTATTCATGGAGGCTTGGGCTTGAGTCAAATCAAGCATCGAATGCCCATCGGTAAAGAATGCCAACCCACCAGGATTTCTAGCCAGCCGATCCATGGCAAAGCTTGTATTGAGTTGATCAATCAGGATGACGGCGGATGGTAACTGAGCCGCCGTGAGAGTCGTTTTTTGACGAGGTGTGGGAGAGGGAGTCGGTGTTGGCAAAGGAGAACCCGTGGAATTCGTTGAGGATAGAGCCGCAATTCCGTTGGCAACTGGGCTGCCAAGGCCTGTCACTAAATCGTATCCCCCCTTTGCCGTGTACCCGTTACTTCCGGTGGAAACATCCCGGAAGAGGGTGGAGTAGGAATTCTTCGCCGCAGCATAGGTGACGGCGTTGAAAAGGCTGGCACCGGCATTTCCGAGGGCTGAGCGACGCGCCAAGAGAGCCGCCCATTGAGGGGCCCCGGCGCTTGTTCCTCCGAAGATATACCATCCACCGATATTGCTAGCAGGATCGGTGAAGTAAACAGAAACACCGGTGTAGGGATCTGCCACATAGCTCACATCGGGAACTCCACGGCTTGTCAGATTTTTCGTGGAATTGGTGGTGACCGCATTGGTGACCGAAGTCGTGTTCCATCCGAGCTGATAGGATGGTATCGCTTCGTATTTACTCTCCCCTCCCCCACTACCACTCCAAGCCGTTTCCGAAGTTATTGTCCCCGTTCCAGTGTTGTAAAGCAGCGAGGTACCTCCGACTCCGACCACATTCGTCGAAACGGCCGGCCAACTCACGCCTGCGCCGGAATCCCCGGATGAAGCGACAAAGCTAATGCCAAGCTTGTTGAAATAGGCATCGTACGAGGAGAGACCGGCAAACTCAGCCATTCCCCAACTCATCGACACCACATTCGCCTTCAGCGTTCCGGTGGCGTAGTTGATGGCGTTAAGAAGACTGGTACCGCTAGCATTGGGTGCCACCACTACAACAATAGAGGCACCTGGAGCCATAGCATGGGACCACTCCACGTCGAGGGTGGTCTCCGCCGCCCATCCCGAGTTATTCGTGCCGGGTATGCCATTGGGATAATATACAGATACAGTGTTTGTGGGCAGCCCGTACTGGGAATTGAAAGTGTTGAGATCCCTCTGGAGCGAGGGGCTCCCATAGGCAACGATGATGGCAATCTTCTGCCCTGATCCAGTGGCATTTGTTCCCGTGATCTGGTCGAATCCATAAGCATGCGCGATCTGCGAGGGAAGATATCCCGTCGAGGGCACTCCACTGGCATTCGGCAGGACGTTTTTATTGCGAGCACTTCCTGTGGTATTCGCTCGCTTTCCATCTTGCCATCCGTACTTCCACTGGATTGCCGGGGTAGCTTCAGTGAATGTTTGAGCCCTAAGATCGGGAACTAGCACCTGCAGCAAAGCAGCAGAAAGAAGAAGCGGAAACCACGGGTTGTTTTTCATGTGGGGAGCCGAAGTGGATCGGAATTCAGTGAAAATCAAAGCATTCCCTACAAGCATGTCAAGGAGAGGAAAGAAAGGGGAGCAGACTCCTAAACTTTTTCCGCCGCTGAGCTTCCGAAGAGCCCGGATGGGCGGATCAGAAGGATCAGAATCAGGATGCCGAAGGCAATCGCATCACGGTAGGAAGAGAGAAAAGAACCACCAAGCAGGCACTCACTAAGGCCCAGAAGGAGCCCCCCGACGGCCGCGCCCGGCAGGCTACCGATGCCGCCAAGCACCGCAGCCACGAAGGCTTTAATCCCGGGGAGTGTTCCCATGAGCGGTTCGATCGAGTGGATATTCATCGCGTAGAGCACACCAGCTGCCCCTGCCAAAGCTGAACCCAAGGCAAAGGTGAGTGAGATCACGACATTGCTGTTCACCCCCATCAGGGCTGCTGCATCCCGGTTCTGGGAGAGCGCCCGAAGGGCGAGGCCGAAGCGGGTACGGAGGACAATCTCACGCAGGGCAATTAGAAGAACCAAAGTCACGGCGATCACCAGCAGATGATTGCCAGAAATCGTAACCCCCTCACCCAGGGAGATACGAAGGGGAGGCAGCAGATCGGGAAATGCCTTCTGATTCACCCCAAACAGGATCTGCCCTCCGTAGGAGAGGAGCAGGGAAACACCGATAGAGGTAATCAGGACGGCCAGCTTAGGCTGATTGCGCAGAGGGCGGTAGGCCAGGCGCTCAATCAGTATTCCTAGAACGGCACAGACTGCCATTGCCCAGATCAGCACCGCAGCGGTCGTCATCCATGGATCCGGCAGTAGGTGATGTGCCACCGGAGCTCCGTAGAATCCGGCAAAGGCACCGATCATGAGGACATCGCCATGGGCAAAGTTGATGAACTTCAGCAGACCGTAAACCATGCTGTAGCCAAGCGCTATCAGCGCATAGATCGCACCGAGGGACACCCCGTTGATCATCTGCTGAAGAAATTCGTGCATCACAAAAAATATTAATCAGGAAATCGGCAATACGCCGATTGAAAAGCAAGGTACGGGAGCATGACTCCGTCTTGGTCCAAATGGATGCCCCTCTATTTTGGGAAAAAGGACCAACCAGTGGATTTTACCGTAAAATAAAAAAGAACGCCCTCCGGTAATACCCGGAGGGCGTCTTCAGTCAAACCAACCAATATCTATCTACTAAACCTAAACTGAAACCTTAGAAGGTGACCTTGGCGCAGGCACCGACGATCACTTCGTTGCCAACCGTTCCATTACCTGCTGGATTGCAGATCCACTGGATATCAGGGCTGAAGGTTGCCCACTTGTTAAGAGCGATCTTGTAGTAAGCTTCCACAACCTCTGTGGAGGTGTAAGCGGGCAGCGTGGACAAGCCGGAAGCCACCGTGGAGGTACCATTCACAGCAGTATTCTGGGAATTCTGCCAACGGTTGTACTGCTGGCTGTAGAATCCGGCACCGATGACGGCACCGACGCTGTCGTTCGGACGGCAATTCAGAAGCCCCTGATAGATGAGACCAGTCTGGAAGTAGACAGGCATCACGTTCTCCGAAGGATTCGTGAAGGTGAACTCGTTGATCATATAGAGACCACGGGTCTTGGAGTAGGTGGCGGCGGCCGTGGTAGGAGCAACAGGATTCTTGCTATCCACAGGATTCTTGCTCACAGGAGCGGGAGCCGCAGAATCTTCCTTCACGGCAGTCAGACGCTGATCAGCCTGGAAGTACATTCCTGCAGTCAGGTTATTGTAAAGGTTCGACAGCGGAGCCTTCGAGGTGGCATTCGGAGAAACATAGTTAGCAGGCATGAAGCTGCTGTTCTGCTGACCCCAGATGTAGGCACCGACCGCGTATTTGCCTTCCAGCTTCGCGGCACCCAACTTGGGGGTCCATCCGATTTCGTCCACGTTGTAGAGGCCGTTCTCGGAATATTGCTGACCGCTACCGAAGTTCTGATTCGCGGCGGCGGTGGTGTTCGGAGTGAACGCAGGGGAACCCTGGAAGTTGAATCCATGGTTCTGTCCATAGCTCTTAACCCAGCCCTGCGTGGCGTAGCCGGCAAACTGGCCCGTCTTCGCATTCACGATCGGATACTGCTGACCCGAGTATTTGGTTGAACCCCTCATGGAAGGTGATGTCGTGGTGTAGGGATAAACTTGGGTCGAGGAGTACTGGGAAACACCGACACCGCTGGTATTGGCAATCGCCTCATAGAGACCAGCCTGGACATAAGTGCTGCTGGAGGGCTTTACACGAAGCGTACCACCCCAAGCTGCGTAGGAACTGCTCCAAGGAACAGCGCTGGTGGAGTAGGAAATGTATTTTTTCTGGGTCGTGTTGTAGACATAAACGCCGTTACCGAGGGTGGCACCGATGCCCTTTGCGGAAACAATGTTATTGTTCATGAAGTCCTTGGAGAGGGGCTGCTGGAGGAACATTTCGTAGGGGTTTTCCCAACCGATGTTCGCCATGAAACGGGGATCCTTGGTGCTATCAGACTGCCACTGGAGGTACTGGGGC
>CAIZIQ010000027.1 GCA_903933015.1 uncultured Spartobacteria bacterium | reverse complement strand
CCTCAGGGACTGGACGGTCTCGATGGCCGCATGGGCCGCGGATTTCGCCGAAGAGAGGCCGCGGGCGGCAATGATGGCGGCACCACGCTGCTGGACATCCTTGATAAAATCACCCTCGAGCCAGGCACGGTCAGGAATGTATTTGCTGACGGGATCACCGTTGATGAGCGCGTTCTCAAAATCAGGATAAAGCGTGCTGGAATGGTTGCCCCAAATCGCGAGCTTGGTGACATCGCGGGAATGAGCACCCGCCCTGTGGGCCAGAGCGCTCTTGGCGCGGTTCTCATCGAGACGGGTCATGGCGAACCAGCGATCCTCCGGAATGCTGGGGGCATTTTTCATCGCGATCAGGCAATTCGTGTTGCAGGGATTGCCGACAACAAGAACGCGGATATCATCGGCGGCATTGCGCTCAATCGCCTGTCCCTGGCCGGTGAAGATCTTTCCATTGATACCAAGGAGGTCCTTGCGCTCCATTCCTGCCTTGCGGGGAACACTACCAACTAGTAGCGCCCAGTTTGCCCCCGTAAATCCATGATCAAGATCGGATGTTGCCTCAATGGACTCCAGTAACGGGAAAGCGCAATCGTTAAGCTCCATGACAACACCCGCCAGAGCTTTCATCCCGGGTTCGATCTCAATGAGTCGTAGTGCCACGGGTTGGTCATGGCCAAAGACCTGACCAGAAGCAATTCTCGGCAACAGGGAATATCCGATCTGACCTGCCGCGCCGGTGACTGAAACAACAATGGGAGTTTTCATGACCCCCATCCTATCGTAACCGAATGGACTGTTAAATGAGAAAACCCGTTATGCCAATTGGCATAACGGGTTTTCTCGGGCGGGGGGGAAACCCTAAGAAAAAACTTAGAGGGCTGCCTTGAAAGCCTTGCCTGGGGTCAGGCGAACGCTCTTGGAAGCCTTGATCTTGATCTTCTCGCCGGTCTTGGGGTTGATGCCGGTACGGGCCTTGCGGTTGACAACCTTGAAGGTGCCGAATCCGATCAACTGGAGGCTCTTGTGCTTCTTGACGAGGCCCTTGATGTTTTCGATGACGGCATTCACGACCTTTTCGGCGTGGGCCTTGCTGATGTCCTTGCCGAGGGACTTCTGAACGGATTCAACGAGATGGAGTTTGCTGCTCATGGATTGTTTTGTTGGGTTGGGTTTGTTTGTGTCGTATGACAGGAGTGATCCAAAAAAAACCACCGCTTGCTGTCAACACTCATTCTGCAAAAAACCAAAAAAACCGCATGAATACTCACCCCGCAGTCGACCCACGAAGTGACATTCGTCATCCGGATCATCTTGACTACTTTGCAAAAATTGTATGCGAGCATCTTGATCGAGCTCCCCGCCTCGGACAGGGAGCCTACGTCGCGCCCGGTGCATTCCTTGCGGGAGACGTGAGTATCGGGACACGTGCAAGCGTCTGGCCAGGAGCCTCGCTGCGAGGTGACATCGCCCCCATCGTGATCGGGGATGAGAGCAATGTTCAGGACAATGCAGTGATTCATGTCGCGACAAGCCAGGGGGCGACCGTCGGGAAACGTGTCACCATAGGACACGGTGCCATTGTCCATGCCTGCACGATCGGCGACGAATCCCTGATCGGCATGGGTGCGATCATTCTCGACGGCGCGGTCATCGGGGAGCGTTGCCTCATCGGTGCACATGCCACGGTCCTGATGAATACCGTAATCCCCCCCGGTTCGATGGTTGTCGGTTCCCCGGCCAAAGTTCTGAGAACGCTTTCCGAAGAGGAACAAGCCGGGCTTGCTTCCTGGGCTGACCACTATCTCGTGACTTCAGAGGCCTACAGGAGGCGCGGCATTATCCACGAAAGTTACCGCAGATAAGCCGAATGCGTAGATGCATCCAAAGTGATCCGGGTGCATACTATATTTCATCATGAACTCCAAAGAGGTGCTTCCCGTAACGATCAAGGCAGTCCTCCCGACAACGAGCGGCAGCGCTGTTTTCTTGGGCAATGACAAGAAAGTGTTTGTTATCTACATGGACCCTCTTGTCGGGAATTCCATCAGCCTCCTTGTCCACGGCACCAAGAATGAGCGTCCCCTCACCCACGACCTCATGGGAATGCTCCTGACATCGCTCGGGGCAAAAGTGGAACGGGTGATCATCAACGATCTCAAGGGCGCCACCTACTACGGACGGATGATCATCACCGTGGAAAACGAACTGCAGCAACGAAAGGTGATCGAACTGGATGCCCGCCCCAGCGACTGCCTGGCCATGGCATCTCAGCAGAACGCCCCGATCTACGTAACTCGCGAAGTCTGGGAGGAAACTGAGGATATGTCTGAGGCTCTCCGCAAGATGACGGAGCAGGCCTCCGGAGATGAAAAGACAACCTAGGATAGGGATTGGGTCCTTGAATTCAAAGACCCTGGTCCGAGTAGGGAAGCCAAAAACAATCCTGCCCTACATCCTGGGGACAGTGATTCCGCGCTGCTTCATGTACTTGCCACCGCGGTCGGCGTAGCTGGTCTCACACGATTCGCTGGCGGCAAAGAAGACGACCTGGGCCAATCCCTCGTTAGCGTAGATGCGGGCGGGCAATGGGGTGGTATTGGAGATCTCGAGAGTGACATGCCCCTCCCACTCCGGTTCGAAGGGGGTGACATTCACGATAATTCCGCAGCGGGCATAGGTGGACTTGCCGACACAGATGGTGAGGACTTCGCGGGGAATGCGGAAATACTCCACACTCCGGGCCAAGGCAAAGGAGTTCGGAGGCACCACGCAGACATCGGTCTTAATATCGACGAAGGACTTCTCATCAAACTCCTTGGGATCGACCATCGCGCTGTGAACATTGGTGAAGACCTTGAACTCATCGGCGACGCGAAGATCGTAACCGTAGCTTGAGAGGCCGTAACTGATGATCCGGCGATCATCGGAGGAACGCACCTGGCGCTCCACAAACGGCTCAATCATTCCCTTCTCCAGGGACATTTTGCGAATCCAGCGGTCGGGACAAACGGACATAATGCCGCATATTGAAGCTGAAGAAAGGTTCCTCCGGAAGGTCAATTTTACTGACCCGTGAGAAGGAGATGCGTAAAACCGATCCATGCTCAATTATCTCTGGCTAGGACTGATTCTCTGCGGGGTCATTCTTGGAGTATTAACCGGACGGACTGAAGCCGTCACGGCGGCCACCTTTGACGCTGCCAAGGCCTCCCTGATGAACATCGCCCTCCCGCTGGGGGCTATCATGGCCCTCTGGCTTGGGATCATGCGACTGGCTGAGAAATCGGGTGCCGTGGAGAGACTCTCCTCGTTCCTTCGTCCCCTCCTGACACGACTCTTCCCCGAGGTGCCTCCCGGACATCCGGCCATGGGGGCCATGGTGATGAATATCGCGGCCAACATGCTCGGCCTCGGCAATGCGGCCACCCCGCTCGGTCTG
>CAIZIQ010000026.1 GCA_903933015.1 uncultured Spartobacteria bacterium | reverse complement strand
TGTGCTTGCCGTCGCCGTCCTTGTAATCGCGTTGATAGCCTTCCTTTTGTTGAGAACGAAGCCGCCCGAAACGCCGTCTCCAGTGACCGTCTCCGCAGTACGTCCCGTCGTGGAGGATCTGACCTCGTTTCTGGAGGTCCCCGGCGATCTCAAACCAAATCAGGAAATCGAGATTCTCTCCCTGGTCTCGGGGTACGTGCGGGAGATGAAGGTCGATATCGGAGATCGCGTGAAGGAGGGCGATGTGATCGCCACGCTGGAAGTCGTCGACCCCGAAAAGCAGATCCAGGCATTCAAGGGCACCAAGGCTGCGATTGGAACCCTTCCCCAAGGTTCCAGAATCACGAACATCACCTCCCCCTTCGACGGCACGATTACCAAGCGCAACGCCGACCCCGGCACGCTGGTGCAGATGGCTGCCTATTCGGGGACCCTCAGCATTCCCATCGCATCCCTGGCGCAGGACAATCAACTCAGGGCTTCCTTCCCGGTTCCTGAAACCGCGCTTGGCAAATTTCGGATCGGCGACGAGATCGGGATCTCTATCCCGGTTTTGAATCGTACGACCACAGGAAAGATCGCCCGCTTTTCCAACCAGGTCGACAGTGTGACCCGCACCATGACCGTCGAGGCGGACATCCCCAATCCCGATTTGTCGATCATATCCGGGCTGTATGTGATCGGCAGATTCCCGTTAGACAGGGCAAAGGGAGCCATGACCCTTCCCGTTCAGGCTATCAGGACACCGGACACCCCGAGCGTGCTGGTCGTTTCCAAGGATTGTATCATCGAAAAGCGCGCCGTGAAACTCGGGGTCGAAACCCCATCCCGCGTGCAGATCGTCTCGGGCGTCGCAGAAGGGGATGCCGTGGTGCTCGGCAACTCCTCCGAGCTGGAGCCCGGCATGAAAGTGTTTCCCGCTTTTCCTCAAACTCCCCCCTCAAGCCCCGCGGCAAACTGAGTCCCGGTTCAGCGGCAAGGAAGAAGAGATCCCATCATGGCACGCTTCGCGATCCGATACCCGTATCTGGTGCTGGTCGCATGCCTTGTGCTGGTGGTCCTGGGTCTGACCACACTACTGCGGATGCCAGTCGATCTTTTTCCCGAGGTGAAGATCCCGGTCGTGGTGGTGGCCACGTTCTATCCTGGGATGCCGCCTGAGCAGATCGAGTCGGGTATCACTTCCAGATTCGAACGCTTCTTCACGCTGGCAGGCGGCATTGACCGGATCGAGTCACGATCGCTGCCGGGCGTCAGCCTCATCAAGATCATCTTCAAGCCGGGTACCGATGCCGATAGCGCTGTCAGCGGGATCTCAAACCTCGCGATGGCGAACCTGCGACGGCTCCCTGCCGGCACCCTCCCGCCGGTGGTATTGAAGTTCGACGCTTCCAGCCTCCCCGTCTGCCTGATCACGCTGTCTGGGGAGGGCCTTGACGAGACGCAATTGCGCGACCTCGGCCAGTTCAATATCCGTAACCAGGTAGCCGGAGCACCGGGCGCGTCGGTACCCCAGCCATTCGGCGGCAAATACCGGCAGATCATGGTCTATGTCGATCCCATGAAGCTCCAATCCCGGCAACTGAGCCTGATGGATGTGGTCACTTCCCTCCAGGGGGCGAACACGATCCTTCCGGGAGGCAATGTCGTGATCGGCCCGACCGACTACACGGTCCAGGCGAACGGCCAACTCAACACCGTGAATGAGATCGCCCGGGTTCCCCTGAAAGTCTCCGGGACGGCCCAAGTGCTCGTGGCGGATGTTGCCCGGGTGAAGGACGGGGCGGCCATCCAGTCCAACATCGTCCGGATCAACGGCCAGCGTTCCGTCTACCTCCCCGTGCTCAAGCAGGGGGGGGAATCCAACACGATCGAGGTGGTGAAGGGGATCCGCAAGGCCGTCCAGGAACTTACGGGCCTGCCACGATCCCTTCGCGCCAACGTCGTCTTCGACCAGTCCTCCTTCGTTACCGGCGCGATCATGACCCTGGTCAAGGAGGGTATCCTTGGCCTGGCCCTCACGGCCGTGATGATCCTTGTCTTTCTGGGGAACGTCCGCGCGACCACCGCCGTCTTTCTCTCCATCCCCCTCTCCGCCCTGGCGGCCTTCATGATCATCGGGTGGACCGGAGGCACCGTGAACTCCATGATGCTGGGAGGACTGGCGCTCGCCTTCTCACGTCTCATCGATAACTCGGTCGTTGTGCTCGAGAACATCTACCGCCATCTCGAGCAGGGTGAGGATCCCCAGACCGCCGCCGTCAAAGGAGGACAGGAAGTTGCACTCCCGGTGCTCGCCGCGACGCTTGCCACGGGCATCGTCTTCTTTCCCGTTACCCTGCTCACGGGGGTGAGCCGATACTTCTTCGGAGCCCTGGCTTTGGCGGTCGTCATTTCACTCGCCGCCTCCTATCTGGTCGCGGTCACCGTGGTTCCTCTCTACTGCTCGCTCTTCATCCGTCACCACGAAACACCCGCCGCCACTGCATCCTCCCGGTTTCTGCCGTGGATCTGGACACGCTTTCTCGAAGGATTTGAACGGCTCTTCACGGCTCTTCTAGGATGGTTCGGAGGCTTGCTTGAAACCCTCCTCCCCCGCTCGCGAATGGTCGTTGCGGTCGTTGCGGGGACCTGCGTGGCCTGCATGGCCCTGACACCCTTCGTCGGAACCTCCTACTTTCCAAGGACCGATCCGTCACAGTTTGTGGTCAGCGTGAAGGCACTTCCGGGAACAAGTCTCGAGGAGACGGAAAAACTGGTCTCACGGCTCGAACACCTCGTCCGCAGGATCATCCCCGCCAATGACCTCGGAATCATTGTCTCCAATATCGGAAGCACGGCAGACCTCTCGGCCATGTACTCGAACAATTCCGGATCACATACCGCGACCGTGCAGGTAAGCCTTGCCAAAGGGCACCGGAACGGCAGCTACGCACTCATGGGGAAGGTCAGGCAGGCGATTACAACCGAGCTTCCGGAGCTCTCGGTCTACCTGCAGGCCGGGGGACTCGCCGAGTCCGTGCTCAACATGGGTCTGCCCGCCCCCATCGATCTCCAGTTTGCCGGTAAAGACCAGAAGTCTGCCTTTGCCTACGCCAAGCAGATCATGGCCAAGGCGCGATCTCTCCCCGGGATCGCCGACATGATTATCCCCCAAGATCTCGAAGCTCCCATCCTCAAGCTGAACGTCGACCGCACCCGGTCCGGCATGGTGGGAGTCACCTCAAGGGAAGTGATCAGCAACCTGGTGACAGCACTCGTCTCCAACGGGATGATCCAGCCCAACTACTGGATCGATCCCACCTCCGGCATCGACTACCTGCTTACCGTCCAGTACCCCGAAGGCCTTGTCCGCAGCATCAATGACCTGAAGGCGATCCCACTGCGCTCCTCCATACGGCTCGACGCGGTGACCACCATCAGCAAGGCGGAAGGCCCCACGGAGATCGACCACTACCAACTCCAACGGGTGATCAATCTCTATGTCTCCACTCGTGGCGAAGCCATCGGGGACGTGGCCAAGTCGCTTGATCGCCTCATCGCCGAAAATCCCCCTCCGGCTGGTGTTCGCGTCGCCATGCGCGGACTGGTCACAACCATGCAGAAAACCTTCACCTCGATGGGTTGGGGCATCCTTCTGGCCATCCTGCTGGTTTATCTGGTGCTTGTCGCCCAGTTCCGCTCCTTTACCGAGCCGATGCTCATCCTGCTGGCCGTGCTACCCGGTCTCTCGGGCGTGGTCCTCACCCTTCTGATAACCGGCACCACACTCAACATCATGTCCCTCATGGGCGTGATCATAATGATCGGCATCGTGGTGACCGATAGTATCCTTATCGTGGAGGCCACATCACGGTGCCTGGAGGAAGGAGACACCCTGCAGGCGGCCATTCTTTCCGGAGTGAAGACCCGCATGAGGCCGATCCTGATGACCTCACTCGCCACGATCGCGGGACTCCTGCCGATGGCGTTCAAACTCGGTACCGGAAGCGAAGCCTACGCTCCCCTGGCACGGGCGATTGTTGGCGGCGTCTCCGTCTCGATGATCGCGACGGTTATTCTGGTGCCGTGCGCCATCTACCTGATCCGCTCACAGAAATCTGATGCCAAGGCCTGATTGGCCCCGGCTTTCACTCCTTCGAGGAATTGTCGGTGAGCGGAAACCGGCGGATCAGCAAGATTCCGAGCATCGAAAAAACCGCACAGAGCATGATGCTCTCGCGAATGCTCGTCTGCTGGGCAATCCATCCGAAGGCCATGCTCCCGAGCGCGGTGGTCCCCTGCAAAGTCAGCATGTAGAATGAAGTCGTCCTCCCGCGTACCCAGTCGGGAGAGCAGAACTGCACGGCGACCTGATGGGTGACGGTCATGACACTCCAAGCCACTCCCCCGACGATCAGGAAAAGATCATCCGTCAGCATGCTGTCCCACTGGCTCACTCCCAGAACACAGAGGGAGAAGCAGACCAGCGTGACCTTCACCACCGAATCGATGGAATAGCGCTGTTTGAGTCCCGGAACGAAAAAGGCCCCGACCACGGCACCAACCCCGAGGGCACCGAGCAATTCTCCCACGCCAAGGGTGCCCATGAGCGCCCCGTATCCGAAGACTCCCGTCCCAAGCTCTCTGCGCGCTTCCAGCGGAAGCAGGGCCATCATCCCCGAGGCAGGGAGGATAAAGCAGGCGTATCTGAGTAGAACACCCCCGAGGATGGGGGAAGTCCTCAGGAAGACCCATCCTTCGCCCAGCGACGAAAGGACGGTGACAGCGGTGACGCCGGTCTTCGGTTTTGGAAGCTGGTCGTCAGGGATCGGCCAGAGAGCGCCGATGACCGAAAGATAGGAAAGCGCCTTGCAGGCGAACACGCTCGCAACCCCGGCAACCCCGGCCAGCAGGCCCCCCAAGAAAGGCCCGAGAGCCTGACCGATGTTGTAGTTCAGGCTGTTGAGCGCCACGGCCGAGGCGGACTGCTCGCGGGTCACCAGATCCTGAAGTATCGTTTTCCAGGCGGGTTGATGCACGGCTGTCCCGATGCCGACGAGTGTCAGCAGGCCTAGCAAGAGCCACGGTGTGAGCCGATCGGTCCAGGCACACCAAGCGATCAGGGAAACGGAAATCATCATCCAGACCTGTGTCAGGATCAGCAGCCTGCGGTGATTGACCAGATCCGTGAGGATTCCTCCGGGAATGACGAAAAAGAAAAAGGGAAGGCTGAGCGCCGTCTGCACCATCGCGACGAGAGCAGCATTATGGGTCAGGGAACTCATCTCCCATCCCGCCGCGATGATCATCATGAAGGTTCCCGTGTTGGAAAACAGGTTGCCTCCCCAGAGATTCCTGAAGTCTGGTTTTTCGAGAAGTCCGAATCCCGGCCCTAAAATCTTTGTAATCACCGACGGAGGTTTACGAAAACGCCCTCAATACACAAAAATATTTTGCTTCCAAGAAAACCACACAAACATCCAGATAGCAGAGGTGCTACATAGCTTTGATTCTCGGTAGAGAGATCCTGGCTTTTCGCTGTTCCTGGCCGGCACCAAGGAAGTTTGTCCAAGAAGGCTTGCCTAAGAGTTGATGCAAGTTCCCGATAGCAGCGCATCTCGGGTTTGAGTCACCATGGTTCCTCGATTTGGTAATGAAGAGTATGCCCGATCCGCTATGCTACGGAACCGCCCTCATCCTCTTCACCCGCTTCCCTCCATGAAAACGCGCACATTCCCGAACCCTCCCATTCCTGTTTCCGAAATCGGCCTTGGCTGCTGGCAGCTCGGAGGCGCGGATTGGGGTGCCGTGGATGATGAGAAAGCCTTTTCCATTCTGCAGTCGGCGACCGAAGCGGGGATCACCTTTCTCGACACGGCGGATGTCTACGGGGCGGGCCGCAGTGAGGAGCTAATCGGCCGTTTTCTAAAAGAAACCCGGAGGAATTTCTTCGTGGCCACGAAGCTCGGACGAGGCGCTCTCTATCCCGACAAGTACACCGAAGCCGGGGTCCGTGACGCGATCGAGGGATCCCTCCGGCGGCTAGGCACCGATTGCCTCGACCTGACACAGCTCCACTGCGTTCCACCCGCCGTGCTGAAGCAGGGCGAGATCTTCGACTGGCTGCGCAAGTTCCGCGACGAGGGGAAGATCAGGCGTTTTGGGGCGAGCGTGGAATCCGACGCCGAGGGAATGATCTGTCTCGGTCAGGAGGGCCTCTCCTCGCTCCAGGTGATTTTCAATCTCTTCCGGCAAAAGCCGGCCGACGAGCTCTTTGCAGAAGCCGCGAAGCGGAACGTGGGCATCATCGTCCGCCTGCCGCTTGCAAGCGGTGTCCTCTCGGGGAAGTTCACGGACGCAACGACCTTCGCCCCGCAGGATCACCGCAACTATAACCGGGATGGGGCGGCCTTCAATGTGGGTGAGACCTTTGCAGGCATCCCTTACGGGAAAGCGGTCTCGCTGGCAGAGCAACTGCGTTCGTTGGTTCCTGCGGGGTGGGAGATGGCTTCCATGGCCCAGCGCTGGATCCTCGACCACGAGGCGGTGACCACCGTGATCACAGGGGCCAGCAAGAGCGATCAGGTTCTGCGGAATGCTGCGGCCTCCGATCTCCCCCCGCTTGATTCGGCGCTCCACGGAAAACTCCGCGATTTCTACGCCCTCTCCGTGGCCCACGAGATCCGGGGGCCGTATTGATCCGCTGATCGAGCTGGGGGAGGCCCCGTGCTAACGCTCGATTATTCAGCGTTTCCCTAAGATCTCCCTGATAGTAGTTTTCCGGTTCAGGAGCCCATGGATCATCCTCAACACCACTCGCTCTTTCTCGTAACCCTCATCGTGGTGCTGAAGCTCGCGGTGATGGCTAGGATCCTGCTGCGACCTCATCGTGACCCCGCATCGCGTATCGCGTGGATGATCCTCGTGGCCACCTTCCCGGCAATCGGAATTATCATCTATCTGCTCTTCGGAGAGGTGAACATCGGCAGGGACAGGGGCAGGCGCCTACGGGAGGTCCTTGCCGGGATGCCCCCCATGGAAAAGTCCGCCGCAGCTCTCTCTCCGGAGGCGGAACCGTACCGGCATCTTTTTGAACTCGGCGAGTCGATCAACGGGTTCACCCCCCTGACCGGAAATACCGCGCGGCTCCTGCAGGACTCCAACGCAGCGATCGACTCGATGGTGACTGATATCGATGCCGCAACGGATCATGTCCATCTGCTCTTCTATATCTGGCTGTCAGATCACAACGGCCTGAAAATCGTGGAGGCTGTCCGGCGTGCAGCCCTGCGCGGGGTCACCTGCCGGGTCATGGCCGATGCCCTGGGATCTCGCACGATCATTGCCTCGGCATCCTGGTCGGCCATGCGCGATGCCGGCGTCCGGGTTGCCGTGGCTTATCCCATCGTCAATCCCCTGCTGCGACCGCTCCATGGAAGGATCGATCTCCGCAACCACCGCAAGATCGTGGTCATCGATGGCCGGATCACCTATTGCGGCAGTCAGAACTGTGCCGATCCCGAATTCCTCATCAAGGCGAAGTATGCGCCCTGGGTCGACTCCACGATGAGGTTCGAGGGGCCCGTCGTCCGTGAGAATCAATACCTCTTTGCCAGCGACTGGATGACCTTTGTGAACGAGAATCTCGACGGACTGCTGAAGGCCCCGTTACCTGCGCCGATCCCCGGTGGCTTTACGGCGCAGGTTATCGGCACCGGCCCGACCGTGCGTGCCTCAGCCATGTCCGAGGTCTTTGAAACTATTCTTTTTGCCGCTCGGCGGGAGGTCATCATCACCACACCCTATTATGTGCCCGATGATTTGTTGCAGAATGCGCTCTGCACGGCTGCCTACCGTGGGATTGATGTTACCATCATCTTCCCTGCCAGAAACGACTCCTGGGTCGTGGGTGCTGCTAGCCGCAGCTATTACCGCGAGCTGCTCGATGCCGGTGTGAAGATTTACGAGTACGACGGGGGATTGCTGCATGCCAAATCCCTGACTGTCGATGGGCATGTCACCCTCATTGGCTCCGCGAACATGGATCGCCGGAGCTTCGACCTCAACTACGAGAACAACATTCTGCTGGTGGACAGGGAGCTCACGCAGTCCATGGTCGCGCGCCAGCACGAATACTTGGCTAACTCCCATCGCGTCAGCAAGGAGGCTGTGGAGGCATGGCCCCTCTCGCGCTGCCTCTGGAATAACCTGACCGCCACCTTGGGGCCCCTCCTCTGAGCGGTGCGAGATGATGCAGTGTCCAGAGACTAAGTGACCCGATGCCCCTGATTGCATCCTCCACCTACAGACCGCCATGGGGGCTGGCGAATGGACACCTTCAGACGATCCTGCCCGTGCTCTTCCGGCGGGTTACACCGATCACTTGTGAGCGCGAGCGGATCGAGACCCCCGATGGGGACTTTCTCGATCTCGATTGGAACCGCGAGCAGCACTCGGAGTCCCTTGTCATCATCACTCACGGACTCGAGGGAAATTCCGCGAATGCCTCCGTGCAGGGGATGGCTGCCGCCTTCCATCGGACTGGATGGGATGCCCTCGCCTGGAATCTGCGCGGCTGCAGTGGCGAAATGAACCATCTGCTACGCACCTACCACAGCGGCGCCTGGGAAGA
>CAIZIQ010000025.1 GCA_903933015.1 uncultured Spartobacteria bacterium | reverse complement strand
GATCGAATCCCGTGAAGGGATGCAGGAAACCAGCATGGGCTGCCCCCATCCCATCCACTGCATGGAACTGAGCAGGATGAGCCATGGCAGGAAGTGCCGAAAGGAAGATCAGGAACAAGGTGAGGTGGCGTTTCATCAAGGGAAATGATGGCTGATTCAGTTGATTTTGCCAGCTGTAAAGGGAGTGCTGAGCACGGGTTTTCCAGCAAGCTTTCAATTTGGGTATCTGATTGGAAAGGGGAAGATTTTTCAGCCCCTTCATCATTTCCCTTTCCGTTTATGCCGGCACCGGAGCCACCAGTCCACCGGTTGGGAAATCGGGCTCGCTCGGCTTGCTAACCTCCACTCCCGGGGCATCGCTCGGAGGAGGGGGGAGCGGTGGTGGCTTCTGGGCGATCACGGGAGGATTGCGCATGGTGCCGAGATTGATGAGATCCTCGATCTGGGATCCCTCGAGGGTTTCGAATTCGAGCAGGGCCTTGGCGATGAGTTCGACCTTGTCCTTCTTGGCCTCCAGGATTTCGGTAGCCTGCTGGTAGGCTTCATCAATGAGACGCTTCACCTCGCTGTCGATCTGCTGGGCGGTGGACTCGCTGTATTCGCGCGCACGGGAGACGTCACGGCCGAGGAAGACGTAGTCGTTCTCCTCACTGAAGCGGATCATGCCGAGGCTGCTCATGCCCCACTCGCAGACCATGCGGCGGGCGAGTTTGGTAGCCTGGGCGATGTCGCCCGAAGCGCCGTTGGAGACATCCCCGGTGAACATCTCCTCGGCGATACGTCCCCCCATGGTCATGACGAGCATGGCGAGGGCTTCCTTCCGCTGGGTGGCGTATTTGTCACCCTCGGGAAGGTACATGGTGGCACCGAGATACTGGCCGCGCGGGATGATGGTGACCTTGTGGAGGGGGTGGGTATGGTCGATGACGACGTTGAGCAGGGCGTGACCGGCTTCGTGCCAGGCAGTGGAGGTCTTCTCCTTCTCGCTCATGGCCATGCTTCGGCGTTCCTTGCCCCAGCGGACCTTGTCACGGGCCTCCTCAAGGTCGTGCTGTTCGATGGCCTTCTGCCCGTTGCGGGCGGCCATGAGGGCGGCTTCGTTGAGAACGTTGGCCAGTTCGGCGCCGGAGTAGCCGGGGGTGCCTCTGGCTATCACGCTGAGGTCGACGGATTCGGATAGCTTCACCTTCTTGGCATGGACTCGGAGGATCTCCTCGCGGCCCTTTACGTCAGGGAGTCCGACGGTGACCTGACGGTCGAAGCGCCCTGGGCGCAAGAGGGCGGGGTCGAGGACATCGGGACGGTTGGTGGCGGCGATGATGATGACCCCATCCTGTGCATCGAAGCCGTCCATCTCGACGAGGAGTTGGTTGAGAGTCTGCTCTCGCTCGTCGTGTCCGCCACCGACACCGTGTCCGCGATGGCGACCGACGGCATCGATCTCATCGATGAAGATGAGGCAGGGGGCGTTCTTGCGCCCCTGTTCAAACATATCGCGAACACGCGATGCGCCGACACCGACGAACATCTCGACAAAGTCCGAACCGCTGATGTTGAAGAAGGGTACATCGGCTTCACCCGCGATGGCACGGGCGAGGAGAGTCTTGCCGGTTCCCGGGGAACCGATCATCAAGACCCCTTTGGGGATTCGTCCGCCGAGTTTCTGGAATTTTTTCGGATCCTTGAGGAACTCCACGAGTTCCTGAACTTCGTCCTTGGCCTCTTCGACACCGGCCACATCCTTGAAGGTGATCTTGTTCTTTTCCTTGGCCAGCATCTTGGCCTTGCTCTTGCCAAAGTTCATGGCGCCACGACCGGCCATCTTGATTTGCGAGCGGAAGAAAAAGTAGAGGACAACAAGGAAGAGGGCGATCGGGAGGAAGTTCAGGATGGTCGAGGCGACCACGTTCGATTCGCGCAGCGGAACGGGTTTGATTCCGGCTGTTTTGAGCATCTCTTTGAGATCGTCACCGTTCAGGGGCATGTAGATGGTGGTTTTGAAGGGAGTGGGGATCTCTTCTGTCACGCCCGGAACTTTTTTACGGAAATAGCCCGAGAGGACCTGGGTGGTGTTCCCGTCCTCGACCAATACCTGCAGAGGCTTGTCTTGGGTGGAGATGATCTTTCCTTCCTTCAGCAGACTTTCAAATTTTGGAAGGGGGATCTCATCGGTGGCGACGAGGCTGGATCCACGGAAAAGGAAGGCTCCTCCGATGAGCGCGAAGGCAATGGCGAAAAGCAGGAGTCCACGCCAGTTAAACTGGGGTTCCTGTCCGCCGGGACCTGTGGGTCGCTTGGGCCTGGATGAATTGCTCTCTTGGGAATCGGGTGTCTCGTCTGGCATTGCGGTAAGCTCTAGACTACATCAGATACCACAGCCTGCCGCCAATGCAAACTGCACCTCTCACATCTCCTTTTGGGGCACTTGCTCAGGATTGGGAACAATCGTCCCCCTCCCTGGTGGTCTCCATCCATGATCTCTCCACGGTCACCAGAGGGGCTGTCTCCCGGATGCTTGAGGATCTGGCGGGTGTGGGGGTTACGGCAACCTCATTACTGGTCATCCCTGACCATCATCACCGGGGCAGGATTGATGAGGATCCTGATTTTGGCGGATGGCTTCGCGATAAGGTGGGGGAGGGACACGAGGCGGTGCTGCATGGGTTTTATCACCTGAGATCGGCCAAGAATGGGGAGGGGATGGCTGCCAGACTGATCACCCGCTCCTACACGGCGGGGGAGGGTGAGTTCTATGATCTCTCCTACGAGGAAGCCTGCAGCCTACTGGATCAGGGGAGGGAGTCCTTGGCGAGGTGTGTTCTTTCTTCCACCAAACCTGAGGGGTTCATCGCGCCGGCTTGGTTGCTCGGCAGTGAGGCCGAGACGGCGGTGAAGGCCAGGGGGTTCGACTACACCACGAGAATCGGTTCGGTGATTGACTGTGTGACCGGGAGGCAGTTTTCAGCTCGCAGCATGGTCTACAGTGTCAGGGCACCGTGGCGTCGAGGGGTAAGCCTGCTCTGGAACGAGGCGCTTTTCCATAACCTGAGAAGGAATCCGCTGCTGAGGATAGGCCTTCATCCACCAGATTGGGAATATCCTGCAATCCGGCGTCATGCCCTGGAGTGCATCAGACGGGCTGCATTGGAAAGGGAGGTCCTTACCTATGGAAAATGGCTCGCCCGTTTACGCTCCTGCAGTCATGAAGAGGGAGGTTCATTTTAAGAAACCTATTCATGGCCCGCGTCGATCTTCACATTCACACAAGACATAGTCGCCGCTCTCCGGAGTGGTTGCTTCGGCGGCTTGACGTGCCAGCGAGTGTTTCCGACCCGAAAGAACTTTTTCAGAAGCTTCGCAAGGCAGGCATGGATCTTGTCACGTTCACTGACGACGACTCGATTGATGGGTGTCTCGAGATAGCCGATCTGTCCGAAGTCTTCCTGAGCGAGTCGGTCACGGCGGTTTTTCCAGAGGACGGCGTGAGGGTCTCGATTCTGGCCTGGGGAATCACCGAGACACAGCATCATGAGATCCAGAAGTTGCGTGAGAATATCTATGAACTGCAGGAGTATCTGGCCCGCCATGACATTGCCCATGGGGTTCCTTCCTTCCTGCATGGTCTCAATGACAAGTTGCGTCCCTGCCATGTGATGCGATTGGCCCTGCTCTTCCGCCATTTCGAGGGCATCAATGGGCGTGCGGATCAGCTTCTTGCGTCGGTGACAAGACACCTCTTGGATCTCCAGCCTGCAGATATCGAGCGCTTTAGCGGGATGACGGGATTGCTTCCCACTCATGAGGATGCTTGGCGGAAAGTATGGTTTGGAGGATCGAGCGATCACGGGGGGAGTATCGCCGGGCGAGCGTTTACGGAGATTCCAGGAACCTCCAGCACCGAAGATTTTCTTCAGCAACTGAGGGATGGGCATTGCGAACCCCGGGGTAGCTACGGAACGCCGCTCCGCTCCGCTTTGGATACCTATCAGGTGGCCTTTTCCTGCGCGAAGGAGAGACTTGCCGGGCATTCCGCTTCACCCACAATTCGCCTGGTGGAAAAAGCCTTTGCCCGCTTCATGGAGGGGCGCGATCCCACGGTATTTACGGCCGGAGAAAAGTTTGCTTTTTTGGCGCAGGGAATCGCGAGCGGGAAAATCTTTGAACTGGCCAACCCCGGTCCCAGATCACTCTGGAAGGAGCTTTCCGCCTCTCTCAATGAACCGGAGATGAGGGCCGAACTGAATCGTGAATTGGAAGGTGTCGAGGATCCGAGTCGGCGTGCCTTCCTGATGGCGAACATGATGGCCAGTCGTCTGGCTTATCGACTCACGATGCAGTTTCTTCAGCAACTTCTGGAAGGTCGTTTTCTGGAAAGCATCCAGATGGTAGGCCCCGTGGTTCCGTTGGTGGCATTGCTGAGTCCCTATCTCTATGCATTCCGTTCTCCTTCGCGAGAGCGTCTACGCGAGACATCTCAACTTCTCAGGAATGAAATTCCGGGTGAATTGAAAAACAGGCGACGCGCCTGGTTTACCGACACGCTGGATGATGTTAACGGGGTCTCGACCACAATTCAGCGAATGAGTGCAGCCACGGCCGCAAATGGCAAGGAGATCGAGGTGATGGTTTCCAGGAACGAGGTCTCGCTGACCGGCATCCCTCTTAAAAACTTCCCTCCCATCGGTGAGTTCGCCCTTCCCGAGTACGAGTTGCAGAAACTCAGCTTTCCGCCTCTCCTGCAGATCATCGATCATCTGAAGACGGGAAAATTCACCGAGGTGATCATCAGTACGCCTGGTCCCGTGGGACTTGCAGCCCTCGCGGCGGCCAGGGTTTTGGGACTTCCTACGGCAGGTATCTACCATACTGACTTTCCCGAGTATGTCCGCATCCTAACTGAAGATGGGCTGATGGAGACCCTGACGTGGAACTACATGCACTGGTTCTATGCCCAGATGGATACCGTTTATGTGAATTCCGATCACTACCGTCAGTGCTGGGTCGATCGGGGAATCGCTCCCGAGAAGCTTAAGATTTTGCCACGAGGCCTCGACACAGGACTCTTCCATCCCAAAAAGAGGCAGCCCGATTTTTGGCGTGAGAGAGGTTTGAGCGAAGGGGAGGTCGGGGCTCTTTATGTCGGACGTGTTTCGCGAGAAAAAAATCTCGATCTCTTTGCCGCAGCCTGCCGCCGTCTGTTAGCAGCCGGAGTGAAGGTGCGCCCTCTGGTCGTCGGGGATGGACCCTATTCCGCGATGATGAGGGAACTACTGCCCGAGGGAATCTACACGGGAAGTCTCCATAAGGAGGAACTCGCGGCAGCCTATGCATCGGCCGATTTTTTTGTATTTCCCAGCACGACAGACACCTTTGGCAATGTCGTGATCGAGGCCCAGGCCAGCGGGCTCCCCGTGATTGTCTCGGATGTCGGAGGGCCGAAGGATCTTGTGGAGGATGGAGTGGATGGCCGGATTACCAAGGGGCTGGATCTGGATGCTCTCACTGCTGCCGTGCGCCAGATTGCCGAGGATCCGCAGCTGAGAAAATCCATGGGAGTTGCCTCTCGGGCCCGCGTTGCCGAGCGCGATTGGTCGCGTGCCGCCCGCCTCTTCTGGGAGGGGAGTGAGGAGTAAGGAAAAGTGAAAGATTAAAGAGTCTAGACAGAGATCTTCAGGCGTGACTGAACGAGTTCACAATTGCGCTCCGTTGCTCCCTGGTGAGGTGCGAGAATCGTTTTGGCAGCGGTCACCATGGAAGATCTTTTTGACTCGTCAGCCAGCAGG
>CAIZIQ010000024.1 GCA_903933015.1 uncultured Spartobacteria bacterium | reverse complement strand
GCGACACTTTACCTACAATGAAGATGTCTTCTGGGCTATTGAGGCGACCAAGTTCGACCCGTTGTTTAAGGTGGCCCCTGCGGAGGAGGCTCAACTCTTTGCCTTTGAGGGCTCACCCCAATGGTCCTATCAGAAAAATGGACACCGATTACCTTTTGGATGCCATGCATGGGGTCGCTATGATCGTAAATTCTGGAAAGACATACTCGCTCGCGATCAAAACTGAACAATCCCATGATTCATCCGCCAAAAACATTAAATCTTTACTCGGTCATCATTCCGGCAAGGGATGAAGAAGAATCCCTGCCGGAGACTGTAAGATCCATCTACAAGGTATTCAATCTAGAAGGAATTCCCCACGAGATTGTTGTGGTGGATGATGGATCGAAGGATGCTACATGGGGTGTCCTGGAAAGCTTGGCTCAACAAGAAGTCCCCACTCTGGTTGCAGTAAAAAATAAAGGTCTGAATGGTTTTGGCAGGGCTATTACATGTGGGCTTGATCACTGTCAGGGTGATGCCGTGGTGATCATGATGGCAGATGCTTCGGACTCACCGGGAGATGCTGCTAAATACTGGCATCTGCTTGATGATGAAGGTTACGAGTGTGTCTTTGGGAGTCGCTTTATCAAAGGTGGAAAAGTGGAGGACTACCCAAAGATCAAATTGCTGATCAATCGCATTGCTAACCTTTTCGTCAAAATGGGATTTCGGATCCCGCTGAATGACACCACAAACGCATTCAAGGCCTACAGGAGGAATGTCATTCAAGGGTGCAGTCCGATCCTCTCCCCTCACTTTAATATCACGGTAGAATTACCACTCAAAGCCATCGTGAGAGGGTATTCCTATGCCATCACACCCATCTCATGGAAAAATCGAAAATATGGAGTGGCCAAGCTCAAGATCAAGGAGATGGGAAGCAGATACTTCTTTATCTGTGCCTATATTTGGTTGGAAAAATACTTTAGCAGAGGTGATTACAAAAGGTAGCGAAAGCAAAGGGCTCCCACAGATTCGGAGCAACTTCTCTTATCAGTAAAATACTTAATATGATATCAGGAAAAAAAATCTATTCATTCCTGCCCTGGGTAGTTTTTGCTTTAGCGGTCCTTATCTGCAGACTCTTATGCATCCATTTCTATAGGGATGGCATTTCTATTTCGTGGGACCAGTGGGAAGGTGAAGCCATAGGGTTATATCCCAAATGGTTGGCGGGAACGTTAGGGATCCATGATCTAGTCGCCGGGCACAATGAACATCGCCTTCTCATTACAAGGCTTTACAACCTTGCTTTATTTTATCTCAACGGAAACTCCTGGAGCATTATGCTGCAGGTGAGATCAAATGCGCTTCTCCATGTGCTCACCTTGGCAATTTTTCTTTATCTCGCGGGCAGGGAATTTACGACTTGGAAAATATGGGTGCTTTCACTGGTCGGATGCCTTGTTTTCTCCATTCCCTACGCTTATGAAAATATTTTATGCGGTTTCCAATCGCAGTTCTATTTCCTGGAGTTGGTGAGTATCTTGCTGCTTGCATCGGCTTCATTTTTAAACGGCAAGAATGCGTTGATAATCGTTCTTTTCCTCGCGATGCTCGCGCCCTTCACGATGGCTTCGGGCCCCTTAGCAATCTTTGTTGCGCTGGTGGTCCTCGCAATAAAGTTAGGGATTCAACATGGGGATCGGACTAGGGAGAGAACGACTTATCTCCTGATACTGGTAGTCACCGTGATTGCATGCCTGGCGATTGTATTGACTCCGAAGGTTGCCGGGCATGATCAATTCAAGGCACGAAACTTACATCAGTTTTTTGAAGCTTTGGTGCAGGTTTTTTCCTGGCCATTACCCTCGAATCTCCTTGCCGCATTCTTCATGGAAGCGCCCCTCGTTGTCTTTGCATACTACTTTCTGACCAGAATCAAAAAAGCAACAGCTCAGGAGATCTTCCTTTTTTCCCTTATTCTTTGGGTGTGGCTACAATTGGCTTCTCTTGCCTATGGAAGAGCCGTTCTTGTCTGGTCCTCCCGTTATAAGGACCTCTATGCCTTGTCGTCTGTCTTGGGAGTGACATCAATTCTTATGATGTTGAATCCGATCAGGGGGTCCAAGATTTCTTGGAGGGAGATCATGGGTGGATTGTGGATCATGATCATGGCAGCTGGCTTTTTGTTCTCGATCAGAGAGGTGATGAATCAATTGGAGTTCGTAAAAAAATTCACCATGGAGCAGAAGAAATCCTTGGGGATCTATCTGACGACAGGAGATGAATCGGCTTTGCATAATAAAACGCAGCTCAACATGCCTCATCCCGATCCGGAGCGATTGAAGTGGATCCTCTCCAAGCCGGAATACAAATCGATCTCAGACAAGGCATGTCTGGATGTATCGATACCGATCAAAAGCCACTAAACACTTTTTCCTGCTTTACGTTTGATTGCCTGCCTCGCTTTCGTGAGGCAGGATCATGATGAACTGTAAGATAATCGACTGATGCAGACACTTCTTGGAGCGCTCCCTTTTGGAGCCATTGGGGCCTGGACGGCCTTTTTTTATTTTTTAGGGGGATCAGTCTCCCGCGGTTGGCGCTGGAGTTTGGCACTCTCCTGCACCGTGCTCGGAGTCTTTGTGCTGGTGCTCACGGAGCTTCTTTCTTCAACGCATGGCCTGCATGCCGGATACGCGGTGGTAGCATGGGCTCTCTATTTGCTGTCGCCGATCGTCATCCTCTTCAAGAGGAGAGAGTTGATTGATGTCATGGCGGAGGTGGTGCGATTTGTAGGCAAGGTCAAGCAAGTGCCGATCTGGATGCTTGTGGTCATTCTGCTTTTGGGTGGAGTCACATTACTCATGGCGGTGGCCTCACCGCCGATGAACTTCGATGTTCAGTCTTACCATCTGCCACGTCAGGTTTTTTGGCTGATGCAGGGAAGTGTGCAGCACTTTAATGCAACTTATCCGTTTCAGAACTGTCATCCCGTTCTAACGGAATATCTGGGACTGAGTCTGATGCTGCTCTCCGGTGGGGATGTCTGGCATAATCTGGTTCAATGGATTTACTTTGTGGCTGCCTGCGGCATGGTGACTCTAATCACTCGTTCCATCGGGGGTAATGGCCGAGCTCAGGCTCTTGCGATTCTCTTTATAGCCTTGGTGCCGGTTGCCTTTTTTCAGGCATCCAATTCGAAGAACGATATCGTTGCCTCATTCTTCATTCTGATACCGCTGTTGATAGGCTTGAGGATTTGGAATCGGGGATGGAATGCAAAGGTGCGGTTGCTCCTGCTGGCGGCTCTGGGGGCCGGGCTCGCCATGGCGAGCAAGGGGACGGCCGCAGCCTACCTGCCCCCGATCGCTTTCCTAATCCTGATCGCTTGTCTGCGCGTCGGAGCCTGGAGGAGTGTGCTTCTGGCGCTTGTCCCGGGAATTGTTCTGGTGGCTGTGACAATTCTTCCCAACTCGCTGAGGAACCTGAATACTTACCACTCCCTCACCGGACCAAGTGCCGGGATGACCAACGAGAGGCATGATCCGGGTTCGGTTCTTGGAGTGGCGATTAAGAATATCGCCAATGAATACGCCTTTGGTGCCGATGAATCGATCCATGCCGTCGAGATAGCCACCCGGAAGGTGCTGGAATCTCTGGGGCTGGATCCTGATGATCCCTACACCGATCTTGGAGCAGCACAGTTGGGGGGAGCGCGTCTCCATTTCTTCTATTTCGTTGGATGTGAGGACATCATCCCCGCCCCCATCCAGACGACGCTCTCTCTCCTCATACCATTTTTCTTCCTGATGCCGGAATTCAGGAGGAGGGGGGGGACAATCGCCCTGGGCGGCGTGGTGCTTGGTTCATTCATTCTGTTTTGCGCGCTCTTCCGCTGGCAGCCCTGGGGCGGGCGATTGCTAATCCCATTCTTCTTTATGGCGGCACCCCTGATCGGTAATGCGGGGGCATTGATTTTCCCGCAGTGGATTCCTCTTGCGGTGACGGCTCTTGGAATCCTTTTCCTACAGCCACACATGATGTTTCATGGGCAGCGTCATCTGTTTGGTTGGCAGTCGGTCTTCAGGCTCTCAAAGGAACAGCAGATGAGTATTGCGATGGCTGGTCGCTATGAAGAGATCCGCTGCGTGATGGATCATCTCAAGAACAGGGGGATTCGAGAGATTCTCATCGATGGTAATGATTCTCCGAACTATGGGCTACTGAGGCAACTCAGAGTGACCTTCCCTCAGGTGATGCTGCGGAGTGGTCAGGTGCATCATCCTGGACAAGCTGATGCGATCGTGGAGTCGATCAGTGCTCCGGTTGCTATGGGCTCCGGAGAATTGCAGGGTTATCATCTGATTTGGTCTGGGAAGTTCTATTCTCTCTACCTGCGGCGCCAGTGAGGCGATTTTCTGAAGTCCCGCTTTCCCATGAAAACACCCGCTCCGCTTTTGATCACGGCATCGCTGGATTCCGGGAGGACGCCCTATGTGGCCCTCTCCTCCACCTCGGCAAGGATTGAGGCGCATATGGAAGGATTGCTGGCATGGTGCAGGGAGCCATGGGTCAGATCCATTATCTTTGCCAAAAACTGCAGCGCCGGGATCCGTCCTGAGATTCTTGTGCATGCAGCCGCCTCCTATGGCAAGGAACTCGAATTCATTCAGGTTGCCTCCTCTCAAAGGACGGTTTTGCAGGGCAAGGGATTTGGAGAAGGGGATATGATCAGGCAGGCGCTCGAGCAGAGCGATCTCCTGCGAGGAGCGGATGATTTTATCAAGGTCACGGGGAAGCTGTTTTGTGCCGGGACAGAGCAACTGCTGAGAGGTGAGGGAAGAGGAGAGTTTTTCTTGGCGCAACATCACTTTCAGGATCCTGTGTTATCCATCCGCCGCTGGGTTTCTCCACTCTACCGGAGTGAAAGGGGCGGCCGTGTGATGGCATTTCTGAAGAGGCCGATGAGGGTTCCTTGGGGGCTCATTGCCTCCTCGTCTTCCGCTCTGGTGGACACCCGACTCTATCGAGTGAACAGGGATTTCTACCTTGAGGTACTTTCTGGGGCTTATCTGAGAGTTCAGGATGCTCTGGGCTATACGCTGGAGCATGCCTTTCACGATAATCTTCGTGGATCCATCGGATCAGTCCGGATGATGGAGATCTCACCTGGGATCATCGGGGTCTCGGGAAGCGTCGGCACTAGGGCCGGAGAGTTCTCTGAGGAGATCCGCGCTGAAGCGCGTGATCTGGCAGCGCGCCTGCTGATCTAGTTGCTTCCAAAAGTCCCGGATCAGCCAAGGGCGGGAGCTTTGCCAAAACGTCCCTTCCAGAGGGTTTTGATGGGAGTGATCCTGCGTACGAGTAGTAACCAGAGATCATCGAAGGCAGCCAAGGGGATGGCGAGGAGTAGTGTCAATAGCGCACTCACAAGGATGGCAATGATGGAGGCAAGAGTGGCCCCACGGGGATGAAGGCCCAAATATATCCAAGCTCCGACAAAGCAGATCACGGGTGTGTGGATGAGATAAATCGGAAAGGAGAGATGTCCCAGCTTCTTGAGTAGGGGGCGGGAAAGGAATTCTCGGATC
>CAIZIQ010000023.1 GCA_903933015.1 uncultured Spartobacteria bacterium | reverse complement strand
TGGGACCCAACGGCGCAGGCAAATCAACCTTGCTCAAGATCCTTGCCGGCGTGCTTGAATTCCAGAAAGGGAAGCGGATCGAGGGACCGAACGCCAAGATCGGCTACTTCAGCCAGCACCGTGCCGCCACCCTCGATCCCAACAAGTCGATCCTCGATGAGGTCAGGGCCTCGAATGGAGAACTCTCCGAAAACGACGCCCGCGGTATTCTTGGCTCCTTCCTCTTCAGGAAGGATGACATCTACAAGAAGACCTCCGTCTTGAGCGGCGGCGAGAAGACCCGCCTGAATCTGGTAAAGTTCTTGGTTGATCCTCCAAATCTCCTGCTCATGGATGAGCCGACCACCCACCTCGACATCCACACCGTGGAGTCGCTGATCATGGCGCTCAGCGCCTACGAGGGGACTCTGGTCTTTATCAGTCACGACGTTCACTTCATTCGCAAACTGGCCACCAAAGTCCTCCATGTAAACAACGGTAAGGTGACGCCCTATCTCGGAACCTATGATGACTTCCTGGAAAAGGTGGGAGCACTGGGCAACGAACGCGAGGCACTTACCGCCTGACGGCTCGGGATTTTGGCGATGAAGTTTTGTGCTAAAAGCGCAAACACTCAACCATTTCGCGAGTAGCCTGCTCTAACCCCACAAAGAGAGCACGCGCGACGATGGAGTGACCGATATTCAGCTCCACCAACTGCGGAAGGGTTAGGATCGGACCGACGTTGGTGTAGTTGAGACCGTGGCCGGCATTCACCTGGATCCCGGCATCAGTGGCTAGACGAGCAGCCTCGATCAAGCGGACTAGCTCGGCTTCACGGGCGGCACCAGATGCCTCGGCATAGGCTCCGGTGTGGAGTTCCACGACGGGAGCCCCGAGCGCAACCGCAGCGGCGATCTGATCTGGCTCTGGATCGATGAAGAGGCTGACGCGGATTCCCGCATCGCGCATGGCTTTGAGGGTTGGTTCGAGGGTAGTGCGATGGGTGACGCAGTCGAGACCACCCTCGGTCGTGACTTCCTCTCGACTCTCAGGGACAAGACAGACATCGGCAGGAAGGACCTTCAGAGCGATCGCCACGATCTCGGGGGAGTTCCCCATTTCGAGATTAAGCTTGGTTCCGATCGCCTCCTTGAGGCGGAAGATATCACGATCAACGACGTGGCGACGATCCTGACGCAGGTGGGCGGTGATGCCGATAGCCCCTCCCCGTTCAGCGGCCAGGGCCGCCTCAACGGGATCGGGTTCGACGTTGATGGAGCTAGCGTTTTTTGCGTAACGAGCCTGCCGCACGGTAGCGACATGATCGATATTAACGCCGAGGAATGCTCCCACCTTGATTCTTTGGTTAGTGCCTGAAATGACGAGTGCCGGTGAAGACCATGGCAACGCCACGCTCGTTGGCGGCGGCGATCACCTCGGGATCACGGACGGATCCGCCCGGCTGAATGGCAGCAGTCGCTCCTGCTTCCGCAGCCGCAATGAGACCATCCGGGAATGGGAAGAAGGCATCGGAGCAGACAACGCTTCCCTTGAGGGAGAGGCCGGCCTCGCCAGCTTTCCAGACAGCGATCCTG
>CAIZIQ010000022.1 GCA_903933015.1 uncultured Spartobacteria bacterium | reverse complement strand
TCCCCGGCGATCATCATGGTTGCCGTGCCACCACTCCAGCATTCCCAGCGGTTAGGACACTGTGCACTCTCGCAGACCGTGTGGAGGCGGAGATCGGCGATCATCGCCTTGGTCGAGAAGAAGACGGGATTGGAGGGTAATCGGACCTTGATCCAGTCTGGTTTACGCTCCTGATGAAGTGAGGGATCAATCTTCGGTGTGGCCATCAGGAAAAGCTTAAATGAGAGGAAAGGGTTTAGGAGTTAAAAAATAGAAAAGATTCCATTGAGTCATCGAGGGCCGAGCGGACGCGCTGCAATCCTTGCAACATCAGAGGAAAAACCATATTTTTCGATCATCTCTTCCGCCGAATAAAAGTCCGATCGGTCAAAGGAACGGGAAGAGTTTGCCTTCCACTCCAGAAGCAGATCATGGCTTACCTTATCGATGAGGGGCCTGATATCCCTCTGGAGGTCCATAGGCTGGGTTGAAGGGTGTGGAAAACCACTGCGCCAACCGGCGATCAACTCCTCCTGAAGCCGGCATGAAGCCACGATCTGGGGCTTGAAAAAGAAGCTCACTTCTTCGGGTGAGATGCCGACTTTTCTTCCTTCACCCTTGAGGTCGGCCAGAACCTTGGCCTCACGCGCAGGATCGCTCACCCTGGCATGAGTGCAGAATTTGGTCCAGGCCACTTCCCTCGAGAGTTGTAACCGGACGATGATCGAGTGCAACAACAGGTCCTCCGATCCTTCTGCTGGCAAATCGGCACGGATATTCTGATTGGTCTGGGCAAATGTCTCGCCGACCAGCAATACCATGATTGCAATGAAATGAAGTGATTTCATGGGGAATTCAGAAAGTTTAACGCTGTCCGTAAGTTCCGCGGTTCGCCAGGGCGCGATGAAGGGTGATCTGATCCGCCTGCTCCACGCCTCCACCCGCGGGAAGTCCCTGTGCAATTCTAGTTACATGCACCCCGGTGGGGGCGATCATCTCGGCAAGATAGTGAGAGGTAGCCTCACCCTCGACATCCGCACCAAGGGCGAGAATCACTTCGGAGGGGCGTTCCGTCCCGATGCGTTCTAGCAGTTCAGCGATCCTGAGTTGCTCCGGCCCGATCCCATCAAGTGGCGAGAGTTTTCCCCCAAGCGCATGATAGCGTCCGCGGAAGACCCCGGTGCGTTCGAGCGGCAGGATGTCAGTGGCCGTTTCCACGATGCAGAGTTCACGACCCGCACGGGCTTCGTCACCGCAGAGGACGCATTCCTCCTCTTCGGCAAAAAAACCGCAAAGGCGACAGGTCTGAAGATTCTCCCTTGATGTGGAAATGGCGCTGAGAAGTTGTTCCGGCTTTGCATCGGGTGAGCGGAGCAACCAGAGGGCGATGCGCTCAGCACTCCGGGGACCGATGCCAGGCAGTCGTCTGAACTGCCTCACCAGCTCTCGAAAGGAGTCAGGATAGTCGAGGTGGGACACGGAAGTAAAAGAGGGAAAAATCAGGGGTCATCCTCGGATCGTCCTGCTTCCTTAGACTGCTTCCGCGAGAAGGGCCTGCTCAGGAGTGGGGTCATCATCGCCCCTGCGCGCGCGTTCAACTCTCTCGAGGTAATAGTCAAGAGCCCTGTCGGGGATTCCCGGGATGCGTGCCGAGGAGAGTGCCTTAATGGACTCCTCCCACTTGCGTTCGCGGAAAAGGATCACTCCCTTCCAGAACTGATCGCGACTGCGCTCCCGTTCGGGAGAAAGGGTGTCTTTCGGTGCCAGGAACTCGTAGAGTTCCACGCGACGACGGCTTCCGGCGCGCTGCAAAAGATCAATGGGCCTTCCCTCGATGCTAGCGGAAGCCATCTCGTAGGAAAGGGGGCCCGCAAGAATGCGACAACCGTACTGGGCGCAGGCGGCTGAAAGGTGGCGGGCAAAATCGACGACTGGTCCGGAGACGCTGTAGCGTCCCAAGCGCGCTCCTCCATAGGCCGCCGCGATCATGGTTCCGGAATTCACACCGACGCGGAAGTCGAGGCGCTTTTGCCAACGGGTATCGCATTCCCTGTTGAGTTCCTCGAGGCGTGCCACAAGGTCAATCGAAGCCATTGCCGCCTTGGCGGCATGATTGGAAGCTCCCTCGACAGGAAGGGGGGCTCCGAAGATCACCCTGATGCTCTCTCCGGAGCACTCGTCGAGATACCCTCCGACATCGACCAAAAAATCCGATGCGGTGCGGAGGTAGAGATTCATGAGCGCCACATAATCAGCCGGCTTGAGAACCTCCATCAACTCGACATGATTATGGATGGTGCAGACCAGCACGGAGGCCTCGTGCCTTTCCCCAAGAAAATCGACGGTGAGATTTCCATCCACAAGGCGCCGGAAGATCTCGGGACGAAGGCGCATTCCGAAAAGACGCCGCAACACGGGTTCACGCGAGCCCAGTTTGGTTTGCTGAAAAGCCACCATGGTAAGGGTTGCCACAAGGATCGCGACAAGGGACGAGATAGGGCTGAGAAACGTACCATAGAGCATGGCAACCAGAGAGCCCCCCAGAACAAGACCCGCTGTTGCGATGGAGAGCAGGGAAAGTTCCCTGAACGTGGATCGGAGCCCGATCCAGATCAAAGCAAGATCAATCAGGATGGCAAACCCGAAGGGCACTGCAATGGCTGCCGTAGGTAGAGTTGAAGCTTGGATCAGGTTCTTCCAGAGCGGATCAAGACCGCTCGATGCATGGGAGATGAGCAGGATGCCAAGAACGGCGAGGGAGATCCCGGACAGGGTAATGAATGATTTGATCTGCCTCATTGAGTAAGCTGGCTATGCGGGAAGTTGGAAAGCGACTGGCTCACGGAGTCAAAGATTTTCAGCAAGGGAAGGCGAGATCAAGGGAAAGGAGTTGTGCATCAGCGCTTCAGCCATGGTTCCAGGGATACCCTGAGTTTTTGCTCATCACCGATGGTGAACTCCGCTCCGAGTTGCAGAGGGAACGAGAGGCCGGCAGGTGTCACTACCTCGAAGATCAGACCCCGCTTTCCGGGGTGCTTCCGGATAGCCTCAATGATCTGGGGAAGATCCTCCTCGATGAGGCGCGAGCGGTCGATGCGGAGGCGGAGAGGTTTTTTGGAGGGTTTAGGGGTGAGCGCCTTGAAGTCGCTTCCCATGGCCCTGACGCTCCCATCACGCGGAGTGATGCGGGCAGTGCATGAGAGAACTGTTCCTGGTTTGAGAAGTTCCTCATGTTTGCTGAAGGAGTCATCCCAGGCCATCAGTTCAAGAGTTCCCGAATCGTCCTCCAGAGTCAGGATGGCAAACGGCCGGCCATCTTTTTTAGAGAAGCGTTTTTCCATCGTGGAAAGAAGTCCCGCAAGTCTGAGGCTTCCCTTCTCCGTCATGGCGAGTGCCTCACTGACGGAGTTGTATGACCCGGACTCTAGGCTGCCCCTGTAGTCGTCGAGTGGATGTCCAGTGACATAGAAGCCGAGGAGTTCCTTCTCGTGAGCCAGTTGTTCGGAGCGCGTCCAGCGTTCGATCCGAGATTCCTCCCCATTGGCATTGGCCATGGGTGAGGGAGCAAGGTCGGACAGTGAATCGAAGAGCGAGACCTGGCCGCTGGCACGGTCTTTCTGGACAGAGGCTGCGGCTCCCATGGCCGGTTCGATTACATCGTGGAGTGCTGCCCGGTGACGGCCGTCCCAATCAAAGGCACCGGCTTTCACAAGGCTCTCGAGGATCTTTTTGTTAACCGTTTTGGAATCAAGGCGTGAACAAAAATCCTCAAGCGACTTGAAGGGACCATTGACCTCACGGTCCGAAATGGCGGTGGCCATGGCGGCTTCACCCACGTTCTTGATGGCGGCCAACCCGAATCGGATGGCGCGTCCTCCGGGGAATTCCTCCGGAAGGAAGGTCAGGGCACTTCTGTTCACGTCCGGTGGCAGGATCGTGATTCCCATGCGTGCGCATTCGCTAACGAAGACAGAGATCTTGTCGGTATTGTTGATTTCGTTGCCGAGCAGGCCCGCCATGAACTCTACCGGATGGTTCGCCTTGAGATAGGCCGTCTGGTAGGAAAGCAGGCCGTAGGCCGCACTGTGGCTTTTGTTGAAGCCGTACTGCGCGAATTTCTCAAGGAAGTCGAAGATGGCGTTGGCCTGCTTGGGAGGGATCTGGTTCACCCTGGCACATCCCTCGACAAAGACCTCACGCTCTTTTGCCATCTTCTCCGTATCCTTCTTTCCCATGGCACGGCGCAGCATGTCTGCCTGACCAAGAGTGTAGCCCGCCAGGATGTTCGCCGCCTGCTGCACCTGTTCCTGATAAACGATGATCCCGTAGGTTTCCGCGCAGATCTTCTCGAGCAGGGGGTGGGCGTACTCGATCTTCTTCTTTCCCTTCTTGCGTTCGACATAGTCGTCGATGAACTGCATCGGACCCGGACGGTAAAGCGCGATTAGGGCGATGATGTCGGTGAAGTGCTCGATCTGGAAGCGCTTGGCGGTTGCCGTCATGCCCCCGGACTCCATCTGGAAGACGCCGATGGATTCGCCACGGTTGAGAAGGTCGAAGGTCGCCTTGTCATCCATTGGTATTTTCGAGATGTCGAAGTCTGGCGTGTGCCGCCGGATCAGCTTCACCGCATCATCGATGACCGTCAGTGTCTTGAGTCCCAGGAAATCCATCTTGAGGAGACCCAGGTCGGTGAGGGGTGCCATCGAGTACTGGCTGACAATGTTCCCGTCATTGGCACGGGTGAGGGGGATATACTCGGAAAGATCCCTGTCGCCAATGACGACGCCTGCGGCATGGACGCCACTGTTACGGGAGAGTCCCTCGAGAATCGTGGCATAGCCCCAAAGCTGTGAGGTCGACTGCTCCTCATCGACTGCCTTTCTCAGTTCCGGATTTTTGTCGATGGCTCCCGGCTTCACCTCTCCTTTCTTGGTCCGTGAGGTGAGTGTGATGTCCAGTTCATTGGGGATCATCTTGGCGATGCGGTCGGCATCTCCATAGTTCCAACCAAGCACTCGACCGACATCCCGGACGACGCTCTTGGCCCCAAGCGTGCCGAAGGTAATGATCTGCGAGACGGCCATCGTACCGTATTTACGACGGACATACTCGATGACCTCTCCGCGTCTGTTCTGGCAGAAATCGACGTCGATATCTGGGGGACTGATACGGTCGGGATTCAAGAAACGTTCGAAAAGCAAACCGTAACGCAGGGGATCGAGATCGGTGATTCCAAGAACATAAGCGATGAGGGACCCGGCGGCCGAACCACGTCCGGGGCCCACCGGGATGCCCTTGCTCTTGGCATAGTTGATGAAGTCCCAGACGATCAGAAAGTAGCTGGTGAACCCCGTTTTATAGAGAACCGACAACTCGAATTCGAAGCGATCCCTGACAATCGGATCCTCCATGGCGCGTTCCCCGTAGCGTGATCGAAGTCCTTCCTCGCAGAGTTCCTTCAGGTATCCCTCGCGGGTCTTTCCCTCGGGCGGAAGATAATCGGGATACTTTGATTTCCCAAACTCAAGTTTTGCATTGCAACGCTCTGCGATGGACAGGGTGTTGGTGATCGCCGTGGGCTGATCCGCAAAGAGAGCAGCCATTTCCTCTCCGCTCTTGAGATAGAGCTCGGGAACATAGCGCATCCGCTTCTCGTCGTGGATCATCGCTCCGGTGCCGATACAGATCATCACGTCGTGTGCCTCGTGGTGGAAGCGCTCAAGGAAGTGGACATCATTGGTGGCGACCAGCCCGAGATCGAGATCCCGGGCGATGTCGATCAGCCCCGAGCGGTTGCGTCTCTGTTGCTCGATCCCATGATCGGCCAGTTCTATGTAGAAATTCTCCTTTCCGAACAGATCCCTGTATGCCGCCGCCGTCTGAACGGCTTTTTCCATCTGTCCCTCACTCAGGGCCATGTTGACCTCCCCTTTGAGGCATCCGCTCAGGGCGATGAGCCCTTTGCTGTGACGTGAAAGAAATTCCCTGTCGACACGCGGCTTGTAATAGAAGCCGTCGAGGTGTGCCGCCGTGCTCAGCTTGACGAGGTTCCGGTATCCTTCGTCGTCCGAGGCGAGCAGGGTCATGTGGTAAGCGACATCCTTGCCTCCGCTAGAGGTCTTTTTTTCGTGCATCGAACCGGGAGCGACATAGATCTCGCAGCCGATGATCGGCTTCACCTTGGCCTTCTCCGCTGCCTGATAGAACTCGACGGCCCCGTAGAGAACCCCGTGATCAGTCAGCGAGATGGCCGGCATCCCGAACTCAGCCGCCTTGTCGACCAGTTGTTCGACCCGGATCGCGCCGTCCAGCAGCGAATACTCGCTGTGCACATGGAGATGAACGAACGGGGTCTTGGACATGCTTCAAGGTTATGGTTGCCTTTCCCTAGCGGCAAGAGCCCTCGGTCAAAAAATGGGCCTCACAGGTTTTTTTGAGCGATTTCCAGCAGTCCGCGGAGCGTCATGAGGGGATCGACCCTGTCGATCAGTTTTTTTTCTCCCTTGCGTAAAGAGAGCCTGTCCACCAGTTCGGCATCCCCTCCCGTTGCGATGACATGGGGTCTTCTTCCCCCGAAGGCCTCCCTTGTGATGCGCTCCACAGCTTCCTTTGCCAAGCCCACCGCACCCAGCAGAAGGCCGATCCGAATCCCCTCGCCAGTGCTCTTTCCTACGAAGGAATCAATTCTCCGGACCTTTGTCAGGGGAAGCAGAGCCGTCCACTCATGGAGAGCTTTGGCGGCGGTGGGCAAGCCGGGGGCAATAATACCACCGAGATAGCATCCCTTGGCATCAATGACGTCGAAGGTTATCGCCGTACCGAAATCAATGATGATCGCGGGAAGTTTGCCTAGGCTTGCAGCCGCGGCATTTGCCAATCGATCCGCCCCGATTGTTGCTGGGTTGGGGTAATCCACGGGAACGCCGCCGGGCACCGTGTGATCAACCCAGAGTGGAGGGCAGGGGAGTGCTGCTGCAAGAATGTGACTGGCACGGGGTACGACCGAGGAAATGACAGCCAGATCGACCTTCGTTTTTGGGATGCT
>CAIZIQ010000021.1 GCA_903933015.1 uncultured Spartobacteria bacterium | reverse complement strand
GATTTCAAGAGGCTGGAGACTTTTGGGGGAGGAACAGAATAAAAAATGGCCGATTCCTTCCTCAAGCAGAATTGCCGACTGCCCCCCTTTTTATTTCACCTGGGATTCCCGAAAACTCTTGACCCAGCCATCGGAATTTTATGTCAGACTCCTACTCCGCTAGCTTGGGGCTCCGGAATGGCGCGGCAAACAGCAGGGTCGTGGTGCAGCCGATGAGAACATACCAGGGCCAAGCAATCTCTGGCCACCAGGTGGGCATCCAGTGCCCGAAGTCGACAATGCCGGGCAAATGAACCTTACCTAGGAAGAATACCGCAAGAATGCCGCAGAGCATCGCGGCGACATTTGTCCGATCATTTCCCCTCCGCGTCGAAAGCATGCCGAGCAGGAAGATGCCGAGCAGAGAGCCGTAGGTGTAGCCGAGGATGCCGATCGCAATCGGGATGATCGTGAGGTGAGGATCCTTGAGGACCGAATAGGCTGCCAACGTGCCGACACCCACCATCAGGAGGCCAAAGACCAAGGTGGCGATCCTTGCGGTGCGGACCGAGGTGCGATCGTCTGCCCCGGGGTTGATATAGGGGAGGTAAAAGTCGGCGGTGAAGCTTGTGGCCAGGGCGTTCAGGGCGGCGGAGGTGGATCCCATCATCGTGGCGAAGACACCCGCCACGATCAGTCCCCGGAGACCCACGGGCATGTGGGCGACGATGAACTCCGGCAAGATCTCGTTGTCCGGGATATCCGGCAGTGCTCCGTGAGTTCCGCGGTAATAGAGCCAGAGCAGGATCCCGATCGACAGAAAGGCCAGGGCGATGGGGATGTCAGCCAGTCCGCTCAGAATAAGGGATAGGCGGGAACGCCTGATGTCGGGAGCGGTGAGGAGTCTCTGGACCATATCCTGATCCGTGCCATGGGTCGCCATGGTGAAGAAGGTCGAGCCGATGATGGCCGCAAAGATCGTGTAGGGTTCGGAAAGCATTGCCGAGAGCGCCTTTCCGAAGGGCAGTGATCCGTCCCAACCCACCTGGATCCACTGCAGGCTATTCCAGCCTCCCAGAGCGGTACCGACAGCGCCCACCCCGCCCAGATGTCCAACGAGAAAGCAAATGACAAATGCCACGGAGCCTAGCATCAGGGTTGCCTGGATCAGGTCGGTCCAGACGACGGCCTTGATTCCTCCAACGATCGTGTAGGCGGTGGTGACGAGCGTCACGAAGAGGATGCCCCAGAAATAGACGGTGAGGGGCACCGGTGCTCCGGGGTGCAGATGACGCCAGACAACCCCCAGGAACGCCCCTCCCAGATAGAGCCTCACTCCGATTCCCAGGACACGGGTGAAGAGGAAGATCCCGCTGGCAGCATTCTTGGTGCGTGGGCCGAAGCGCACGGTCAGGAACTCATAGATGCTCTCGACGCCATACTTGTAGTAAGGGCCGATGAACGTGAAGGCGATGACAACGCGTGCGATCACGGTGCCGATCGCGAGTTGGCCGTAGAAAAAAGCACGGGTCTTGTACCCCTCGGCGGGTGTCCCGAGAAAAGTTGCCGCACTTGTCTCCGCCGCCACAATCGAGGCCAGAACCGCCCACCATGGGATTGATCGCCCGCCGAGGGCGAACTCCTTCAGCGTGGTGTTACCTCGTCCGGCACGCAGGCCAACCCAGACGATCAGGGCGAAGTAGGCGAGGATGACGGCTGCATCGATCCAGAATCCCCGGTGGAGGAGCGAGGGCATCGGTCTGAAGCGTCCTGAACTTCCCTGCTCAGGAAAGCTTCGGACGAAGTTCCTTCACCAGAATTTTGGAGTTCCGGCCGCTTCCCTCGTAACGCAGGCGACGCTGCTCGGGGAGGATCCCTGCGTCGGCCTCGGTGTAGCCGCCTTTCTGCTGCAGGTAATTCACCGCCCGGGTCGAAAGGGCATAGATTTTTTCAACGCCTTTTTCCTTGGCCAGATTCTCTGCGAAGGCCATCAACTTGCGTCCGTAACCCTTGTTTTCATGGGCCTTGCTCACGTAGAGGCATGCCATCTCCGCAAGGGAGTGCTCTTGGTCGACATGGAGTGCGACACAGGCGATCGGAGTCCTGTCGACCTCCAGGATCCAGTAATCCTCGATCCGGGATAGGATGTCGGCACGGGTCCTCCGGGCGATCTCTTCGTCCTCTACCGACTGGCGGATCAGGGTCATCACGGAACGGACATCCTTTTTGAAGATGCGGCGGATCTGCTGGTATTCGTTGGAATAGACCATTGTTCCCGACCCCTCGTGGCTGAAGATCTCGGTGAGTAACGCCTCGTTGATGCGACCATCAAGCAGGTGGGCGCGTGGCACGCCGCCGCGGCAGGCACGGGCGGCGCATTCGATTTTGGAAATCAGTCCGGTGGGGCCTCCCGAGGCACGGAGCTTCTTGATCAGATCCTCGGACTCATCGATCGAGAGCTGACGCGGCAGTGGATGGGTTCCGCCCACGACCTCGTCTGCTCCCAGAAAAATGATCTTTGCCGCATGCAGCGCCTCGGCCACCTCAAGGGCGATTCCATCCGAGTTGACGCGGTAGGTGCGCCCCTCCCCGTCGAATCCCAGGGGAGGGATGACAGGAATGATCCCCTCCTTGAGGAGGAGTTCCAGCGCATGGTTGTCGACGCGCTCCACCCGCCCGGTGAAGAGTTGGTCGGTTCCGCCGAGAATGCCGGCCGGATGGGCGATGATCGCGTTGGCGTAGGCGGCGCGCAGATCGACCGCGGAGAGCCCCTCCATGATCCCGTTGGTGAGCCGTATTGCTGCATCGATCGCCAGTTCGAGGGTCGCATCGTTGGTGATGCCCGTCCCGTCGCTGTTGGTCACCGAGATGCCACGCTTTTTTGCAAGCTCCTCGATCTGGTGGCTTGCGCCGTGGACCAGAACGACCCGCACGCTGAGTGAGCGCAGGACGGCCAGATCCAGCAGGATGTTGGGGAAGTTCTCCGAGGCGGCCACCGCACCGTCCACGGCGATCACGAAGATCCGCTCGCGGAAGCGGGGAACATACTGGAGGATTTCTCTGAGGTCGGAAACGTTCACGGAATATCGGATGGTGTGACGGGTGCTCTGGGTGGCGCAATCAATTTATCATGTGCCTAGTCAGGGATTCGGCGTCAGCAGTTCGATCTCGATCGCGGCGGCGACGGATTCCGGTTCCGCCAGCGGGGCGAGCTGGCCCTGCGCCGTGATCTCCACGATGGAGAAGCGGCTCACCAGTGGGCGGAGATCATGGATTGCCGCCGAGGAGTCCTTATCAGAGCCGATGGCGAGGATCACGGAAACGGGTGAGGCGAGATTTCTCAGACCCGTGCGCAGGCTCCGCCAGTAGCTCTTGGAGCATTGGGCGAGGAAGGAATGCTCCGCGCCGTACTGGGTTGCGGTGGAGGAGATGACCGTGAGGCATTCCTCAAGGCCGGGTCCCTCGGTGACGAAGCCTGAACGGAGAAGCCAGGCACGGAGAAAGGATTCTGTGGAGAGTTGGTAGCGGTAGACCAACCGTGCAAGGCGGGGAAACCATCCGAGCCGGTGCCACCCGCGCGACGGGTTCGCCTTGCCGAGCGCGATGTCGGGCATCCAGAGAATCACTTTCAGCGCCTTCTCCGGATACCGGGAGGCGAAGAGCAGGGCGATATTGGAGCTCAGTCCCGAGGCCACGATCACGGCTCCCTGGCCGGGCACGGTCTCATCGAGGAATTCGGCGAGAGAGCGCACCTGCTCCTCGGCGGTGGCGGGAGGATTGGGTCGCTGGGATTCGCCGAATCCGATCATGTCCGGGACGAGAACCCGCCAGCTTTCCGCAAACTTCGGGTAGATTCTGGACCACTCGAAGGAGGATGCCCCCGGGAAGACTCCGTGCAGGAACAGCAGTGGAGGACCCGGAGTCTGGCTGTCGGCCGTATGGTAGACGATCTCCCCCGCGGAGGTGTCGGCGACGCGTGTCGCAAAGACTGCCGGAGAGATCGTGTCCGGGATGATGCTGCGGAGAGTACTCCGCCATCCGTAGCGAACGGCCAACGCAAGAGCCCCGAGCAATCCCGCACCCAAGCCGACGCCCAGCGCCTTCCGGTGTCCCGCGGGATTCTGGGGTTCCTCGCTCATGAAGGCCTTGCGGGATTTTGATGCGTGCGTGGAGCGTTACTTTCCCGGTTGGGGATCGAACCGGACGATTCCGGTTCCCTTGGTGACCGAGCCGATGACTTTGCCTCCGAGTTTCTTGGCAAGGGCGGCGCCTTCCTTTCCGGGAACCACGAGCACCATGCCGATACCCATGTTGAAGACCTGGTACATCTCGAGCGGATCCACATTCCCGCCCCGACCAATGATGCCGAAGATCGCGGGGACCTTCCAGGAGCGGGGATCGATCACGGCGTCGCATCCCTTGGGGAGAATGCGGGGGAGATTGTCGATCAAGCCTCCCCCGGTGATGTGGGCTGCTGCATGGAGCGGCTTGCCTTTCATCTTGTGAAGCGTCTCAAAGGCCGGCAGATAGCTGCGATGGACCTTGAGGAGCTCGGCTTGGATGGTCGAGCCAAGCCCTGCGGGGCGATCGGAAAGTTCCAGCCCGAGCAGGTCGAAGAGCACCTTGCGGGCCAGAGAGTAGCCGTTGGTGTGAAGTCCGTTGGAGGGGAGTCCGACAAGAGCGTCGCCGACCTTCACCCGGCTGCCATCGAGGAGATCCTTGCGGTCCACAATGCCCGTGATGGAGCCGGCGAGATCGTATTCACCTTCACCATAGAGCCCGGGCATCTGGGCGGTCTCACCGCCGATGAGGGCGCAACCGGACTCCTTGCAGGCCTTGGAGAGACCCGTGATGATCTCCTTCATGACGCGGGGATCGAGCTTCGCCGCCGCGATGTAGTCGAGGAAGAAGAGAGGGCGGGCACCGGTGACGGCGATGTCGTTGACGCAGTGGTTGACCAGGTCGGCGCCGATCGTGTCGTGCTTGTCGGTGGCGAAAGCGATCTTCAGCTTCGTGCCCACACCATCGACACTCGAGACCAGGACGGGGTCCTTGATGCCACGCTTCTTGAAATCAGGACGGAAGAGACCTCCGAATCCCCCGATGCCTCCGAGGACTTCGGCTCCGTGCGTGGGTCGTACCAGGGCGCCGATGCCCGACTTGACCCGGTTGCCGAGATTCACATCGACTCCGGCCTGGGCGTAGGAGCTTTTCGATGCCTTTTTGAGTGAGGGTTTGACCGTGGCCTTGGCTGCTTTCGTGGCTTTTTTCTTGGTTGTCATGTGCTAAAAATTCCGTGATCAGGGGGTGAGCAACGAGGGTTGGGAGCTCTGGTCGGGTAGGAGTTGGGCGCTCCCCTTGCGGCGTTCCATGATGAGTTTGTCGAAGGCGGAATCAAAGGGGACCGGATACTCGCCCGTGAAGCAGGCCATGCAGAAGGAGTTCTTCTCCAGGCCTGTGGCCCTCACCATGCCGTCGACATCCAGGTAACCGATGCTGTCGGCACCCAGGTAATCGCAAATCTCCTGGTGAGAGTGCTGGTTAGCGATGAGCTTTTCCGGATCGGGGAAGTCGATGCCGTAGTAGCAGGCATGGCGGTGTGGAGGACAGCTGATGCGGAGGTGCACCTCTTTGGCACCGGCCTCACGGAGATTCACCACGCGGGCTTTTGCGGTCGTCCCGCGGACGACGGAGTCATCGACAACAACGACGCGCTTCCCCTTCACGGCCTCGCCGATGAGGTTCAGTTTCACGCGGACGTTGAAGTCACGGATCAGCTGTGTCGGTTGGATGAAGGTGCGTCCGATGTAGTGATTGCGGACGAAGGCCGGATCGTAGGGAATGCCGAGCTCCTCGGCGAAACCGAGTGCGGCGTAGATCCCGGAGTCGGGAACCGGGATGACGACATCGGCCTCGACCGGGTGGAGGCGTGCGAGTTCGCGGCCCATCTCGACACGGGCCTTGCTGACCGTGACTCCGCGGAGACGGCTGTCAGGCCTGGAAAAATAGACATACTCGAAGATGCAGAAGGCCTCGCGTGACTGAGTGAATGGGAACTCGGAACGGACCCCCTGATCGCTGATGATGACGACTTCGCCGGGTTCGACGTCACGGACAAAGGTGGCGCCGATCAGGTCGAAGGCGCAGGTCTCCGAGGAAAGGATCCATCCTCCATCGAGCTTGCCGAGCGAGAGGGGACGGAGGCCGCTGGGATCACGCACACCGATGATCTCGTTCTCCCCCATGATCACAACGGAGAATGCTCCCTCCAGCCTGCGGAGCGATCCGATGGGGCCTCCCATCGTTTCATCAGGTTGGGCCAGCAGATGCAGGATGATCTCGCTGTCGACGGTGGTCTGGAAGATCGAGCCGCGTGTCTCGAGTTCGGCACGCAGGGCGGAAGCGTTGACCAAGTTGCCGTTATGGGCGATTGCCAGTTGTCCGCGCGCCGTGTTGACGCCGAGTGGTTGGGAATTAAGCAGCGTGCTCGATCCGGTGGTCGAGTAGCGCACGTGGCCGATGGCGCGCGATCCCTTGAGCGATTCAAGGTCATCCGGATTGAAGACCTGGGAGACCAGTCCCATTCCCTTGTGGAGGGAGAAGGTCTTTCCATCCCCGGTGCTGGAGGCGATGCCAGCGCTTTCCTGCCCGCGATGCTGCAGGGCGAAGAGACCGTAGTAGGTCAGCAGTGCCGCATCCTTGTGGCCGTAGACGGCGAAGACGCCGCATTCATGTTTGGGACGATGGGACTCTGACACGGTGGGCGTGAGTGATGGTTTCAAAAAAAGGATGCCGGACACAATTCCGGACAACGGCCAAGTTTTCATCTTTTGCCCCCGCCTTCAAACATGATTTGGAAAAAGAGTTGGAAGGAATCCCCCCTGGCCGAAAAATCCGTTGACCGGTGAAGAGTTTTGACGTTCCCTTCACGCCCTTCCCGATGGCATTCCAAACCGCATCCTCTTCGGCCATACCCAGGCTTCCGGTAGCCCTATCAACCGACTCCGCCGTTGCGGGAGGTTCGTTCGGCGGTCCCCGTCTGAGCAAGGATTCTTCCCGCTGGAGCCGTTTTGTCTGGAAGACGGACGCCTTGGGTTCCCTGCAGGTGCCTGCTGCCGGAAGTGACCTGATCCGCCGTGCCACACGCGAAGAGGGAGAGGATGTGCTTCATGTGATCCTTCTCTCACTCTCCATGGATTCCGGGTGGAATGACTCCCTTCAAGTGGCCGAGGAATACGTGAAGGCCGCAGTCGCCAGGATCTTCAATGCCGAGGAACCGCTCTGCCTTGTCATTCCCAAAGGGAACAGGTTCATCGCCGCATCGCTGCTCGATCCCCTTCCCGAAGCCCCGAACCATCTCGTTAGCGGGCCTTCCGTGCTGATGGAATACCGCAACCGAGGCATTGGTTCCCGGCTCCTGCATGCATCCCTTTCAGAGCTCCGGGAGCGCGGTCTCGCATCGGTTTCCGGCGTCACCCGTGACAAGACCGTGACCTCACGCTACGTCTACCCGAAGTTTGGTTCGGTAGCCGCCCCCCTCGATGTTTCATCGCTCTTGGAGGGGGCGAGGGAATCAAAGGCTTGATCAGCGGTCCCGACTGCGGCACTCTTGCCGGCTCAGTTTTTTACCACTGCCTTGTGGTGTAACGGTAGCACAGCAGATTCTGGATCTGCTTGTCATGGTTCGAATCCATGCGAGGCAGCCAACCCTTATAAATAAAGGGTCTATGGCATTTTAATGACTCAAAAAAACCAGAGTCATAACGGTAACTCATAATGGGCTTGCCTAGCGAAGCAGCCATATTGTTCTTACAAGGATGCAATAAAGCAGGTGGAGGCACTCCGAGCAGCAACGCAGAAATCTGAACCTGATCACCAGAAAAAGAGAGACCTCTGCCTCCGATCAGAGAGATATCGGTAAAAGGGTCCCTAAATGCGAACACCCACTGAAACGGGAAAGAGATACCTTGATGACTTCTCTGACGTGAACACTGGAAAACTAGTAAATTTTGTATTAATAGCGAAAGGAAGCGGTAGAATAAAGATCATCGCATGAGAACACTACGAATCCTTCTAGGGATATGCTGTATAGCAACATTGGCTCACGCCGATGATTGGTCACAGAAGACATCATATGGTTCCTCAAGTTCCGTCGTAACAGGGATGACTCTTAACCAGCTTTTGCAGGCAATGCAGAAGCAAGCTGAATCAGCCACAATAATTCAGCCACGTTTGGACATATTATCTGGATATTGTGGTGCAAACGGTTCTTGGCGTGATGTTACAGGTATTCTTCAGAGGTCAATAAAGAATGATTCTCTTCATGTTGACTGGAAGCAACCATACCGTGAAATAGGAGGAGATCCTGCATTTGGGAAAATTAAGCTGCTAGTGATCGCTTTCCGTTTGAACGGGCAAAATAGAATTGCCGTTTCTCAGGAAGAAAATCCGCCAATTGGACTCGTTTTATCGATTCCGTGAGTATTAGTCGCCGACGCCCTTTCTAACTGGTTGATTCCGTATTAGTTAATACAGATTGCGGCAAATCAGTTTTCAGCCTTTAAGGATCACATCGGATCGTTGATTGAAGGAGGTGGAAATCCACATGCTGATCGAACAGAGGGAGGTAGGTAGTAGTAGGGAATGTGTTCCGTTGTAGTGTCCGTTTTATATTCGGTTCGGGTCTTGTAGTGCTCTTTATGTTTACACGTTAGGCCCGTGTCATCACATGAGAGAACTTCGTAAGTGCCGCCGCAGCCGTGAATGTGAGACTCAAAGCTTTCAACTCCCTTGTGCGGATGGGGCGTAGTTTGAGCTGCGGCCGATGATCCGTTTGGAGAGGAGGATGCGGCAGTTGTTTGTGTGGGTTGTGCGGCGATTTTCTCGGCTTGCTGACTATTTTGAAACTTCACCATTTCTGTTTGTGAGGCGATGGAAGAAGCAGCTATCGCGTTGCTGAACTGTGTGGCCTTTTGAGGATCGTAGCCATATTTCTGCTGAAGCTCGGGAGAAAGATTTGAGAACTTCAGTTTTCTCAATCCATCCGCATCAGCAACAACGATGCCATCAGGCTCAACACGCTTTACCGTGGCATTGGTATACATATCGCCATCTCTGGTGGCAAAGTTTTCAGCATGAAGACCATGCACCATAAAAATGACTGCAATCCATGCCAGTATATTTTTCATATGTGACAGATAAGCAACCATCCGTTTACGGTCAATTCGTAAGAAGCTTATTGTAATTCGACTGCGCCACAAGTTCCCTACACAAGGTTCGAAACCATGCGAGGCAGCCACTTTTTGGGGAATCGGAGATAAGTAATAGGGATACAGTAGGAGATCGGCCCCAAAGATTCCCAAGAATATCTGATTCGATCCGACTCCCGCGATCCCACCACCGATTGCCAAGCACCTACTTGTTCGTCGGTTTCGAGTAGCTCATCACCTTGGCCGGCGGGAAATTCTTCATCACCGTCTTTCCCCCGTGGTGGTGATGGAAATGTTCGCCGACCAGTCGTTTGAAATGCTTGGTTCGGGGACTCATCGCCGAGAGCAGGTAGGTGAAGGTTCGGAAGACCCCGTCATGGTGCATGGCCTCGCGCGTCGAGTTGAGGATTCTCCCCTGCAGGTCGGCCGGCATGTTGGCAAAAGGGAGGCCCGAGAGAACGAGGCGGGCTTTGCCCAGACGGTGATGATCCAGGATTTCATGGGTCTCCTCGGCCGACCCTAGGTGAAAACGCATGCCCGGGAAGCGGCGGACCAAATTGCGGTGGAGTTCCGGATCGCGCTCGATGCCGAGGTATTCGACGCCGGGCGGCATCTGCTCCCTGAGCACGCTGGTGAAGGGACCTGTTCCGGGACCATACTCCACGACAACATCCCCGGTTTTCAGGGGAACGTTTTCAATCATTGCCTCCCCGAGTTGGCGCGAGCTTGGCCAGACCGAACCGATCGATCCGGGGCGTGAGATGAACCGGGAGGCAAAGTGCAGGGCATCGCCCAGGGTGTGGCGATGGTGGCTGTGATGTTTTTTGGAACCGGACATTCTTTGGGAACTTGTGCGCAGGGACGCCCTGTGGGGAGTTGCTACACGCTGAAGGCCATCGAAGGAAGGATCAACTCTCTGTAGGGTGGGAATTTTTGAAAGTCGTGGAGGGTGTCTGGCTACGATGGGGACTTGCCGTTGACTGCCCTGCGTGACTTCAATGGAGCCATGCGCTCTTCCCCCGCGCCGGTCTTGCTTGCAGCAGTCATCCTGATTGTCTTGCTGATGAGCGGCTGCGCCTCAGTGATTCCGGAGCTCTCCCCTGGAGCCGGTCTGGCTCTCTACGAGTCGAAGCCCGTTGCCGTGGAGACCGGCAAGGCCTCCTACTACGGTGGTCGCTGGATCGGTCGCCTGACGGCCAACGGGGAGCACTACCATGCCTCGGATTGCACGGCTGCGCACAAGCGCCTGCCTTTCAATACGATGGTTCGTGTCACCAATCTCAGGAACGGGAAGAGCGTGGTTGTCCGGATCAATAACAGGGGTCCCTATGCGAAGGGAAGAATCCTCGACCTCAGCATGGTTGCTGCGAAGAAAATCGACATGATCGGCGACGGGATTATTCCTGTTCGCGCGGAGGTACTCAAACCGATTGAGATCATCACCAAACCGAACCGGGAACTTCCTTAAGGATTCAGTCGAGGGGCGCTGGTCTCCTTGGCGGGCATTCCCAAGCCGACCCGACTTGACCAAATGTCGGGTGATGCCAACATCGCTACCGTTCTTCATTCATCCTTCAGCACCACTTATCATGATCTCCCTCCGCAGTCCCTCCTCCAGCATTCTGGCCCTTTGTCTCCTGCTGTTCGGGACTTTTTTCCGGGTGATCCGGGCCGATCTGGCTCCCGAGACACTGCCGAATTTCTCCCCCCTCATGGCGGCGGCTCTGTGCGGAGCGCTCTATCTCCCGGGTTGGATCGGGTTGATCGTTCCGCTCTCCGCTCTCCTTGTTTCCGACGCGATGCTGAACCTGCATCTGGGTGAACCTCTCCTCTCCTCACAGCTCCTTTGGACGCTCCCCTGCTACCTGATGGCCGTGGGACTCGGGTGGAACCTGCGCGGCAAAGTTCACGGTTTGCTTCCAGTTGTTGGCTCCACGCTTGCGGCCTCGGTGGTTTTTTATCTGGTGACCAATACCGGCAGTTGGCTCGGTCTTGCAGGCTACCCGCAGACTTTCTCTGGGTGGGCTCAGGCGATGACGAGCGGGCTTCCCGGCTTCCCTCCGACCTGGACCTTCTTCCGGAACAGCCTCTTGGGAGACCTTCTCTTCGCCGCCTGCTTTGTACTTCTGGAGAGGAGTGTTCCCAGTCAACGGATGGCTGTTCGGGTCGTCGCCTGATCAGCGGGAGTATCTTCTTCAGCGCTTTGCCAGCCAACGGAGAGCGGGGATAATTCTCTGCTGCCAGGAGGCTATATCCTGCGAGCCTCCGGGATGACGGTTGATCTGGAATTCGCGGCCCTCCTTCCATCCCTTCTCGCGTAGGATGGCGCCGAGATCCCGGTGGTACGGTTCGTAGCATTCGTCTAATCCGACCGTTCCGTAGTCGAGGTAGAGACGGACTCCCGTTGGGAGGGTCGTTTTTGTCTCAAGGTTCAAAAGCATCGGGGAATGAGGGGGGGGCGCCCCCTCCACTCCCTCGAAAGAGGTTGAAAGGCAGAGGGCTGCGCCGAAGATTTCGGGGTGATCCAGAATGCCGCGCAGAGCCGTGATGGCATCATGTCCCGTTCCGCCGATCCAGCGTGCCACGGGGGTATTGAGCAGGCGGAATCTCTCCGCCAACTCCGTCATCATAGCGACCGGATTGATGATGGGAGCGGCGGGATCGCTTTCCGTGATTTCCGCCACCAGCATTTCCGGCAGCACTCCTTCGGCATGAAGGGAGGCAACTGCTGTGTCAGCCTTCAGGCCGGGAGTCAGTACCAGAACGCAGGGAAAGCGGCGGCTCGCGGGTTCCCTGCTATAGGAAGGCGGTAGGGACATGGTGAGCTTCTTTCCCCCGATCTCGATCGTTTCTGTGGCGTCCCGCATGCCAAATCCGTATCATGTGGCACCCCTTTCTCCAATCTCCCTGATTCGTTCCTTTTCTGACTATGCCCTCCTCCCTTCCCAATCATGAATCGGATGCCCTCCTGAGGGAGCTTTTCTCCCGCCGCATCGCCCTGCTCGACGGCGCGATGGGGACGATGATTCAGCGTCATCCACTCACCGAGGCCGACTTCCGCGGCGAGCGATTCAAGGATCACGGGCATGATCTCAAGGGGAACAACGACCTGCTTTCCATCACCCGTCCCGATGTCATCAAGGGGATCCACCGCGCCTACTTCGAGGCCGGGAGCGATATCGTCGAGACCAATACCTTCAGCACCACCACGGTTTCGCAGGCCGACTACGGCCTCGAGGATGCCGTGCGCGAGATCAACCTTGCTGGGGCCAAGGTGGCCCGTGAAGCGGCCGAGGAATACATGGCCGCCAACCCCGGTCGCCGCGTCTTTGTCGCCGGTTCCGTCGGCCCCACCAACCGTACGGCTTCGATGTCGCCGGATGTGAATAATCCCGGGTACCGTGCTGTGACCTTCGACGGATTGGTGATCTCCTACGCTGAGCAGATCGAGTCACTGCTCGACGGTGGGGTGGATCTCCTCTTGCTCGAGACCGTCTTTGACACCCTGAACCTCAAGGCCGCAATCTTTGCCTGCGAGGAGGTCTTCGAGAAGCGCGGGCAGCGCTGGCCGATTATTCTCTCGGTCACGATCACCGATGCCTCAGGGCGTACCCTCTCCGGCCAGACCGTGGAGGCCTTCTGGAATTCCGTCCGCCACTCCAAGCCACTCGCCGTCGGTATCAATTGCGCCCTCGGTGCCTCCGAGATGCGTCCTTACATCGAGGAACTCTCCCGTATCGCCGACTGCTACATCAGCTGTTATCCGAACGCGGGTCTCCCGAATGCCTTCGGCGGCTACGATCAGACAGGGGCTGAGATGGCCGCCCTCGTGGGTGATTTTGCCAAGGAGGGATGGATCAATGTGGTCGGTGGGTGCTGCGGCTCTACGCCCGAGCACATCGCCGCGATCGCCGAGGCTGTCCGCCCCCATGCCGCGCGTGTTCCCTCTACGCCGCCGCCGGCCACCCGCCTGAGCGGACTCGAGGCCCTGACGATTGAAAAGGGAAGCTCCTTCATGATGGTTGGCGAGCGTACGAACGTCACCGGATCACCGCGCTTCTCGAAGCTCATCATTGCGGGCGACTACGAGACAGCCCTCTCGGTGGCCCGCCAGCAAGTCGAGAGCGGGGCCAACATCCTCGATGTGAACGTCGACGAAGGGATGCTCGACAGCGAGGCGGTGATGGAGACTTTCCTGAATCTCCTGGCAGCCGATCCCGAGATCAGCCGCGTGCCGATCATGATCGACAGCTCCAAGTGGTCGGTCCTGGAGAAGGGGGTGAAGTGCCTCCAGGGCAAATGCGTTCTCAATTCCATCAGTCTCAAGGATGGGGAGGAGACCTTCCTTAAGCGTGCCCGTCTCGCCCAGCGCTACGGCGCCGCAGTGATCGTCATGGCATTCGACGAGGAGGGTCAGGCCGCCACTAAGGAAGACAAAGTCCGGATCTGTACCCGCGCCTACCGCCTTCTGGTTGACAAGATCGGCTTCGATCCCGAGGACATCATCTTCGATCCCAATATCCTCACGGTCGCCACCGGGATCGAGGAGCACAACAACTACGCCGTCGACTTCATCGAGGCCGTGCGAGAAATCAAGCAGACCCTCCCCGGTGCCAAGACCAGCGGTGGTCTCTCCAATATTTCGTTCTCCTTCCGGGGAAACAATCCCGTGCGCGAGGCGATGCACTCCGCTTTTCTCTATCATGCCATCAAGGCGGGCCTGGACATGGCAATCGTTAATGCCGGTATGCTCGAGGTCTACGAGGAGATTGATCCTGAGCTTTTGGAGAAGGTCGAGGATGTCCTGCTCAACCGCCGCCCCGACGCCACAGAACGTCTCGTCGATTTTGCCGAGGCTCTGAAGGCCTCCGGTGACGGGAATGCCAAGGAGCAGAAGACCGAACAGGCCTGGAGAAGCGGCACCGTCGAGGAGCGACTCCAGCACGCCCTGATCAAGGGTATCGTCGATCACATCGACGAGGACACCGAGGAGGCCCGCGGGAAGCTCGGTCGTCCCCTGCTGGTCATCGAGGGGCCCCTCATGGACGGAATGCGCGTCGTTGGCGACCTCTTTGGTGCAGGGAAGATGTTCCTGCCGCAGGTGGTCAAGAGTGCCCGCGTCATGAAGAAGGCCGTCGCCTACCTGACACCGTTCATGGAGGCCGAGAAAGCAGCAGCCGCTGATACCAGCTCCGCTGCCAAGATCCTGATGGCCACGGTGAAAGGTGATGTCCACGACATCGGCAAGAACATCGTCGGCGTGGTGTTGGCCTGCAACGGCTACGAGGTCGTCGACCTGGGCGTCATGGTCCCGTGTGACAAGATTCTGGCTGCCGCCAAGGAGCATAAGGTGGACATCATCGGACTGAGCGGACTGATCACCCCCTCGCTCGACGAGATGGTCCATGTTGCCCGCGAGATGAAGCGAGCGAACATGATTATCCCCCTCCTCATCGGCGGAGCCACAACGAGTCCCGCCCATACGGCGGTCAAGATCGCCGGGGAGTACGGTCATCCCGTGGTCCATGTGCTCGATGCCTCACGTGTCGTCGGGGTTGCCGCAGAGCTTCTCTCCGAGGATCGCAAGGAAGCCTATCGCCTCGAGGTGGAGGCAAATCACAAACGCCTCCGCGAGGAGCACGCCGGCAAGCGCGCCAAGGGAGATCTCCTCCCCCTTGAGGTTGCCCGTGAGAATATGACGCCCATCGACTGGGAGAAGGCCGATATCGCCATTCCCGAGAAGACGGGAGTCCTGACTTACGACGAGATCCCACTTGCCGAGTTGGTCGAGTATTTCGACTGGTCCCCATTCTTTGCCGCCTGGGAAATGCGCGGCCGCTACCCCGGACTGCTGAGCGATCCCGAGATCGGGGCCCAAGCCACTGAACTTCACAAGGATGCCCTCAAAGTTCTCGAGCAAATCGTGAAGGAGAAGAAGTTCCGGGTCCGCGGAGTCTGTGGATTCTGGCCCGCCAACAGAGTGGGGGATGACGTCGAACTCTACGCCGATGCCGATCGTTCCTCCGTGATCGGGAAGTTCCACATGCTCCGCCAGCAGAACAAGAAGCCAACCGGACAGCCCAACTACTCGCTGGCTGACTTCATCGCGCCCCGCGAGTCGCGACGGATCGACACGATCGGCGGCTTTGCCGTCACGGCGGGTCCCGAGGTTGGTGAGTACGCCGAGTCCTTCGAGAAAACCCACGACGACTACACGGCCCTCCTGGTGAAGGCCCTGGGCGATCGCTTCGCGGAAGCCGCCGCCGAGTGGCTCCACAAGCAGGCGCGCGACCTCTGGGGGTTCGGCAAGACGGAGAACCTGACCAAGGAAGAGTTCATCCGGGAGAAGTACCGCGGCATCCGCCCAGCAGCAGGCTATCCCGCCGGCCCCGATCACACCGAGAAGTGGGAGCTCTTCCGGCTGCTCGATGCCACCAAGCACACCGGGATCACCCTGACGGAGAGCCTGGCCATGAATCCCGCCAGCTCCGTCTCTGGGCTTTACTTCGCGGCTCCCGAATCCCGCTACTTCGCCGTAGGCAAACTCGGTCGCGACCAAATCGAGGATTATGCGCAGCGGAAGGGGATGAGCATTGTGGAAGTTGAAAAATGGCTCGGACCTTATCTACAGTATGATCCGGACTCGGAATTGACCGGAGTGTGCATGCCCGGCGTCCTCAACTCTTAGAGGAGGCTCGCGATCTTGGCGGATAGCTTCGTTGGTCTGCGCTCGCAGTGTGATTCACACAGCTTCGCTTGCCCGCCTTGCTCTCCATCCAAGCTTGCGAGCCTATGGGATCTCATTGTATCGGGAGTCTCCAAGCATGCTTGGGTATACCAGTTAATTCACCATCTTCCAAAACCCTACCGTTCATGAGATCCCGATAGTAATCAGTCCAACCAGTTTCAGGGGATTGAATGTAACCATGCCGCCCTCCTCCATCTGCATCGCCATCAGGCATTTTAAAGCCTAACTGGGTGAAATAGTAACAAACCCCATGTAGCCACTCATGCAGCCAAACTTCTCCAGCTAAAGGAATTTTCCATACATGAGAATGAGTATTGGCAACTGAAGCATACGTAGCACCCATTGAAGATGCAGATCCGCCCATGCCGAGTCCCCAACCTGCAGATCTTATGGACTTATTTATTTGAAGGTTATTTTGAGGCCAGAAGACAAATATAGAATGGTGTTTTCCTGGTTTGGAAAAATCATTTAGCTCTTCAGCTACATCTACTGGAGATGGCCACCAACAGTCTTTGCCTATCTTTGTGAGGCTTGAGAGGGGCCTCTTGCTGTGGATGACTTCGAAGTCAATTCCCGCCTGTTGTTCCGTCACATCAGAGACAAGTGCCGGGAAAGACTTAAATGAATCAACTGCATTGTTAACTTCTTCGTCTGGCAGTTCATGAACAAACCTTTTTCGGAAGAAAGGGTTTCGTGACAATGAAACATCAATTCTTGAATAGACCAGAAAGAGGCAGCGCCAGCGGATCATGATGCGGTTAATGGTGTAATAGTCAGCTGTTCAGGCTTGGTCTGGATAAGTGCAGAATCAAGTAATTCCTTCCGGATCGTTCATTCTATCCTCTGCGTTCTCTGCCCCTCCGCGCGAGATCTTTCGTCGTTTCCCCTTTCCTTTTCAGGGTGTGTGGCGTTAGTTGCAGTTATGGAACTCCTTCGCATCGTTTTACAGGTCGTGGTGGGTCTTGGGATTCTCAATGTGTGGCTCCTCCGGGCCAACCAGTCGACTGGCTACCGCGGTGGTGAAGCCAAGAGTCTGAAGGAGGAGTTTGCCACTTATGGGCTGCCTGTCTGGTTCTTCTACCTGGTGGGGATCTTGAAGATCGCCTGCGCACTGGCACTGCTGGTTGGCATTTGGTTTCCCATCCTAGTGATCCCTGGAGCTTTCGGGTTGGCAGTGCTGATGGCGGGAGCCTTCACCATGCATTTGAAGGTCAAAGACCCTTTCAAGAAAACATGGCCCTCCTTGGCAATGCTTGGGTTGTCTCTGCTGATCGCGGCGCTGTAGGGGAACCTAGTAGGCGAAGAGCGCCAGGTAGGTGTTCACCAGAAAGTAGAGAACCGCCGGCATGGTCTTAAGCAGGCTGTCGCGGATTTTGATGCGCACCAGGATCCCGACAAACATCATCACGGCAAGTCCTCCTGCCCCCGCCTTCCCAAGAAGGGGAAACCATAGCCCTGCAATCACTCCGAGGGCTCCGCAGATCTGAAGCAAACCGATCAGCCCGCGCTGAGCGGAGAATCCGAAGCGCACAAACTCCTTTTTAAGGTGCTGGGAAGTAAAACAGCCCAACCCGTAAGCCAAAAATGAGATGGCCGAGAAAAGTATGATCGCATCCTTCAATCAATCCAAAGTAGGTAAAAGAGGCCCAATCTCCTAAAACAATCTCGCTGTAGGTTAGATTCTCTCACCAAAGGGCTCACGAGTTGGCTGATCGAGATACTTTTTCCCCTTCCTGAGTTGACGGCACTTGCCTCCCGGCAAGCGGTGCCGCCCCGCGGGTTGCGACTCTGTCACGGTCTTCCGAGCGACTTGCCTCGTTCGCTCCCGCTCACCTCGCCCTACCGGGCTGTGCTATCGCACAGGCTACGCCGTGCCTCCCAGCACTCGGCGGTCCCAATCGCTTGGTTCTTGCCTTCCTAACAGCCTAATTGATGGCATCCGCCTCTCGGCGGACAGTGCCACCCCTTCGGGGCTGACTTCGTCAGTCTTCCGCGCTTGTACCCACAAGCTTGGTTGTCTTCAGCCTTAACAGCCTTCTCCTTGGAATTCTTCTCTGCGCCCCTGCGCCTCTGCGCGATATTCTTCTTTTTTCCCCTTCCTGAGTTCCTGAGTTCCATATTCAAATCCTCTAATGCTCCCCATTCTCACTTGGGCCAACCGTCAGCGGGCGGTGAAGGTCGATCTGCCGAAGATCCGGCGGATTGTGGAAGTGGCGTTGCCTATGTGTCTGGAGAAGCCGAGGAAGAAGGGGCTGGAGCTTCCATCCGAGGTTGAGATCACGCTGCTGGGTGAGGCGGCGATCGCCAAGGTGCACGGGGAGTTCCTGGAGGATCCGACGCCGACCGATGTGATCACCTTCGAGCATGGTGAGATCCTGATTGGGGTTCCGATCGCGGCGGCTAATGCCAAGAAGTTTCGTCATCCCGCCGACCACGAGGTGGCCCTCTGTGCGATCCATGGTCTGCTCCATCTGCTCGGCTACGATGACCTGAGCAAAAAAGAGAGGGTGATCATGCATGCCCGGCAGGAGGAGATTTTAAAGGCCGCGCTTCGCGGTCTGTGATAGCTTTCGGCTCATGAGTTCAGGGAGCCAAGTCGCCATCCAGCAGGAGCAGGTCGACTCCGGGAGTGATCTCGGGGTGATCGTGCGTGCGGCGGAGTTGTGCAATCCCTTCCTCGATGCCGTGGGTGAGGTGACCCTCGAAGTCCGTGGCCCCGTGGCGGCCTCGGTAGTGAATTGGAATGCCGCACTCTTTTCCCCTGCGATCCGCTCCGCCATGGCCGATGTGCGCCGAGAGTATTCCCAGGGAGGGAATCTGGAGATCGCCGGGATTGATTGTCGGCTGGAGGCGTTCCTCCCAAAGTCTCTCTCCCTACAGAGCCGCACCGAGGGAAAGCGTCTCATTGGCGGGCTTCTACCACCGCGTGGTGACCGGATGTTGGAACGCTATCGCGCGATGGTGCTCGCCGGAGATGCCCCGGGACACCTGGCCGTGATCCATGCTCTCCGGGCCGCACTTTTCAGCCTTCCTCCGCGTGTCATGGAGGGGGCTTATCTTCTGCAGGAGGGAATGGGTTCAGGGCTCGACGGGCGAGACATCTCGCGTTTCCTGATCCTAGGCATTCTCGGGCGGGAAGATTTTTCGGCCCCCATCTCAGTCGTCTGATCATGGCGAATCCCGATCTTCTGGAATCACCCGAGACGGATCTTGCGGAGGCGTTGGATCTCCCTTGGCTTGTCGTGGTTCACAATGACCCGGTCAATCTGATGAGCTATGTCTCGATGGTTTTCCGCAGGATCTTCGGCTGGACGCGTGAACGCGCTGAGCAGCACATGATGGAGGTCCATGTGAAGGGACGTTCGGTGGTCTGGAGCGGGGGGCGCGAGCAGGCTGAGCTCTATGTGCAGCAGCTCCATACCTACCTCCTGCTGGCGACTCTTGAGAAATCTTCCTAGGGAACTGGACGCATGATTTTCGAGATCAACGATCACGGGAACCCCTTGTTCACGGGGATTCATCCTCTGCTGGTGGAGTTGCTACGCGCGGTGGCGGTCGATCCTTGGGAGCGCTGTCCGGAGGGGAGTGAAAGGCTACTTCCTTCGCCCGGCGAGGATGAGGATCTTCGCCTCGATTGGGAGGACCATGTGCAGCCGGAGTTGCGGAGGCATTTCGAGACGGAGCGTTCGATGGTGGCGGCTGATCTGGAGAGGATGACGGAGCCCATGGAACAGGATGAAAAGGTAGGCGAGGAGAAGGGGGCCTCCCTGGAGATTCCCCTCGGACATGCCGACGCGTGGCTCACCACGCTGAATGCGCTGCGACTCGCCCTAGTCGGTGAGCATCGATTCACCGAGGCGGATCTCTCCCATGAATCGTTTCCCGATCTTTCCGATGCACGAGGGATCGCTCTGATGCAGGTGAATTTCTACGCCTTCATCCAGGAGTGTCTGGTGCGCTGCTTAGATGGTGAAGGGGGCGAAGGGGATTCATGAACGAGGCGCGGGCCATCCTGCTGCGTCGGTACCGTTTCTCGGAGAACAGTCTGGTGGTTGTTTGGCTGACCGACCGCCACGGCAAGGTGAAAACGGCAGTACGGAGCGCCATGAAGCCGGGGAGTCCCTTTGCTGGAAGGCTTGAGCTGTTCACTATGGCGGAGATTTCCTTTAAGCCGCCGAGGAGCGGCGATCTGCACTCGCTCAGCGAGGTGGCGGTCTGCATGGACGAGGCCCTTCCTGCGACGTATGCCACGATCCTCTCCGCTTCCTACTTCGCCGAACTCTGCGATCTCTTCACCGAGCCGATGCATCCCGTCCCAGAAATCTTCGGATTGCTGGAACGGGCGTGGGGCTTCCTGCGTGGCAATCAGCCGGTGAAACGGGCCGTCGAGCATTTCGAAGCGGAACTCGCCAAGGCCCTCGGGATCCACGATCCCTCGATCCCCGCATACCGCTCCCTGGCCTCCGTGGCCCACAAGCTTCCAGAAAACCGTTCACGCCTTCTGGCCCAGATCTCATGAAGGGAACTCGGGTGGCTTTGCTCCTCAGCCTGCCGTTGGCGGCACTCACGGCTTTGCCGCTCCCGCTGCAGGCGGCGGAGGTCACCCACGATCCCAACACGAGTGCCAGGGAGGGGGCCGTGGAGAGCTATTATTCCTTCTGGAAGGGTAAATACCTGATTCCCTCGGTGCGCTTTCCCGGAGCGTGGAAGGTCGACTACAACGGCAAGGGGGCGACCGTCTCCGAGGCGATGGGATACGGCATGCTCATCACGGTCTTCATGGCCGACAGGGATCCGGATGCAAAAAAGTATTTCGATGGGCTTGATGCATTCCGGAAGCAATTTCCCTCGAGTATCAATCACGCCTTCATGTGCTGGAAGATCCCGGCAAATGAGAAGCCGCCTCGGGATGACAGCGCCACCGACGGCGATCTCGATATGGCCTATGCCCTTCTCCTGGCTCATCATCGCTGGGGAGAGGAACATTATCTATCGGAGGCCAAAACCTTGATCGGGAACATTGCCGTCTCCCTGGTGCGTCCCGATGGATCGCTCCGGCTCGGCGATTGGAATGAGATGCCTGGTCAGACGCGACCCTCGGACTTCATGCCGACGCACTTCCGGGCATTCGGTGTCGCGACCGGTGATCCGGTCTGGGAGAAGGTGGAGAGCCGGTGCTATGCGATCCTCGGGGAGCTACAGGAGGGTGCAGCACCCCGGACGGGGCTTGTTCCCGATTTTGCGGTGCAAAAAGAGGGGCGGTGGGTTCCGGTGCAGTCCGGTTTTCTGGAGGGTCATAGCGACGGGGACTACTACTACAATGCCTGCCGGGTGCCCTGGCGCATCGGTTGGGCGGAACTGGCCCTGAAGGATGGACGTGCCGGAAAAGTTCTGAAACCGTTGGTGGGGTGGATAGGCGGAGTCCTCCATGCGCCGGAAGAGTTCCGGGCCGGGTATCACCTGGATGGATCTCCCGTGCGGAACAGTGACTTCGAAACCGCCTGTTTCATTGCACCGACGGGTGTCGCGGCGAAGGCACTGGGGAACACGGGCTGGGAAGAGGCCGTTTTCTCCTACGGGGAGAAGAAGCACGAAGACTACTACTCGGATTCGGTCAACATGCTCTGCATGATCCTGATGTCGGAAAAACCAGATATCAGGAAGTGGCTCCCCTAACCGGATTTGATGATCGCATACCCCACAGGCACAGGGGCGAGATCGCGGTTTTAGGGAAGTTCATCCTTTTGACAGCAAGGTAACTTTCAATTAACAGCCCACAGAACATATCTCCATGATTCCCCCCCTGATTCTTGCCGCCTTCCTGCTGGGTACCTCCACCCCTGCCGATCAAATTGAAAATTCCCGATGGTGGGAGCAGCCGGTCGCGCGGTTGACCAATTCCACGTCGCCGATCGTTCTTCCTCCCGCGCCCATTCACGACCCACGTTCCTACGGGGCGAAGGGAGACGGGATGACCTATGACACGGAGGCCATCCAGAAGGCCATCGATGCCTGTGGCGGGAGCGGTGGCAGTGTGGTTTTTTCACCAGGACGTTACCTTACGGCCGAACTAACCCTGAAAGGAGGGATGACGTTTCATCTAGGCAAAGGAGCTGTTCTAGTCGGCGGGACCAATGCTGCGGATTACCCGGTCCTCTTTCCCTCGGGATCCTCCGCAGGTGCGAACAAAAGGAGCCTTCTTTACGCGGCCGTTGCCAACAACCTGACCATCGACGGGGAGGGCGAGATTGACGGACGGTGCAAGGAAGTTCAGATGTCGGGCGTGGAGAGCGAGCGTCCCTCGTTGCTCAGGATTTTCCAGAGCACGAACGTGACGGTCCGTGACATCACCCTGCGCAATCCCAGGATGTGGACCCAGGTCTACAGCGAATGTTCCCATCTGCTTATGGAAAGGGTGAAAGTGGAGGCTCCCCCTGATTGTCCGAATCTCGACGGCATCGACATCTGCGACTGTGGAGAAGTCGTGATCCGCGACTGCGTCATCAACTCCGAGGACGACGCCATCTGCCTGAAATCACACGGCGGTCGGGGATTGAGAAACATCCTCGTGGAGAACAATGCCATCCGCTCCTACCGTGCGAACGCGATCAAGCTAGGCACCGCCTCGGCCGGTCCGGTTTCGGGAATTGTGTTCCGCAACAACGTGGTGAGCGGTGCGAAGTACGGGGGGCTCTGCCTTGAATCGGTGGACGGCTCTATCGTGAAGGACATCACCGTTGATGGTCTGGAGATGAAAAGTGTCTCCCAGCCACTGTTCCTGCGACTGGCCCATCGCAGTAATCTGCCGGGATCCATGGACGGGATTCTCATCGAAAATGTGCGGGTGACCGAGCCGGGCAATGAAACCCGTCCCTCCAGTTCCATCACTGGTATTCCGGAGGCCAAGATGGGGAATGTGACCCTGCGCAACTGTTATCTTCAGATGCCCGGGGGCATGGCGAGCATTCCCCCGTCACCTCCCGAGCATGAGAAGGACTACCCCCAGTCCAATATCGTCGGGGACCCGCCGGCCTCCGTCCTGTATGTCCGCCATGCCACAAACGTGATTCTGGATCATGTGGTTGTCTCCGTTGCCCAACCCGATGCCAGGCCATGGCTCGTGGCGGAAGATGCGGAGGTGCAGACCAACTCCTGCATCCAAACCGGTACAAAGACTCCTTGAAGGGGTTATCATTGCGTCTCCGGCGGGCTCTGTGACGATGGCAGAAAGCGCCCTGGCCCGGGAATACGGGATTGATGATCGCGCTGCTCGGCGATCACCACGGAAGTGGCGACCCTAAAGGGATTGACTTCGACCTTCGGTCTTCGCCCTAACGGGTCATGCTACGCATGATCTGACTCGCTTCGCTCGGCTCGAACTACGTTCGAATGTCCTGCGGACTCGCCAACAATGTTGGCGACCCTAACGGGATGATACTGCCTTTGGCAGGCTCTGCAGATTCCCTTCGGAAAAAAAATGCCGCTGATCGCGGCATGGCAGTCAAACCCTACGGGTTCAAATTCGCCTAAAGGCAATCGACACTGACGTGGCGACCCTAACGGGATTCGAACCCGTGTTACTCCCGTGAAAGGGGAGTGTCCTAGGCCACTGGACGATAGGGTCGTGAGTGGGAGGGAAGAAAATGCCCTAAGCGCATGATAATTCAAGCAAAGTTCAGCTTTTTAGGCCAATTAGCCCCAAGTGCCCTTCCTTGACTCAAGACTTTCATCGGTGAAGATACCTTGATGAGTGAACAAAGAACCGCCCTGGATCTTCTCCGCAGAATGCGGCGTAACCGTGCGACGCCCGCCGTGCGTTCTCTGGTCCGGGAGACGGTTCTGAAGGTGGATGATCTGATTCAACCGCTTTTCGTGCGCGCTGGTGACGGGAAACCTGAAGAGGTTGACTCGATGCCTGGTGTGGTGCGCCACTCCGTGACCACGCTGACCGAGGAATGCCGTAAACTGGAGCAGAATGGGATCCGTGCGATCGCAATTTTTCCCTGCATTGAAAGCTCCAGGAAGGATGGCGTGGGATCCCATGCCCATGATCCCGGGAATATTCTTTTTGAGGCGATCCGCTCTGTGAAAACCGCCACGCCCGGGCTTGCGATAATCGCGGATGTAGCTCTTGATCCCTACACGAGTCATGGGCATGACGGATTGCTGGATGCACGTGGTGATGTGGAAAATGACTCCACAGTCGATGCATTGAAGAGATTGGCCCTCGCACAGGCTGAGGCCGGTGCCGATATCGTGGCTCCCTCGGACATGATGGATGGGCGGGTGAAGGCAATCCGCTTGGCACTCGATGCCGCGGGCCTGCAGCAGACAGGCATTCTGGCGTACGCGGCAAAGTATGCCTCGGCTTACTACGGTCCATTCCGGGATGCGGTAAAAAGCGGCTCTGGCCAATCGTCGCGTAAGCTCGACAAACGAGGTTACCAGATGGATCCCGGCAATGTCCGGGAGGCCCTGCATGAGGTGACGCTCGATGAGGAGGAAGGAGCCGACATGGTGATGGTGAAGCCCGCCGGGGCCTATCTTGATATCATCCGTGCAGTGCGCGGGCATACGTTGCTTCCCGTGGCGGCCTATCAGGTCTCGGGTGAATATGCTCAGATTCACGCTGCTTCGCGTCTCGGGTGGCTTGATTATGAAGCGACGCGTGACGAGTCCTTGCTGGCGATCAAGCGGGCCGGCGCCGACATGATCCTGACTTATTTTGCCGCGGAGGTCGCGACCTCGCTGTGATGATCAAAAAAATGGCAACGGGCGGAGTGGTGGCGCTGCTTGCCGGCCTGATGCTCTTTCTCGCCGGTTGTGCGGGGGATACTCATCATCGGCTGATTGTCAGTGTGCCGGATCAACGGATGCTGGTCCTGAATGACGGGAAGCCGGTTGCACTCTACAAGGTCTCGACCTCGAAGTTTGGAACGGGTGACCGAGAAGGGAGTTACGCCACGCCCCTAGGCCATCTCTGCGTTCGCAAGAAAATCGGAGACGGTTTTCCACTCGGCGAGGTTTTTAAATCCCGGAAGCCAACCGGTGAGGTTCTGCCGCCTGATGCTCCGGGACGCGATCCGATCGTCACGAGGATTCTCTGGCTCGATGGTCTCGAACCTCACAATCGCAATGCATTCAGCCGCTGCATTTACATCCATGGAACGCCGCAGGAAGCGCTGCTTGGCACTCCGGTCAGCTACGGCTGTATCCGGATGCGCTCGGCAGATGTCCTGAAGCTCTACGAAGTGGTTGGTAACGGGGCGCAGGTGGAGATTACGAACTGCCGGCTCAAAGTTACAAGTCTGTCACAGTGATCCGCCGGGGTTGACGGGCTGACCTTATAAGGCCAACTTATCAACTTGATGTCTAATTTCTACAGAGTAACGCTTCTGTTGGTGATGCTTCCGATTCTTATCGGAAATCTTTCAGCGGCGGATGTTACCGGAGATCCTCGGCACGAAATCATCGTGAGCGTTAGGGACCAGCAGCTGCTGCTGAAGACCAATGGGAAAACCGAGGCGGTTTATCCCGTCTCCACCTCACGTTTCGGCATTGGCGACCGCTTTGGAAGCTATGCCACGCCGATCGGTAAGTTTTTTGTTCGGATGAAGATTGGAATGGGACAACCGCTTGGCGCGGTTTTTCACTCCCGGGTGCCCACCGGTGAGGTGCTCCGCCCCAACGCCCCGGGACGCGATCCCATCGTGACCCGTATCCTGTGGCTTGAGGGTGCGGAACCCGGCAATAGGAATGCCTTCAACCGGGGCATCTATATTCATGGGACGCCGCAGGAAAAGCTTCTAGGTCGCCCTGCCAGCTTCGGCTGCATCCGGATGCGCTCCACCGATGTGGCGGCGCTCTGCGACCGGGTTTCCACCGGTGCCATGGTACAGATCATTCCCGAGCATCTGCCGGTGCACGAATCCTTCCTCGGGAGTCTGCTAAATCCCCACGGCCTCGTAGCGTCTCACACCCGAGCGCCAGAGGCCCCGGGCCAGCAGGAAACAGAGTAGCACCCAGGTCGCCTGGATGATCAGCCCATGCCAGAGCCGGGGTCCTTGGATTTTTTCCATGAGCACTGCCACGGGAAAATAGACTTCGTAGGGGAAGGGGAGCAGACGAAGGATCGTTCCTGCGACTCCGGGAACCGTGTCGAGAGGGAAAAGTTTTCCGCTCAGGAAATATTCGAAGGAGTAGAGAATGAATACCACGGTCGAGATCTCGAGAATCCAGAAGGCCAGCATCGCGAGGGCGTAGGCGATCAGGAACTGGATCGCCCCCGCCATGACGAGGCTGATCGCGAATAATCCCCAGGTGGAGGCATGGGAGGGCCACTCGAGATACTGTCGGTACCACCAGAAGACGGCTAACACCGGGAGGAGGGTGACCATGGTGTAAAGCAGGCGGGAGCCGACAAAAATACAGGACCGGTAGGCGAGAAAATCAAACGGCTTCAGCAGGAAGGAGCTCAACTGGCCCTCTCGGATTTCCGCGGCGATCTGCCATTCGTCCTCGGTGGGAGTGATCAGGTTGTCCACCAGCAGGATCACGAGAAAATAGAAGACCATCTGACCAAAGTCGTATCCGGCGATCGTTCCCGAGGTACCCCCGTAGATGGCGCGCCAGACAAAGACCGTTCCAAAAAGCGGGACTAGGGCAAAGAGCGAACGGAGCAAAAAGTTCCAGCGGTAGACAAAAGTGTTCTGAAGGCCGATCGAGAAGATGGCCCTATATTTGCCGAATATCTGATGAAACTGCATCTTGTGCTTTGAAACGCTTTGAAACGGAGGTCATTCACGCTTAAACCTTCCCTCATGTCGACACTCCTCGATTCCATCGCCACGGCCGAGGCCGCGGGAACCCTTCTCGATTCCTCAGCGGAGAACATCCGCAAGATGCTTGCCCGAGGCACCTCTCCCCTGGCTGAAGCGGTGATCGGGGAGTTGGCTCAAGCCGGACGCTGGGACGAGCTGAACAACCGCTTTTTCCGTGCCATGGCGTTTGGTACTGGAGGGCTCCGTGGCAAGACGATCGGTGAGGTTGTCACGAAAACCGAGGCGGGACTAGGGCGTCCCGACGGCCGCCCGGAGCACGCCTGCATCGGCACGAATGCAATGAACGACTACAATATCGCCCGCGCCACCCGTGGGCTCGCCACCTATGTGCGCCAGTGGCATGAGCGTGAGAATCGTCCAGGGCGTCCCTCCATTGCGATCAGCTATGATACGCGATTCTTCTCCCGGGAGTTCGCTGACCTGGCCGCCAAGGTCATGACTGATCTCGGCTGTGATGCGCTCCTTTTTGAAGGACCGCGCTCCACGCCCGAACTCTCCTTTGCCGTCCGTTACAAGAATGCCGCAGCAGGCATCAATATTACCGCCAGTCATAATCCTCCGGGCTACAACGGCTATAAGGTCTACTTCGATGACGGCGGCCAGGTGGTGGCTCCCCATGACCAGGGAATCATCGATCTGGTCAACGCGGGCGATGATTCCTACGAGCCCCTTCCGGAAGGCAAGAGGGGGAAGGTGATCAAGATCGGCCGAGAAATCGACGAGGCGTACATGGCTCGTCTCGAGAAGCTGATCGTTGATCCGGAACTCTTTCGCCGGACCCCCCCGCTCAAGACCGTCTTCACCCCTCTCCACGGGGTTGGAGGCGTGATCATCGTCCCGATGCTCCACCGCCTCGGCGTCGAGTGCTGGCCTGTTCCCTCCCAGATGGTGCCCGATGGTCTTTTCCCAACGGTCAAGTCGCCCAATCCCGAGTATCCCGAGGCACTGAAACTCGGCATGGAACTGGCCGAGATCGAGAAGGCGGATCTTGTTCAGGCCACCGATCCCGATGATGACCGTATGGGCGTGGCGGCGCGTGATGCCTCGGGCAAGCTTGTTCTGCTGACGGGTAATCAGATTGGATCCGTGATGGTCTGGTACCGCCTGAAGAGGCTCTTTGAAAAAGGAATCCTGAATGATGCCAACCGCGACCATGCAGTCGTGATCAAGAGCCTGGTCACCACGGATCTTCAGAAGGAGATCGCCCTCGGATTCGGCGTGAAGTGCGTCGAGACACTCACCGGATTCAAGTACATCGGCTCCAAACAGCGGGCCTACGAGGAGAAACTCCCTGCGGAGACCCAGGCTAATTACCGCAACCTCTCGGAGGAAGAGACCCGCGAGGCACGGTTGAAGAACTCCCTCTTCTTCGTCTTCGGCGGCGAAGAGAGCTACGGTTACAACACCGGCGACTTCGTCCGGGACAAGGATGGTAACGCCGCCGTCATCTGCTTCGCCGAGGTGGCGGCTTATGCCGCGAGCCTTGGAATCACGGTCGTGACCCTTCTCGACCGGATCTACTCCGAATACGGCTTCTACCTTGAGCGCGGTGAGTCGCTCACCTTCGAGGGGGCCGAGGGAGCCGCAAAGATCAAAAAACTCGTCGATTCCTACGCCGGAAATCCGCCCAAGGAGATTGAGGGGGCCAAGGTGCTCTCCGTCCTGAATTACGCCACCCAGGATCTTCATGACTCCGAGGGTGAACTCATTCCCAAGGAGGCAATGATCGTCTTTGAGATTGATGGTGGCTGGAAAGTCGCCGTCCGCCCCTCCGGGACCGAGCCCAAGATCAAATACTATCTCTACGCCACCGAGAAGCCGGCTTCCGGTAACTTCTCGCCCGAAGAACTTGCCTCCACCAAAGTACGCGTGGCCGAGGGACTCGAAAAACTCTGGCAGTGGCTCAAGGCCGATGCCGCACAGAGGGCGGAATGATGCTCGTCTCCACGACGTTTGACATTCCCGGATACCGGATAACTGCCCTCAAGGGGATGGTGCGCGGCATCATCGTCCGCTCGCCGACCATCGCCCAGGGAATCCTCGGCGGCCTCAAGAGCATCATCGGCGGTCGCATCGGGGCCTATACGGAGATGTGTGAGCAGGGCCGCCAGCATGCTTATGACGCGATGGTTTCTCACGCCACGGAACTCGGGGCGAACGCCATCGTCGGGGTGCGCTATGATGCCTCAGATCTCGGGGCTAACCTTTCCGCAACCGAAGTTCTCTGTTACGGGACAGCCGTCACCATCGAAAAACTCTGAGGCGAGCCTCAAGACGCTTCTTGCACATTCCTGCGCTAAGCAGATAGGTTCGACGCTTTCCGGGGCGTAGCTCAGCTTGGTAGAGCGCTTGGTTTGGGACCAAGAAGTCGCAGGTTCGAATCCTGTCGCCCCGATTTTCTCATGACAGTTCCCTGAACTGTCTCACATTAACGGAGAATGAAAGGGTTTACACGCCCGCCGATTCCTGCGAATTTTACCCACAATTCTTCATGGCCAGAGACCTATTCCAGAAGTGCCGAGAGTATAGAGATTCCGCGGACGCGCGCGCCCAGGGATTCTACCCCTATTTCCGTTGCATCGAGCAGAGCTACGGGAATCATGTCGTTTGCGGCGGCGAGGAGAAGATCATGATCGGCTCGAACAACTACCTCGGCTTGGCTCAGGATCCCCGGGTTGTCGAGGCGGCCATCGATGCGACCCGCAAGTTCGGAGCCGGATGCACCGGTTCCCGTCTCCTGAATGGCACGATCTCTCTCCATAATGAGTTGGAGGAGGCGTTGGCCGCGTTCCTTGGTCGTGAAAGCGCCCTTCTGTTCTCCACCGGTTTCTTTGCCAACCAGGGGGCTCTTGCAGCACTGACCGAAGCCGATGACTTTATTCTCTGCGACCGTGAGAACCATGCATCGATCATTGAGGGATGCCAGGTCGCTCCAGCCAAGCTGGTTCCCTACCGTCACAACTCGGTGGATGCCCTCCGCAATCGCCTCAAACGAATCCCCGAGGAGTCCGGACGTCTGATCATCATGGATGGTGTCTTCAGTATGTCTGGCGATATGGCTGATCTGCCTCCGATGGTAAAGGCTGCCAAGGAATACGGTGCCGTCATGTATGTCGACGAGGCTCATTCACTCGGTGTGGTCGGTCCTCAGGGACGCGGTGTGGCTCATCATTTCGGAGTCAATGACGATGTCGAGATCGTCATGGGAACCTTTTCCAAGTCCTTCGGCTCCATGGGCGGGTTCATCTCCGGATCAAACGAACTAATAGAGTTCGTGAAGCACAAGGCCCGCTGCTTCATCTTTACTGCCTCGCTTGCTCCAGCCGTGACCGGTGGAGTTCTCAAGGCTCTCCAAATCATGCAGTCCGAGCCGGAGCGTATCGAGATGCTCTGGAAGAACACCCGCAAGATGCACGAGGGCTTCAAGTCGATAGGTTTCAAGATCGGATCCACCCAGAGCCCTATCGTTCCGATCCTCATCGGCAGCGAAGCCAAGGCCTTCGCCTTTGCACAGCGTCTCTTTGAGGAGGGGGTTTTTGCTATTCCGGCCATTTATCCGGCCGTCCGCTACGGAGAGGCGATCGTCCGTACCAGCTTCATGTCGACCCATACCGATGAGGACCTCGACAAGGTGCTCGACATTTTCGCCAGAATTGCGAGAGAACTAGGAACTTTCGATGACCCAGCATACACAGAACCAGGCCGCCGCCGGAACGTTTTCGATTTTGCCCTGCCGCACCGCGGCGGAGCTCAGGAAGTTCGAGCAGATTCCGGAGATTCTTCACGGAACGGATCCGGCATTCACTCCGCCGTTTCCAGGTAGTGTTGTCGGCCTGATCGGGCCGAAATCCGTCTTTCTGAAGAAACACGGCGAGATCACGCCGCTGATCGCTTATCGTGACGGCAAGCCTGTCGGTCGCATTGCAGCGATCGTCAACCGCTCCCACAACGCCTACAATAAAGATTCGATTGGCTTCTTTGGCTTTTTTGACTTCATCGATGATGTCTCCGTTGCCAGAGCTCTGGCCGATGCTGCCGCTGCGATCCTTAAGGAAAGGGGGCTGACGGTGATGCGCGGGCCTTACAACCCCTCGATCAACGATGACTGCGGAGTCCTGACGGAGGGTAATGACAGGCCCACCTTCATCTCCATGCCATGGAATCCTTCCTATTATGACGGTGTCTACAAGGCCGCCGGCCTGACGAATATCCGTACTTTGTATGCATGGGATATCCCGCTGCACAGGGAGCCCGCCGCCCGCGTTACCAAGATTGTCAACTGGCTGCAGAAGAGGAACAAGGTGTCGATCCGAACGATCGATATGAAGAACCTGAACAAGGAGTTGGAGACGATTCACCGCCTTTACAACCAGTGTCTGGACCGGAACTGGGGATTTTATCCGATTGCCCTTGAGGATTTGCTGCATGCGGCCGATGACCTCAAGGCGATTGCGGACCCCAGCATCATCGTCTTTGTCTGTGTTGATGGCCGTGAGGTCGGCTTCACGCTCGCTCTGCCCAATGTGAACGAGGTCTTCCATGCAGCGCGTGGCCGCAAAGGGATCTTCCGCTTCCTTGAAATGGCCCTGCGCCTCCAGTTCCAGAAGATCAAGACGGACCGTCTGACGGTTCTCGGCGTTGAGCCCGCTTACCGTGACAAGGGACTCAGTGCCCTGCTCTTTTTCGAGAGCTTCCGCATTGCAAAGGCCAAGTATGAACTTTCCGAAGTCTCTTGGGTCGAGGCCAACAACACCGAGATTCTTGAGGCGGCGGAACTGATGGGAGGCCATCGATCCCGCACGTACGAACTCTACGAGAAGCCTCTGTCGTAGCAGAGTTTGGCGTTTGATCGTTACGATCACCCGGAATCGCGACATCCCTTTATGGAACTGCTGATCACCGGTTCCACAGGATTTGTGGGGAGGAATCTCCTGCTTCATCTCCGGCGGCATCCTCGCTGGAGCCGTATTCTTCTTCCTGTCCGTAACCCTGAAAAACTCCGTGCCCAATTGGAGGATGAGGGGATTGCCGACGAAAGAATGGTGATCACCAGCGTGAGAGGTGATTTCTGGGAACTTCCCCGGGATGCCGCGCCCGATGTTGTCATCCATGCCGCCGGTCTTCTCTTCGGCAGGCGCAGGGAGGATTATTTTCAGACCAATGTGGAGGGAACTCTTCGCCTGGTGGCGCAACTGCCACGGACTGCGCGGGTCATCGTTCTCTCATCGCTTGCAGCAGGTGGGCCCACACCCAAGCGTGCCGTGGCACGCACGTCTGATCATGATAACCGGCCGGTGTCTTTCTATGGAGCATCCAAGCTGGCGATGGAGAGAGAACTCCGAAACCGTCTGGGACGTCGTCTCATGATACTTCGTCCCCCAATGGTTCTGGGGCCGAGGGATAGCGCTACCGTTCCCTTGTTCCAGATGGCCAAAGGCGCCGTCCGGATCAAGCCAGGCTTCGCTGCAAAGCACTACAGCTGGATCGATGTCGACGATCTCTGTCGGGCTATCCTTGCGGTGCTATCCACCGACTGGGATAGAACAGGTCAGTATGGCCCCTTTTACCTTGGGTCGGAGGACACGATCACGGATTCGGAACTCATTTCCACGGCAGCCGAGGTCATCGGGGCGAGGGGATTCACTCTCTCGGTTCCGCAAGTTGCCGTCAGGTTGGCATCCCTGCTGATCGACGCCGTGCCTTCTTGGCGTGCATCGGCTCCCAGCCTCGGCCGGGATCGCGTCAGGGAAATCCTGCCTGATCGGTGGGTCTGCGATGAGACCCCCTTTTCCCAGCACTTCGGCTGGAAACCTTCCAAAAAACTCAGGCAGACCCTTGCCGCAACCGCTGACTGGTTGCGCCAGCAAGGAAAAATCTGACGCGGAATTTAATTCAAGGAGAGATCATCCGGGGCCTGGGCAAGCAGGTGGTGCCAAGGGCCAAGATCTTTCATCACCGATTTCCAGCGATTTACGCCCTCCTCCTGGGTTGTCACCGGAAGCAGCATTGCCTCGGTGGGCTTGAGGAGGTGCCATGACTTTTCAGTGATTTCCCTCTCTAGTTGTCCGGCCGACCATCCGGCATACCCGGTGAAAGCCCTGAGGTTATTACCTAAGTTTTGATGGTGACTCTCGGGATCGGAATCTCCTTGAGGCTCCCGCGGCAAAAAATCCTCGACGCCAAGCGACTGGAAACGAATTCCGCTTTCCTTCCAGAGCAGTCGAGTGAGGATCAGGTTCTGGGGCTCCACAGGACCTCCCTCGAATACCGGGACTCCAGAAAGCCCTCCCGGTGCTTCGGTCAGATCTCCCAGACTTTCTTGCCGGGGTCGATTCATGATGAAGCCCATCGCGCCCTCCGTCGGATCATGATGGGTCAAGAAAAGGATGGAGCGGCGGAAATTCGGGTCCAATAGGGTGGGTAGCGCCACGAGCAGGAAACCAGTGTGATTGATCTGATTGGGTTGCTGAAAACGCACTCGGGCATTTTGATCCGTTCCGGAGGTTCGATCAATCGGAACTTGGTTGAAGGGATCGAGGGCGGACGAATACTATAATAAAAAATCAAGAAACATCTTGCTCCCGAGGCTCGGTTCAGCTTTTATTACCACCCTTTTTCGCCAAAACAGGCGCAGAAACTCTTTTCGAATCCCTTTTCCAAACTAGAACCATGGCCAAAGAAATCACAGGACAGATCAAGCTTCAGATTCCGGCCGGACAGGCCAATCCCGCCCCTCCGGTGGGTCCAGCGCTCGGTCAGCAGGGCGTCAACATCATGGCCTTCTGCAAGGAATTCAACGCCGCCACCCAGAAGCAGGCCGGAGATATCCTTCCCGTCGTTATTACCGTCTACAAGGACAAGACATTCACTTTCATCACCAAGCAACCGCCGGCCGGAGTGCTTCTTAAAAAGGCAGCAGGTATTGCTTCGGGCTCCAAGGAGCCGAACAAGGTCAAGGTTGCCAAGCTTAGCAAGAAGCAGGTCATGGACCTCGTGAAAATCAAAATGAAGGATATGAATGCCCGCAGCGAAGAGGCAGCCTTCCGCACCCTCTGCGGAACCGCTCGTCAGATGGGCATTGAGATCGAAGCTTAAGCAATTCACCCAAAACCAACCGCAGGAGGCTCTCATCACCTTGAGAGCCGCTTGAACTGCAACTCCTATGCAACACAAACGCAGCAAACGCTACCGCGCCGCCAACGAACTCGTTGAGCAGGGCCGCAAGTATCCTCTGAGCGACGCCCTCGCCGTCCTCAAAAAAATGCCTCCCACCAAGTTTGATCAGACGGTTACCGTCTCGATCCGTCTCGGAGTGGATCCCAAACAGAGTGACCAGATGGTCCGTGGAACCTGCCCCCTTCCCCATGGAAGTGGAAAAAATGTACGAGTCCTGGTTTTTGCCTCCGGAGCAGCCGCCACGGCCGCCCAGGAAGCTGGAGCAGAGTTCGTCGGTTTTGAAGACCTGCTCAAGAAGGTTCAGGGTGGATTCTCTGATTTCGACGTCGCCATCGCCACCCCGGCTGCCATGGTCGAGGTCCGCAAGCTCGGTAAGGTTCTCGGTCCCCGCGGCCTGATGCCCAATCCGAAGACCGGAACCGTTAGCGACGACACTGCCAAGGCCGTCCAGGAAGTGAAGGCCGGGCGCGTCGAATTCAAGCTCGATAAGAATGCCAACATCGCCGTTCCTGTGGGCAAGTTTTCCTTCAGCGAGGCCCAGTTGCTCGACAACGGCCGCGCCGTGATCGATGCGGTGGTCAAGTCCCGCCCAGCCACAGCAAAGGGTGCCTTCGTCGAGTCCGTGACCCTTGCGGCCACGATGCTCCCGGGCATCCTTGTGGATGCAGCCCCCTTCCTCAAAAACTAACGCCCAGGAACAAGGAACACCACCATGCGCCCCGAGAAACCCACGATCGTAGAGGACCTTCAGAAACGCCTCGCAGACTCTCCCTTCCTCATCGTCGTCGAATACGGCGGGATGAACGTCGAGCATTTTGCAGAACTCCGCACACGCCTCGGTGGCGTGGGAGCAGGCCTGACCGTCGTCAAGAACACCTTCCTCCGCCGCTCCATCAAGGATGCCGGCCTTCCTGAGCTTGATGCTCACCTGAACGGCCAGACCGCCTTTGTGGTCGGTGAAAAGGATATCTGCGCCGCAGCCAAGGTCCTCAAGACCTTCTCCGCCGAGTTCGAGAAGCCTAAGATCCGTGCAGGTATCCTGGATAATTCCGTCCTCGATACAGCCCAAGTGATCGCGCTGGCCGACCTTCCCTCCAAGGAAGTCCTTCAGGCCCAGCTCCTTGGGCTCCTGCTCAGTCCCGCCACCAAGCTTGTTCGTACGCTCAATGAGCCTGGCGCCAGCTTGGCCCGCGTCCTTGCAGCCATTGCCGAGAAAGCTCCCGCCGCTCCCGCAGCGCCGGTTGCCGAGGTGGTCGTGGAAGCTCCCGCCGCTCCGGTCGAGGCAGCCCCCGCTGAAGAATCGCCAGCCGCCGAGTAGCTGTACGATCATTTCGATAACACCAAGCAACAAAACCCTTTTACAAAAAATTTCTCCCGGCGTACGAAGCCACGACGGGTGAAGGAAACACAACACGATGACCTGTCGGGCCGGCGGCTGCCGGACTCAAATGTCCTGAGGCTTCGGGACGCGACAGCATCAAAATCCAAACAACACCATGTCCGATAACACAGCACTAGTCGATCAGCTCAGCAACCTCACCGTCCTTCAGATCGCAGATCTCGTGAAGGCTCTCGAAGAGAAGTGGGGCGTGAGCGCCGCCGCTCCCGTCGCCGTCGCCGCCGCCGGTGGTGCCGCTGCCGGTGCACCTGCCGCTGCCGCCGAGGAGAAGACAGCATTTGATGTCATCCTCAAGGAAGCCGGATCCAACAAGATCGGCGTCATCAAGGAAGTGCGCGCCGCAGTCCCAGGACTCGGTCTCGCAGAGGCCAAGGCCCTCGTCGAGAGCGCTCCCAAGGCCATCAAGGAAGGCGCCACCAAGGAGGAGGCCGAGGAGATCAAGAAGAAGATCGAGGCCGCAGGCGCCAAGGTCGAGATCAAGTAATCACCGATTACGCCATTCAATGCCGGTCATCGCTGACTTCAGGGGTTGCCCTGTTGACAGGATGGCCGGCAGGGTGTAAAAGAAAAAGTTCCACCTGTCCCGAGCTCTGCAACACGGCACCACGACCTTTAGTCTCTCTGAAATTGTTGCCGCCCGCGCGAATCCCATCAAGGATTCAGCAGCAGGCGGCTCTTTTGCCTACCGATTTTCCTGTCTCTCCCCGGAGTCCCAAACCCTTTCTCTTTCTTTCCGGCGCTAGCCTGAGAGGAAGAGTCGCCACACCGGCACATCGTATCGTCACCCACGCGCCACCAAAGATCCTGCACCATGTCTGAACGCATCTCCTTCGGCAAACTCCACGAGGCCATCCAGCCCCCGAACCTCATCGAACTGCAGATCAAGTCGTACGAGGAATTTTTCCAGACCGGGGTTGATCCCTCCAAGCGTAAGAACGTTGGCCTACAGGCCGTGTTCCGCGAGTTCTTCCCGATCTTCGGGTTTGAGGAGAAGTCCTCCCTGGATTTCGTCAACTACACCCTCGAGGAGCCCAAGGTGGGACCCGTGGAGTGCCAGATCGACGGGCAGACCTACAGCGCCCCTCTTTACGTCACCTTCCGTTATAAGGACGAGAAATCCACGAAGGAAGAGAAGGTCTACATGGGTGAGATTCCACTCATGACCCGTGCTGGAACCTTCATCGTCAACGGTGCCGAGCGTGTCGTCGTCAGCCAGTTGCACCGTTCGCCCGGTATCTGCTTCGAGTCCGATGTCCATCTCAATGGCAAGCTCCTGCATGGTTTCCGCATCATCCCCGACCGCGGTTCCTGGACCGAAGTCCAGTTCGACACGAACGACCTCCTTTACGTCTACCTCGACCGTCGTAAGCGCCGTCGCAAGTTCCTTGCCACCACCTTCCTCCGCGCACTCGGATTCCCGACCGACGAGGAGATTGCCTCGCTTTTCTACAAGATCGAGAACCTGAAACTCTCCGACAAGCTCGACGAGGAGGAGATCAGCACCAAGGTGCTGCTCGCGGATGTCCGCGAGGGTGATGCCATTATTGCCCGTGCCTACGAGCCACTGACTCCCGCCGTTATACGTGACCTCATCCGTGCCGGTCATACCACCGTCAAGGTGATCGATACCAAGGAAGACGATACCATCGTCAAGTCCCTCAAGCGTGATCCTGCACACAACGAGGAGGAGGCTCTCAAGGATATCTACCGCAAGCTCCGCCCTGGCGATCCCCCAACCGTGCAGAATGCCCGAGGGATGCTCAAGCGCCTCTTCTTTGACGCCAAGCGCTATGACCTTGGTCGTGTCGGCCGTCACAAGATCCAGCAGAAGCTCGGCCTCGATCCCAAGATCGACGACCGCATCCTCCGCAAGGAAGACATCGTTGAGTCGATGCGTTATCTCCTTAAGCTCCGTAAGGGCGACGGGATGCTTGACGATATCGACCACCTCGGCAGCCGCCGCGTCCGTACCGTCGGCGAGCTTCTCGCCAACCAGTGCCGCGTGGGTCTCTCCCGCACCGAGCGACTCGTCCGCGAGCGCATGGCCCTCTATGATCCTTCCGTCGATCACATCACCCCGCAGAAGCTCATCAACCCCAAGTCGCTGAGCGCCGTTGTGCGTGATTTCTTCGGCCGTTCGCAGCTGAGCCAGTTCATGGATCAGACGAACCCGCTCTCCGAGCTCACCCACAAGCGCCGTCTTTCGGCCCTTGGACCCGGGGGTCTCTCACGTGAGCGCGCAGGCTTCGAGGTCCGCGACGTCCATCCTTCGCACTACGGCCGAATCTGCCCGATCGAGACACCGGAAGGTCCGAACATCGGTCTGATCAGCTCCCTCTCGACCTACGCCCGCGTCAACGACTTCGGCTTCATCGAGACCCCGTACCGGAAGGTGGTCAACGGCCGCGTCACCGACGAGATCGAGTATCTCACCGGCGACCGTGACGAGAACTTCTACGTCGCCCAGGCGAATTCCACCGTCGATGCCAAGGGCAAGCTCCTCGGCGAGACCGTCTCCTCGCGTTTCCGCGGCGACTTCGTCGAGATCGAGCCCGAGAAGGTCCAGTACATGGATGTCTCGCCCAAGCAGCTCGTCTCCGTGGCAGCAGGGCTCATCCCGTTCCTCGAGCACGATGACGCCAACCGTGCGCTCATGGGTTCGAACATGCAGCGCCAGGGTGTGCCTCTCCTAATCTCCGACGCGCCGATCATCGGCACCGGAATGGAGGGCCGCGTCGCCCGCGATTCCCGCGCGGTGATCGTCTCCGAGTCCAACGGCAAGATCGCTTCCGTCGACTCCCAGCGCATCATTGTCACCAAGGACGGCGAGCTCCCCGAGGGCAAGAAGAAGATCAAGGATGACCACGAGAGCGGCATCTATGTCTACGAACTGCGCAAGTTCATGCGCTCCAACAGCAGCACCTGCATTAACCAGAAGCCCATCGTCAAGAAGGGCCAGGTGATCAAGAAGGGTGATGTGCTTGCGGATGGTCCGAACACCGAGAACGGCGAGCTCGCGCTCGGCCGCAACGTGCTCGTCGCCTTCATGCCCTGGAACGGATACAACTTCGAGGACGCCATCCTCATATCCGAGCGCGTCGTCAAGGAGGACATCTACACCTCCATCCATATCGACGAATTCGAGATCGGAGCCCGTGACACCAAGCTCGGACCCGAAGAAATCACCCGCGACATCCCGAATGTCAGCGAGGAAGCCCTGCAAAATCTCGGGCCCGACGGCGTCATCCGCATCGGTGCCGAGGTGAAGCCCGGCGACATCCTCGTCGGCAAGATCACCCCGAAGAGCGAGACCGAGCTTGCCCCGGAGGAGCGCCTCCTGCGCGCCATCTTCGGAGAGAAGGCAGCCGATGTGAAG
>CAIZIQ010000020.1 GCA_903933015.1 uncultured Spartobacteria bacterium | reverse complement strand
GGGCCTTCCGTGAAGTAGAGGCAGAACATGGAGCCGATGCGTTTGAAGGTGAGGGGTTTTCCCTTGATGAGGGACCTCATCGACTCCTCCATCCGGGCGCCGAGTGACTCGAGAAGAGCCCAACCGTTGATCCGCTCCATTTCCTTGAGTTGTGCCAGTCCGGCGGCAAGGGCTAGGGGATTTCCCGAGAGGGTTCCCGCCTGATAGACGGGTCCGAGTGGGGCGAGATGATCCATGAGTTCGGCACGACCGCCAAAGGCTCCCACGGGAAGTCCGCCACCGATGACCTTCCCCATGGTGGTGAGGTCGGGGATCATGCCGAAAACCTCCTGGGCACCTCCCGGAGCGAGACGAAAGCCGGTCATGACTTCGTCAAAGATGAGCAGGGCTCCATGCTCTCGGCAGAGGCTCTGGATGGTCTCCAGGAATCCGGGTTCGGGAAGATAGAGCCCGGCATTCGCGGGCACTGGCTCAAGAATGACACAGGCAATCTCGGAGCCCTTTTCACGGAAAACCGTTTTTAGTGCCTCGGGATCATTAAAGGGAATGGTGGAGGTGAGGGCGGCGAGCGAGGCGGGTATGCCGGCGCTGTCGGGATGACCGAGGGTGAGGGCACCGCTGCCGGCCTTCACCAGCAGGGAATCGACATGGCCATGGTAGCACCCCTCGAATTTCACAATCCGATCGCGTCCTGTGACACCGCGGGCAAGGCGTATTGCGGACATGACCGCCTCGGTGCCGCTATTGGTCATCCGGACTTTCTCGACGGAGGGAACGAGGCGGCAGATGGTCTCGGCCATCTCGACCTCCAGGGGATTCGGAATGCCAAAGCTGGTGCCGTGCTTGGCCATCTCGGTAACGGCATCGATCACGACCTGGGGTGCATGACCCAGGATGGCCGGGCCCCAGGTCCCCACGAAGTCGATGTACTCACGACCATCCACATCAGTGACGGTGCAACCCTGAGCCTTGTTCACGAAGAAGGGCTCGCCGCCGACCCCGCGGAAGGCTCGCACGGGCGAATTCACCCCTCCGACGAGACGCTTCTGGGCGCGCTGCCAGAGGACATCGGAAATCGGGCCAGCGTGGTAGGGAGAAGACATGGGGATAAAATATGGAAATCAGGAAATCAGGAACAGAAGGAATTGGATCTGGGGAAAATGAATCTGGAACTCAAGAACTCAGGAATGGGCTGGTGGGCCGATTACCCGGCAAATGAAAACACATGGCCTTAAACCTATTGCTATGAACTGCAGAGTTAGAAATTTATGAATCTTTCTGCAGGCATCTCATGATCTCTTTTCCTGAGTTCTTGAGTTCCAGATTAATAATCTCTGGCCTTTCGATTTTCTGCTACTTGCTGAGCTCTAACATTCTCCTGACGGATTTCTCTGCCTTGGCGCGGAGTCCTTCCTCCAGAAGGATCTCGGGCTTGAGATCACGGAGGCAGAGATAGAGTTTCTCGAGGGTATTCCTCTTCATATAGCGGCACTCGGCGCAGGCGCAATGGTCGGTGGGTCCCGGGATGAAAACCTTGCCTGGGATCTCGCGGCGGAGGCGATGGAGCATGCCTTCCTCTGTCACGATCACGAAGGCTCTCGACGGTGAGTTTTTGCAGAAGCTGACCATCTTCTCAGTGGAGCACACCTCATCGGCAAGCAAACGCACCGCCTGAGGGCACTCAGGGTGGGCCACGACGACTGCATCAGGATGCTCTCGCTTTGCCCTCTCGATGCTGTTCCGTGTGTATTCCATGTGGACGTAACAGCTTCCCTGCCAGAGATCCATCG
>CAIZIQ010000019.1 GCA_903933015.1 uncultured Spartobacteria bacterium | reverse complement strand
CTTGCCTTGATCAAATCTCGTTCATCACGGTCTTTAAATCCAGCGGGGAATCGACGACCCGGCCGATGGCGCCATCCTCCATCTCGGCAATGCGGTCGGCAAACCGGTAGATGCGGGCGTCATGGGTGACCACGATCAATGAGCGGCTTTCCGCTCTCCCGAGGCGGCTCAGGAGCTCCATGACCCTGTGTCCGGTCTCGCTGTCGAGCGCGCTGGTGGGTTCGTCGCAGACGATGAGGCTCGGTTGGTGGACCAGAGCGCGCGCGATGGCGACGCGCTGCTGCTGTCCGCCGGAGAGATCTGTCGGCAGGGAGCGCATCATCCGCTCGTCAAAGCCGACCTGGTCGAGCATCTCGCGCGCGCGTGCAATCGCGGGGCCGGGCCTGATGCCGTTGATGATGAGCGGCGTGGCGACGTTTTCCGCGGTGGTGAGGGAAGGGATGAGGTTGAAGGCCTGAAAGACAAATCCGATGTTCACTCCACGGAATGAGGTGGTGGCGTCCTCGCTCATCCGGTTGTAATCCTGACCGAGGACGGTGCACTCCCCGGCATCCCTCCTGAGCACCCCGGCAATGATGGAAATCAGGGTGGTCTTGCCGCACCCCGAGGGCCCCACGAGCATCAGCAGTTCCCCGGAGCGGACCTCCAGATCGACTCCCCGCAGCGCCTTGACGGCGGCATTTCCGGTTCCGAACTCCTTGGTGACGCCCTTGCAGAGGACGGAGGTTTTCCCGGACCATGGCTTGATGGGAGTCGTTGGTTCCATCGTTTAACTCCGGAAGACCACCGCAGGCTCGAGTTTCATGACTTTGCGGATGCTCAACGCGGCGGATCCCAGGCAGATCACCAGCACGGCCACGGCGCTGATCACCAGCAGGTGCCACGGGAGGCGGAAGGCCAGTTGGGTGCGACCGCTCAGCAGCATACCCCAAGCCGAGGCGGCGCCGACGCCGAGGCCGTAACCGATGGCCCCCACCACGAGAGCCTGCAGGAGGATCATGCGCAGGAGCATTCCGTTTCTGGCGCCCATCGCCTTGAGGGTTCCGAAGTAGCGGAGGTTATCGAGGGTGAAGTTGTAAAAGGTCTGCCCCGAAATCGCGACACCCACCAGGAAGCCGAGCATCACCGCAGTGAGGAAGTTGATCGGGATGCCGGTGTATTTCAGATAGTAGAGAAAGGTCACCACCATGAAATCCAGGCGGGTGTAAGCCCTCAATCCGGTGGCCAGCTCGATGCGGCGGCAGAGCTGATGCAGGTCGGTTCCCGGTTTTGCCTTCACACAGACAAAGGAGAGCAGCAAGCGCTGGCCCGGGGCAAAGAGCGTGGCCGAGGAGTAGGTCATGTAGATGACGGGGATGTTCTGAAAGGTCTGCGTGACCCGGCAGGTCCCGACGACGACGGCCTGGTTGTCGTTGATCTCCATCTGGTCGCCGACCTTGAGGGGGAGGAGGGTGCCGTCGGAAAGTTTGCGCGCCAGTTTTCCCCCGGCACCGGTGACATCGACGATCACGCCTCCGCTCCGGCGGAGGTTGGAGAGGTTTCCCTGGACCATCGCGGGAGGCCCTCCCATGAGGGTTTCGTCATCGAGTCCCACGATCGAGCAGGTCTGGTAGGTGCCGTCCCTGAGACGGACGGCCAGCGACCCCTTGTAAAGAGGCACGGCCCATTTCACCCCCTCGACACCCCGAACGCGCAGGACCTGGGTGTCCTGGATCGGCTTGATGTCGTCGATGTATTTGACCTGGGGATCCACAACCCAGATGTCCGGCAGGCTGACATCCTGAAGGAAGCTGAAGGTTCTCGTCATGATCCCGGCGAAAATTCCCGCCTGCTGGGTGATCAAAAGGGAGGCAAAGGTCAGCCCGATAATGATCCCGATAAATTTGGCCCGATCTCCGAAGAGCATTTTCAGGGCGATGAAGTTCATCGGGGATACGCTGACCTTTTCAGCTGCCACAAAGTTACTCCCAGCCAAGGAGCGACGCAATGGCTATCGGCACCTTGATCTTCGCCCGATCCCATGGATCATGAGTTCATGGCCACCTACCTCTACGAAACGATCCCTGCCGAAGAAGGGGGGCAATCCGAGACCTTTGAGATCCAACAGAGCATGAAGGATGCTCCCCTGACGAAGCATCCGCAGTCGGGCGTCCCGGTGCGCCGTGTCATCACGG
>CAIZIQ010000018.1 GCA_903933015.1 uncultured Spartobacteria bacterium | reverse complement strand
CCGTGTAAGCCTCATACCAGGGGATATCCATCCCTTCGGGTATCCGTATGGTAGTAAGGTCACGGAGCGATTGCTTCTCGAGGGTGGGTTTGCGGGGATCGATACCTGCATGCACGACCACAAAACCATCCCCCTCGACATAAAGAGGCCAAGATCTGATGAAGTTCATGGACTCCTCCAAGGAGTCTCCGAGCTGACGAAAAATTTCACCCGCAGATGACTGAGTATCGGGTTTTTCTCCCGAAATCCATCGTTTCAGAAGTCGTTCTTCATGATTTCCAAGGACGCAACGCAGATTGGGCGTCGCCATGGCCCACTCCATGACAGAACGGCTGTCGGGGCCCTTGGAAATAAGATCACCCACGCAGATGATGCTATCCTTCTCCGTGATTTCGGCGGCTCCGAGGAGTTTCGCTAACTCGACGTTGCATCCATGGACATCGCCGATGATGACGGTCCTTTGCTCCCCCGAATCGGAGCCCTCGCGAGTAGATAATGTCTCTTGGTTCATCCGGGAAACACGACGGGAAATACCGACGACGTTGCCTAATGTCAACGCAGGGAGGCGGGAGATTCCAGTTCTGCAGAGACTCTTCGCCGGAGTTGTCCGCAAGCAGCATCGATATCGTGTCCCTTCTCGCGGCGGATGGTGGCGGCGATGCCTCGATCACGCAGGATGGAAAGAAACTCTTCTTGGACGGCCTCTGAGGGACGCTTCCATGGAAGCCCTTCGACAGTGTTGTACGGAATCAGATTGATCTTGGCGCGAAGTCCCCTCGCCCGCTCCGCCAGCAGACGCGCCTCGGAGGGAGCATCGTTCACTCCCTCGATCAGGATGTACTCGAAGGTGATCATCTGCTTCTTACGCTCTCCGTAATAATCGCAAGCCTCCATCAGCTCCCCGACGGGATATTTCTGGTTTACCGGCATGATCTGACTACGGACTTCATCGCTGGCACCATGGAGGGAGATGGCCAACCTGATCTGGAGTGGTTGGTCGGCAAGATCGCGGATGCGGGGTACCAATCCACTGGTGGAGACCGTCATCTTGCGGGCTCCGAGACCCACGCCCCAGGGGGCATTCAGGATCGAGACGGCCTGGAGCCAGTTCTTGTAGTTCGCCATAGGCTCCCCCATCCCCATGAAGACCAGATTATTGATCCGCTCACCCGAGATCTTCTCGGCCAGAAGGACTTGGGAAACAATTTCGTCAGAGCTCAAGTGGCGCTTCCATCCATCGAGGCCGCTCGCGCAGAACTTGCATCCGTAAGCACAGCCTACTTGGGAAGAGACGCAGAGCGTCCGACGGTCGGACTCTTCCCCGTACAGGGCTGGCGATGCCGGGATCAGGACGGTCTCGATGAGTTCCCCATCATGGAGACGTAGCAGCAGCTTCTGGGTCGTGTCCTTGGAACCGCTGACAGTCACTACCTCCGGCAAGCGGATCGGATGCAGATCCGCTAGTGATGAACGAAGAGTTACTGGAAGATTTTTCATGGCCTCCCACGACTCGACACGCTTTTCCCGCTGGTAGGCCCACTCCATGATCTGCTTGGCCCGGTAGGAGGGCTGCCCCAAAGAGCGAAGACTCTCCTCCAGTTCCTCCATAGTCAGTGAATGGAGAGGCATCTCGGGAATGGGGTTGCTCATGGGTAATCGGTCGGATGGAAAGGACTATATAAAGTGAGAGAAATTCATTGCCCTGCAAGCAGGGATTGCTATTGTTTTTTGCTCTTCTGCCGTCACTTAAAAGGAGTCGCGGTAGGAGTGATTGGCAACAATCGCTCCGTAGAAGTTATTCAATACATCATGACAACATCAATGGCTGATCTTCAGCAACTCATCGCCGCCTCGGTTAAAAACTACCGTGAAGGCAGCATCGTCAAGGGACACATCCTCGAGAAGCGTCCCAAGGAATTCCTCATCGACATCGGCTACAAGTCCGAAGGTGTCGTCTCCGCGTCGGAGTTCGACAACCCTGAAGAGATTCAGGTTGGTGACGAGGTCGAGGTTCTCCTCGAGCGCCTCGAAAACGACCAAGGCATGGTCATCCTCTCCAAGCAGAAGGCTTCCCAGCGTCAGAACTGGTCGAAGATCGTCAAGCTGTTCGAGGCCGAAGGCATCATCAAGGGCCGAGTCAAGTCGGTCGTCAAAGGCGGCCTCATCGTCAATGTCGGCGTGGAAGCCTTCCTTCCCGCCTCCCAAGTGGATATCAATCCTCCGAAGGACCTCACCCAGTTTGTTGGCAACACCTACGATTTCAAAATCGTCAAGATCAACGAGGACCGTAAGAACGTCGTCCTCAGCCGCCGTGAGCTGATCGAGGCAGAGCGCAGCGAGCGCCGCCAGCAGTTCCTAGGCACCATGAGTGCCGGTGACAAGGTCGAGGGTACCGTCAAGAACATCACCGACTTCGGTGCGTTCCTCGACCTCGACGGCATCGATGGTCTCCTCCACATCACCGACATGTCCTGGGCACGTCTCACTCACCCGAGTGAGGCCGTCAAGCCAGGAGACCGTCTCACGGTCGTCGTGCTCGAGATCAACAAGGACAAGGAGCGCATCTCCCTTGGCCTCAAGCAGCTTCAGTCCAATCCCTGGGACCGCATCGAGGAACGCTTCCCGATCGGCCAGAAGATCAAGGGCAAGATCACCAATCTCATGCCCTACGGCGCCTTCGTTCAGATCGAGGAAGGAATCGAGGGACTCATCCATGTCTCAGAGCTCTCCTGGACCAAGCGTATCACACGTCCTTCCGACGTCCTCACCCTCGGTCAGGATATCGAGGCCGTGGTTCTCGGCGTCAACAAGGAGGATCAGAAGATCTCTCTCGGCGTTCGTCAGCTTGAGCCGAATCCTTGGGACGAGATCGAGCAGCGCTACGTCATCGGCAAGCAGGTGCGCGGCCAGGTCCGCAACATGACCGCCTACGGCGCATTCGTTGAACTCGAGGAAGGCATCGACGGCATGGTGCACGTCTCCGATCTCAGCTGGACCAAAAAGATCAACCACCCGAGTGAAATCCTCAAGAAGGGTGACGAAGTCGACGCCGTCGTTATTGACATCGACAAGGCCAACCAGCGCATCAGCCTGGGCGTCAAGCAGCTCGAGACCGATCCTTGGAAGGAGATCGAAGGAAAGTACAAGGTCGGCGACGTCGTCAAGGGAACCGTCTCCAAGATCGCCAACTTCGGTGCCTTCGTCGAACTCCCCGGCGACATCGACGGACTCGTTCACATCTCGCAGATCAGCGAGGACCGTGTCGAGAAGGTCAAGGATGTCCTCAAGCCCGGTCAGGAAGTCGAGGCCCGCGTTATCAAGATCGACAAGACCGAGCGCCGTCTCGGCCTCTCGATCAAGGCGACCAACTACAGCGAGGATGCCCTCCGCAAGGAGAGCGAGGCGCTCGATACCGTCCGCAGCGGCGAGGATATGGTCAGCTTCGGCGCAGCCCTCTCGGCCGCCGAAGAGGAGTATCGTCCCGGTCAGGGCAAGAAGTAACCGATACGGTTCATCATCTCATCGTTTATGTCCCAACTCAACATCACCGCCTACGTCAAAACCTCCTGCGGGTGGAGCAACGGAGTCCGAGCCATCATGGCAAAGTACTCCCTCCCCTATACGGAGAAGGATATCATCAAGAATCCGGCTTTCCGGTTCGAGATGGAGCAGCGCAGCGGCCAACCCCTCTCCCCCTGCGTGGAGATCAACGGGGTCATGCTGCCTGATATCAGCGGCGAAGAGGTGGAGGCCTATCTGTTGGCACAGAACCTCGTCACTCCCAACGGAGCGACGACCGACGTGCCGCTGAATGCTCCCTGCACCGACGAGCAGCATGCTGCGATGATCAAGATGAACCTCTGAGGTTTACCTAAAGAACAATCACAGAGAGCCGCATCCGAAAGGGTGCGGCTCTTTTGTTTTGGGATAAAATGAAATTTCTCGCGCAGAGGCGAAGAGAACGCAGAGATGGAGACAGGGAAATGTGTTACCGATCAATTCGGGATCACACGATTTTTGCCACATGATTCTACAATGACCTTACCACTTCGCGCCTCTGCGCCTCTTTGGGAGCAGCTTTATTCAGCTACAATCGCAGACTTCGGTTCGACCCAACGCGCAAGCCAAATACAGGCCTCATAAAGAACAACCATCGGACCTCCCATCAGGAGATAAGTCACCAGATCGGGTGACGGCGTGATGAAGGCCGCCGCGGTAAAGATGGCGACAATGGCAATGGAGCGGGCTTTACGCAGTTTCTCCGAAGTCAGAAGTCCGATCTTTACGAGTGCCAGCACGACCATCGGCATCTCAAACGCAACACCGAATGCCACCAGAAATTGGGTCGTGAAGGAATAATACTCCCGGACAGTCCAGGTCGGGGTCCAATGCATCGACTTGGCATCCTTGAAAAAGAAATCGAGGGTGCCTGGAAGGACCACAAAGTAGGCAAAGAGAATGCCGCTCAGGAATAGAAGTAGTCCGAAGGCGGAGACAGGAAGCAGGATTTTGCGCTCCGTGGGCTTGAGCGCGGGGAAAAGAAACTGGGCAAGGAATAGCAGAAGGATCGGAAAGGAAAGGATGACACCCGCATAGAAGGAAAGCTCCAGCGAGATGGTCATGGAATCGGCCACCCCAAGTGACTGGAGGGAATTCGCGCGCACCGGATCAACGGCGATCAGCGGTTTCTGAATGATCGCAGCAAGGAGATCCCGGAAGAAGAAGGATCCCACCATGGCGACCATGAGAGTCACCGCCATCCGGATGATCATCACCCGGAGGTCACCGAGATGATCCATGAAAGGGCGTGCCTCGTCCTCCTGCTCGCGGAAGGCAAAGATCTTTTTCAGCTCCATGGAGGGGACAGCGCTTTATCCAAGGATATTCCGCCAATGAGCCAGACGCCGGGAGACATTCTCAGGAGAGGGGCCTCCCGCCGCGCTTCTCGCTTTCAGGGATCGGATCGGATCGAAAATCACCTTCCACTGATCAATCAGTTCCGGACAGACTTCGCGGATCAGGGGTTCGGGAAGCTTGTCCAAGGGAACCCCGGTTTTAGCTGACTCCGCGGCGAGTTTTCCGACAATGTCGTGGGCTTTACGGAAGGGGATGTCCTTTCGGACAAGTTCATCGGCAAGATCTGTGGCAAGCAGCGCGGGATCGCTGGCCGCAGTGGTTGCTGCCTCGTTATTGATCACGAGTGCGCTCATCATCTCTGCCGTCACAGCCAGAGCCATCCGGGCGGTATCGATGGAGTCGAAGACAGCTTCCTTATCCTCCTGAAGATCACGATTGTAGGCCATGGGGAGGCCCTTGAGGACTGTCAGGAGGCGGAAAAGGTTGCCGTAGAGGCGGCCGGTCTTACCCCGGGTCAGTTCAGCAATGTCAGGATTCTTCTTCTGAGGCATCAGGCTGGAGCCGGTGGAGTGTCGGTCGCTGAGACGAGCAAAGCCAAACTCCGTGGTGGTCCAGAGCACGACATCCTCGGACAGGCGGGAGAGATGCATCCCGACGATGGCCAGAGCGGAGAGGAGTTCGAGGGCGAAGTCCCGGTCGCT
>CAIZIQ010000017.1 GCA_903933015.1 uncultured Spartobacteria bacterium | reverse complement strand
TACCTTGGACCCGAGGGGACATTTTCCCATCTTGTGGCTCACCGCCGCTATCCAAAGAAACCGGGCTTGCCCTGCGCGACCATCACCGAAGTCTTCCATGCCGTGCGCTCGGGTGCGGCGGGGTTCGGGATTGTACCGATCGAGAACTCCTCCGGAGGCACCATCACCGAGACCGTCGACCTGCTGATCGAGCAGGCAGGCCATCTCTTCATCTCAGAGGAGCTTGCACTCGATGTGCGGTTGGCGCTGCTCGGCCGCAAAGGGGCGAAATTCAACAACCTGAAGGCACTCTATTCCCATGTGATGCCGCTGCGTCATCACCGTGACTGGATCCGGGAGAATCTCCCCGGAGTCAGCATGGTCGAAAGTCCCAGCACGGCCGAAGCCGCAAAAAAGGCAACCCTCTCCGCAACCTCTGCGGCCTTGGCAGCACCCGGAGCCGCCGCACTTTACGGACTATCCATCCTCCGCTTCCCCGTGCGTCCCGAGGCGGTGAACGTGACCCACTTCTTTGTCATCACGGCCGAGCCTTCCCGCACAACCGATTCCTCGCGTCGATGCAAGACCGCCATTGTCGCCGCACTGCCGCAGACATCGGGCAGCCTGCATGGTTTCCTCGGCCCCTTTGCCCGGGCCGGGGTGAATCTTTGCCGTATCGTCTCCCGTCCCGTACCCGGTCAGCCGGAGACTTATGTCTTTTATCTTGAGGTCGAGGGAGCAGCGGATGATGAGAAGGTGAAAAAGGCGCTCGCTGGGGCACGCCGCCTCTCCGTACGTCTCGAAATCCCGGGATCCTATCCGACACGGCCGCGTTACCGCTCGCCAGCCGTATGAGGAGTCATCCCTTACGCGCCAAAGATCGACCCTACCGTCACGCTTAAGTAACACGCACCGGCTTGCCATTCGCACCCACTTCTTCCAAAAACAAAACCCATGATCACACCATCATTCCTGATCCGCTTGACCGCCATCCTTGCGCTCCTGGGCGTCGCCCACCTTCGCGGTGCCGATGAGCCCACCATCACAGTGCGCAAGAGCGATGCCCTGAATGTCGCCTTCGCGGGGATTGGCGGCAGCGACGGCGCGGCGGCCTCCAAGGTCGCCCAGAATGACCTCACCCTCGCGGGATGGTTCTCCCTCGTGCAACCAGGGATGGCCTCCTTCACCGTCAGCGGAACCATGGCCGGAGGACTCCTGCAGGGCACCGTCAAAAAGGGTGCCGAGGTTGTCCTTTCCAAAAGCTACACCGGAAACCCCCGAGTCGCAGCCCACCAGTTCGTCGATGACATTGTCCAGACCCTCACCGGTCACAAGGGGATTGCCACCAGCACGATCGCCTTTGTCAGCAACCGCACCGGGCGCAAGGAAGTCTACATCGCCGACTACGACGGATCCAACGGCCGACAAATCACCCATGACAATGCCCTGAGTGTCTCCCCCGCCCTCAGCCCCAACGGTCACCGCCTTGCCTATACCGGGTATCAGGCCGGTTATGCCGACATCTACGTGATCGATCTGGTGAACGGATCGCGTGTCCGTTTGGTGAAGTTCCCGGGCAGCAATTCCGGAGCCCGGTTCTCTCCGGACGGCAACCTTCTCGCCTGCACCGTCAGCAAGGATGGCAATCCCGAGATCTATGTCGTCGGTCTCGGCGGCGGTGCACGCCGCATCACACGGGGACGCGGTGCCAAGTCATGCGCCGCCTGGTCGCCGAATGCTGCCGAGATCATCTACGCCTCCGACGAGAATGGGGCCCCGCAGCTTTACCGCGTTCCTTCGGGTGGCGGTTCCGGCAGCCTGGTGCCGACCGGCTTCGGTTACTGCACCGAGCCCAGTTGGTCACCTGACGGACAGAGGCTGGCCTTCAATGTCCGTTCCGGCGGCGGGTTCGCCGTCGCTGTCATGGATCTGAATGCCGGTGGAGGTGCCCGCATCGTCGCTCAGGGTGAGAATCCCGTCTGGGGTGCGGACTCCCGCCACTTGGCCTACAGCACCGGCAGCAGTATTTCCCTGCTGGATGTTCCGACAGGCAAATCCATTCCTGTCATCACGGGGTTGGGTAAGGTAACCGAACCGACCTGGACCCGATAAGAGCGGGAGGAAACAACCGGCGAGGCGGAATTTTCACACGGCGGTTCTTGATCTTTTCTGTTGTTTGACCCTCAATAGAGCCATGCGATTTCATTCCCTGACGATTCTTTCCGCCGCCGCGCTGCTTGCGCTTTCCGGTTGCGCCAACAAGAAAAACAAACAGTACGCCGGTATCGACGGCGACTATGTGAACGGCACCCCGCTCGGCGAGCGTGCCGAGGGAGCCAATTTCCTCGGGGCCAATGTCCAGCGCGGACAGTATGCCCCGGTCCAGTTCGCCTACGACAGCTCCTCCGTGGCACCCGATCAGGAGTCGAAGGTTGCCGCCGTTGCTAACGCCCTCAAGGGAACCGGCAAGACCGTCATTGTTGCGGGATTCACCGACGAGCGCGGCACCCAGGAATACAACCGCAGCCTCGGCGAGAAGCGCGCCCTGGCCGTCCGTGAGGCCCTCATCGCCAAGGGACTCCAGGCCAACAACGTCCAGACCGTCAGCTTTGGTGCGGAGATGCCCGTGGATCCCGCCAGCAACGAGGCCGCCTGGGCCAAGAACCGCCGCGCCGAATTCGGCGTCGTGAAATAGCATCTTTTCAGGAAAGCATCCGGTGCCCGTTCCTCTTTTTGACCTGAGCCGACTCGGCCCGCAGGTCGATGAGGCTGTCCGCGAGGCGACGCTCCGCGTTCTCGGTCACCGCGGCTATGTCCTCGGAGCCGAGGTTGAGAACTTCGAAAAGGATCTCACAGACTACCTCGGCGGAGGGCATGCCATCGGTATGTCCTCGGGAACCGATGCCCAGCTTGCCCTCCTGATGGCTCTGGGGATCGGAGAGGGTGACGCCGTCATCTCCACTCCCTACACCTTCTTCGCCACCACCGGATGCATCCACCGCACCGGCGCGGAGATCCTCTTCTGCGACATCGACCAGGCCACCTTCATGATGGCACCGGGAAGCCTCCGCGCTCTGCTTGCTTCGATGAAACGCGACGGCGACGGGATGCTTCGCTCCGCAAAGGGAAACCGAGTCCGCCTCATAGTTCCGATCCATCTCTTCGGTACCTGCTGTGACATGGATGCGATCAACGAGATCGCCGCCGAGTTCGGCGTCGAGGTTCTCGAGGATGCAGCCCAGATCCTCGGTGCCGAATATCCCTCCAAGCACGGGGTCAAGAAAGCAGGACTCATCGCTCCGACCTCCTATGTCAGCTTCTACCCTAGCAAGAACCTCGGGGCGGCCGGCGATGCCGGCGTGGCGCTCTGCCTCGATGCGGAGATGGCTGAAAAGTTAAAGCGCATCCGCAACCACGGCATGGAGCAGCGCTACTATCATAAGGTCGTCGGAGGCAACTTCCGCATCGATGCCATCCAGGCTGCCGTCCTGCGTGCCAAACTCCCCTTTCTCGACTCTTGGAACGCCACCCGCCGCGCCAATGCCGCCAGTTATCGGGAGGCCTTCAGTGCCGCCGGACTTCTCGACCAGATCACCCTGCCCGCAGAGCCCTTTGCCTCCTCGGGCCTCAAGAACCATCACATCTATCACCAGTACGTGATCCGGGTACTCGGTGACAAAAAACGTGATGCGGTCATGGCTTACCTCTCCGAGCAGAAAATTGGATGCGCCATCTACTACCCCGTTCCGCTTCATCTTCAGGAATGCTTTGCCTATCTGGGTCACAAGCCCGGTGATTTCCCTGAGAGCGAGAGGGCGGCGCTGCAGTCGCTGGCCCTCCCCATCTTCCCCGGACTTACCCAAGACGAGATTGCGGAAGTCGTCCGTGGAATAAAATCGGCGCTTGGTTAAAGCAGATCGGCGTGGATACGCCCGAGTTCAAATTGCTGAAGTGGTGGCCGGAATTCGCGCAGCCCTTTCCTAGGTTTGCCTGGTGAACTACTCCGACCGAAGATCAACAAACGCTAGGCCCCGCTATTCCAAGCCCTTCTATTCAGTATCGAGTTTTTTGAGCACCGACAGTGCCTTCTTGGGATCGGTGACCCTCAGGATCAGGAGACCTTTTTTGGCTGAGGGCATCGAAGCGAGGTAGCCGTAGTCGATGTTGATCTTCTTGGAGGACAAGGCATGGGCGATCCGGGAGAGACTGCCGGGCCTGTTATCGTTCTGGATCATCAGGACATCACTCTCGACGACAAGAGCCCCGTAGGATTCAAAAACGGTCATGGCCCTGTCTGTGCTGCTAACCACCATTCGGACCACGGCATGGTCCGTGGTGTCAGAGACAGTGAGGCCGAAGATATTGATCTTCGCCTCCGCAAGGGCATCACAGACGACGGCGAGTGCACCCGGTTTATTCTCAAGGAAAAGAGCCAGTTGCTGGACGATCTTTGGAGCCAGCGGATCAGCTTTCTTCATGTCGCCAGACTAGCAAGAAGCCCGCCCTGCACAGCAAAAAAGAAAGAAGGGGGGGAATGCTGCAAGGGTCGAATATGGAACT
>CAIZIQ010000016.1 GCA_903933015.1 uncultured Spartobacteria bacterium | reverse complement strand
GCCATGGATCTGATCCGAAAGCCGCTTTTGGATGATCTTGCAGATCTTGTTCCGAATGCCGGAGAGGTTCCCTTTCATTCCACGGTCGTCGGCAAGAAGCTGTCCGGTAAGGAGCTCGGAGCAGATTATTGGTGGAGGAATGTCCGGGATCCAGTGCTCTTTGGAGAAGCCCTTGGTGGACTCATCCGTGAGGGGGCGCGTGTTTTTATCGAAATCGGTCCCCATCCTGTCCTCCGGAATTACGTGAAGGAATGTCTGCAGGATGCCGGTATCGAGGGCATGGTGGCCACTCCGATGACCCGAACAGCGGGGAGTTTCTCACAGGTGCTGGGCGGAGTGTTGCAAGTCATTCAATCCGGGATGACTTCTGCGCGGGATACCTTTTTCAAGAAACCTTACTCGGGCAGAATCACTCTGCCGGGCTATCCGTGGCAGAAAGTACGTTATGAGGCGCCCCGCACCACGGAGGGATATCGTCTTTCCCGACGCGGTTGGGATCATCCGCTTCTCGGTTATCGGATGCAGGAGGGACGCTTCGCTTGGGAAAATCATCTCGATACGGCGCGTTATCCTTTTCTCAATGATCATCAGGTAGGAGGAGTGGTTGTGTTCCCGGCCGCGGGCTTTGTGGAGCTTGCCCTGGCCGCAGGTTCCCTGCGGTTTGGTTCTCCTGCAGTGGATCTGGAGGATCTGGAGATTCACGCCCCGCTTCTGCTCGAGGAAAAGCGTTCCAAGACGGTGAGGGTCATTTTGGATGAGCAGGACTCACGTCTGAGCATCATGAGCAGGGAAAGGCTCTCCGAGGAGCCATGGATGACCCATGTCACGGTTCGTGTGCTGCCCTCACCTGCCACTGATGCCAGCCTGCTCAGCCCAATGCTGGATCGGGAGGCAGTTTCGGATTTCGTGGAGCTGAGCGGTGATGGACTTTACGAGTCAGCTGCAAGGCTCGGATTGGAATACGGGGAGGCGTTCCGTCCCGTCAGCGAGATCCGCATTGCAGGTCATGGGATCCAGGGGAGTCTTCATACGCCCGAGTGCCTGTTCGGGGAACCGGAGAGGCATCTGCTTCACCCAAGCTATCTGGATGGAGCTTTGCAGGCATTGCTCGGATTATTGCTGATCGATCACGCCGAATCACCCGGAAGAAAGGCTTTTCTGCCTGTTCGATTCGATAGATTCCGCCTCCATGGTGCCCATGAAGAATGCGCCTCGCTTGAAGCAACCATCAGGCGCCGTACCAGGCGCGGGATTTTGGCGGATTTGTGTCTCAGGAACAGCAAGGGTGAGCTTGTGGCTTCAGCCTCCGGTGTGAGATTTAAGGCTGCAAAGCTAATCGCTCGTGCGGCGGATCAGGCACGGTTCCTGACCACGAAGTTTCTTCCCATGCCACTGCCATCAGGGAAGGCATGCGAGGCGCTTTCCGCCTCAAAATTAAGCGCAGGAATGGAGGCATTGCTCTCCACGATGAGGGTCTCCGAGACACGTGTCCGTAATACCGAGGAGAGCGATGCTCTCTTGGAACTGCTCTGCAGTATGTTTGCCAAGGAAGCTCTTCTGAAGATTACGGCAGGAAATCCGCAATTTACTCTCGGAGAGCTCGTGGAGAGCGGGGCCGTAGCCCCCTCTCTCACGACCTATGTGTCTTCCCTGCTGCGGATGCTGGAGCAGGATGGCATCGTCAGAAGACGTGACGATGGTCGCTACTCCTGGATCAACCGTCCCGAGGATCCCTCAGCACAGGCCGTATGGATGATGCTCATCGAGTCACATCCCGAACATGCCGAGGTGGTACGTGTCGCTGGCAGGCTCGGTATGCATCTGCCCGATCTCATCTCGGGTGGTGTGGATGGTGCGGATTTGTTGCCAAGGCACTGGTTGGAGGAGTCGTCGATGCTGGCATCCGGATCGTTGTCACAACTCCAGGAGCTGATGCTGGAGGGGGTGGAGGCGGGGCTTGCATCAACAAGGGGGAATGTCCGCCCAAGAATTCTCTGCATGCTCGGCAAGAGGATCCATGGGGAAAAGATTCTTGCCCCGTGGATGTCCGGGGAGAATTGCGACGTGATCATCACGGTCCCCACTCCGCAGGCCCGCAGGGATCTACAGAGTAGGCTGGCGGGATATCCTGAGGTGGCAGTTCTTGTCATGGATGACGTCGCGAGGGCTCTTGAAGAAAAATCCCTCGGCGGGCGGTTTGATCTCATACTGGTTGCATCCGGCATGAATGAATTGGAGGGAGAGAAGAAGCTTTCTGTGCTGAACGATCTTCTGCTGCCCGGGGGTACCTTGCTCTTTGCCGAGAAAGCACCCAATCGCTTGGATGACTATCTTTTTGGCTCCATCCAAGAATGGTGGAAGGTCGATGACGATCAGAGGGTAGTCTCACGTCTCAAGAAGGCAGAGGCGTGGCAACAGCTCCTCCTGAAATCAGGTTTCCCCGGTGCGCATGCGATCATTGATGGCGGGGGAAACCATGCTGCTTTTCTGATGCTGGCATCGACAGCACGGTCGAAGGATAAATCAAGGGTTCCTGCAGAACCGGGATCATGGCTTCTGCTCTTTGATGATGAGAAGGGGGCTTCCCTTGCACTCTCGATTCAAGACCAGTTGGAGCGTCTGAACCAAGGGGGTATCATTATCTCCTCCGCAGAAAGGGAGTCTTGGAACGAGTTCCTGACAAAAAAAAGTTCCTCGCTTCGCGGAGTGATCGTCATCACGGGTTTCCAAAAAGAAGTAGGAAATGCCGAATCCATCCTGCCGGCACTGAAGGATCGCCTGTTGGCGCTTAACTCGTTGCTCAAGACAAACGAGGGGCTTTCTTCCCCGGTGCCCATTACGGTTGTCTCCTCCGGTCTCTGTCCTGATGAGGGGCTTCAAGAGATGGCGGGTGAATCCCCAGCGTCGCCCAGTGGTGGCGCCCTTCTCGGTTTTCTCAGGGTTGCCAGAAACGAGTATGCGATGGCGGATCTGCGACTGCTCGATCTGCGATATGGTTCCGCCATCGTGGGGGCAAAGGCTGTCATAGAGGAAATTCTCTCCCCAAGCCGTGAAGATGAAGTTGTTCTCGGATCATTCGGCAGAAAGGTCCCGAGGGTGAGGGCCGTGTCCTCCATGAGCCCAACATCGAGGAGCGGTGAGACGCGTTATCTGGACTTCAGTCAGCCGGGGTCGTTCGCGAATCTCAAATGGCATTCCGGTCCCAGGGTTGCACCAGGGGCCGGTGAGGTTGAAATCGCGGTGAAAGCCGCGGGGTTGAATTTCAGGGATGTCATGTATGCCATGGGATTGCTTCCAGACGAGGCGCTGGAGAACGGCTTCGCAGGACAGACCGTGGGCATGGAATTGTCAGGGGTAGTGACGCGAACCGGTGGGGGGGTCACCAGTTACAATGAGGGTGACGAGGTGATTGCCTTTGCGCCCAGGGCATTTTCCACCCATGCAGTGACCAGGGTGGAAGCCGTGATGAAAAAACCCACCGAGTGGACCTTTGAAGCCTCGGCGACGATTCCCACGGCGTTTTTCACGGTCTATTATTCGCTGGTCGAACTGGCCCGGGTCCGCCCTGGAGAGCGTCTGCTAATTCATGGAGCCGCAGGAGGCGTCGGGATTGCCGCAATTCAATTGGCACGGCATCTCGGCATGGAAATCTTTGCCACGGCGGGCTCTGATGAAAAACGTGATTTTGTACGGATGCTGGGAGCGGATCATGTCCTTGATTCCAGGTCGCTGCGTTTTGCCGACGAGGTGATGGAGTTGACTGCCGGGCAGGGGGTGGATGTCATTCTGAATTCATTGGCCGGTGAGGCCGTGGTTAAGAATCTGCGGATTCTCAGGCCGTTTGGCCGCTTTTTGGAACTGGGCAAAAGAGATTTCTATGAGAACAGCCGTATCGGCCTGCGTCCCTTCCGCAACAACATCACCTATCACGGCATCGATGCCGACCAGCTGATGGCGGCAAATCCGGAACTCACTGGCGAGTTGTTCTCCAAAATCACGGCCCTCTTTCAGGAGGGTAGTCTTCAGCCATTGCCCTACACGGCGTTTGATTCCTCTGAAATAGCCGAGGCATTCCGGCATATGCAGCATTCGAAGCAGGTGGGTAAGGTGGTCGTGACGGCTCCCGGTTCCGCCCAGTGCGAGGTTGTCTCCACTTCCATGCCGGGACGACTTTCGCTCCGCGCCGATGCAACCTATCTGGTGAGTGGGGGGACTTCCGGTTTTGGGCTTCGCACGGCGGAGTGGCTTGCAAGCAGGGGAGCCCGATTCCTGGTGCTGGCTAGCCGACGGGGAGTACTCAATGACGAGGGGCGCTCCATGGTTTCGAAGCTCCGCGCTGCGGGTATCCTCGTGGAAATTATTTCCTGTGATGTGGGATCCCGAGAGTCTCTTCAAGAATCTCTGGAGAGGATCCGGTCCACGATGCCTCCCCTGCGCGGGGTGGTTCATTCCGCGATGGTGATTGAGGATGGGCTTCTTCAGAACCTCTCGGAATCACAACTGGAGAAGGTGCTCCGACCAAAGATGGCCGGGGCGATGCTTCTGGATGAGCTGACCCGTGAGGATAGGCTGGATTTCTTTGTCCTCTATTCCTCAGCAACCACGGTTTTTGGAAACCCTGGTCAGGGAGCCTATGTGGCGGCAAATCTTGCGCTGGAGTCCTTGGCATCGATCAGGGCTTCGGCAGGGCTTCCGGCAACCTGTGTGGCGTGGGGGCCGATTGATGACGTGGGCTATCTCGCCCGCAATCAACAGATCAAGGAAGCCCTTGGTTCGAGAATGGGTGGACGTGCCCTGACGTCGGATGAGGCGCTCGAGACCTTGGAATCGTTGATCGTGACGGGGGTGGTCAACTCTGCGTGGCTGGATTTGGAATGGGGTAAACTCTCAAAATTCCTACCCTCAGAGGCGTCGCCTCGGTTTGCCTGTTTCCGTCATGAAACCCAGGATCAGTCCGCACAGGGTGGGGAGACACGATCCATCCGTGAACAGTTTTCGGGATTGAACCATGATGAGGCAGTCGTCTTGCTCAAGGAGCATCTGGCGCAGTCGATCGCAGCCATCTTGCGGATGGATCCCGTAAAGCTGGATCATCGTAAATCCCTCTTCGATGTGGGCATGGATTCCCTGATGGCGGTGGAATTGGCCGCAACGCTTGAGGAGAGTCTGGAAATCAAACTTCCGATGATGGCCTTGAGCGAAGGGCCCACGATCCAGAAACTTGCCGACAGGATTGCCGGCATGATCCTGAATGAAACCCAGAATTCCCCGCAGGAGCAGGGCCGTGATGCCCTGCAGGAGAGTGTCCGCGTTCTAGCGGCACAGCACGGTGTCGAAGAGCTGTCTCAGCAGGATCTTACGGAAATCGCGGGATCCCTTTCCCAAACCTCTGCATAGAGGAAATCAAAAGACCTGAGAATCATTACCCCCTGTTTATGAGTTCCCCTTTATCCAGATCCCGTAGCCTAGGCTCCCAGATGAAGGAACGGTTGGTTCGACAAGCCATTGAAAATCGGATGAAGCGGTTGGAAGTCGATGAGGGGATCGCAGTGGAGTCCTATTCAGGAAAAGGAGTGCCGGGGGAAAAGAATCAACCGAGAGTCGGCGCCGAGTCTACCCAATGGGAAAAAATTCCGGGAGTTCAGAAACTCGCACTGTTGCTTCAGGGAGCAAAAAAACTCGGTATCAAGACCCCGTTTTTCACATGCCATGAGGGAACGGCCGGTGCCAACACCTTGGTCGGCGGAAAGACCCTGCTTAATTTTTCCAGTTATAACTATCTTGGATTGAGTGGTCATCCCGAGGTGAATCGCGCAGCCAAGGAGGCTATCGAAAGTTACGGAACTTCCGTTTCCGCAAGCCGCATTGTTGCCGGTGAGCGGCCCCTGCATAGACAACTGGAGCAGGCTCTTGCGGAGCTTCACGGGAGTGAGGCCGCACTTGCATTTGTCAGTGGTCATGCGACTTCGGTCACGGTGATCGGACACTTGTTTGGTCCCAAGGATCTCGTGGTTCATGATGCCCTGATCCATAACTCCATCCTGGAGGGCATCAGGCTGTCCGGTGCCAAACGCCTTTCTTTCCCTCACAATGACCATGCTGCCTTGGATGGGATCCTAAGCGATGCACGCCGTGACTATGAACGGGTGCTCGTGGTCGTGGAAGGGATCTACAGCATGGACGGTGATTTTCCAAATCTTCCGGAATTCGTAGCCATTAAGAGGAAACATCATGCTCTTTTAATGGTTGATGAGGCGCACTCAATCGGTGTGATGGGCAGTCGCGGTCTCGGCATTGCCGAGCACTTTGGAATGGAGTCCTCGGAGGTGGATCTCTGGAATGGAACGCTCAGCAAGGCGCTTGCTTCCTGCGGAGGGTACGTGGCTGGCTCCGCCGCCCTGATTGAATATTTGAAACACTCGGTTCCCGGATTCGTCTACAGTGTCGGCATGCCCCCGGCTTCTTGCGCTGCTGCTCTGAAGGCGCTTGAGATCATGCATCAAGAGCCAAGAAGGGTGACGATCCTGAGACAACGCGGGAGAAAATTCCTCGAAGAGGCGAGGGCTGCCGGTATCCCCACGGGATCCAGCGCGGGAATGTCGGTGATTCCGGCCATCACGGCGAGCTCGATCAGGGCGGCCCGTATCTCTCAGGAAATGGCGGAGCAGGGAATCAGTGTTCAGCCGATTCTCTATCCAGCTGTTTCTGAAAACTCCGCAAGACTGAGGTTTTTCATCAGTTCGGATCACACGGAAAAGGACATCGAGCGCACGATTGATGTTCTGAGTCGTCTATGGAAGAGAGGCTAGGAGAGATCATTTCATGGCACGTTTTACTCGGACGGTTGAGTCGTGCCCTGATTCGGGAGCGGAATTGAACTCTAGGAAAATAAGGACTGTTTTCTGCACCAGTGGCGGGTTCATCGGAAGCGTCCTGCTCAGACGACTGCTCAGCGATGAAGATATCGAGGTGATCGGGATAGTGCGTTCATGCAGGGTATTTTCCCCCAAGATGAACTTCGTTCGGGGTGCCCTGCAGTTTTTTTACCGCTGCGGAATCCCCTATACGATTTATCTATGGCTCATCACGACCATTCCTGAATTCATTGGTCTTTTCCTAAGAGATTGCCATGGATCGACCTTGGGAATCGCGAAAAAGCACGCAATCCCAGTTCTGACAACCCGGGATATCAATTCTCTCTCGGGTGAGAATTTCATCCATGATCTCAAGCCCGAACTGCTGATCACGGCCTTCTTTGATCAGAAACTCGGATTGCCGTTCTGCGATGGTGCGAACTATGCCGCAGTTAACATTCACCCCTCTTTCCTGCCCTTTAACAAGGGGGTCGATCCAGTTTTTCATGCACTTTTGGACGGAGACTCCACATCTGGAGTGACAGTTCACAGGATCAACGAGAATTTTGATTCTGGGGCAATCCTTCAGCAGAAACAGGTTGTGATCGATCCGGGATGGAGTGTGCTCTTTGCCTCAATCACGCTGATGTGCCATGGAATGGAACTGTTACTTAAATCGAAAGATCTTCTCTTGAATCGTAAGGCAGGGGTACCTCAGGCCGAGCCTGGTAATTATGAGAGCTGGCCTACCCCCAAAAAGGTAAGAGCCCTTTATTTTCACGGTAAATTCTTATTGAAACTGCATGATATCAAGGAATATCGAGTGTTAGAATTAACGTAGAAAAAATTACACGGTTGCTAACTCTCTCTTTGAAAAACCGGCGAAAACAAAAGCAGCTTTTTTATTCGCTAAGGGATTGCTTCAGCACCCCACTACGCGGCCCGTCCGCAGCGTGCCGCGGAGGACGGATTCTGATCCTCGACCTCCACCGGCCTCAAGCCCTAGCTTTGGCTCAGGATATCGGCGGATAGCTGAGTTATTGTTTGCTTGCCGTAGGACTACTACGCCTTTTGCGCTCACGCTTTCCT
>CAIZIQ010000015.1 GCA_903933015.1 uncultured Spartobacteria bacterium | reverse complement strand
GATCTTACCAGAGGCAAGGAGGTCCTCCTTCACGGAATTATAGAGAGCTTCGTTCCAGCAGAGGTGTTTCCGCAGGGTGTTATTTCCAGCTGAAGATCCCTCCATTCCGCGAAGCGCCGTGAGAAACTCATCCCGCTTCGCCTGAGTGACATCCGATCCCACGTCATTGGCTGCTTCCTCACCACCCTCCTCGCTAGAAGAAGGAAGCACGACATGATGGTGTTCCTCCCGCTGGACAGAACTTAGATTATCTGACGGCTCTTGGGAGGTTGGGCGATTTGGAACTGGTAGAACCTGTGAATGGACAGGCTGAGGAGCGGGGTTTGATCTTGAGGTGAGGGTTATGGTCTTCCCCCCAAGCCCTTGGTAATCACGAGGGTTGCAAGAAAAGACGATCACTTGCAGGCCTTTGGTGGTTGCCCGGTAGAGCATATCACGGAGCTTCTTGGTGCGCTCTTCGTCGGAATTCGTGAAGGCATCATCCAAAATGACAGGAAGTGAGCCGCCATGATCGGCGGCGAGGACTTCTGCCATGGCTAGGCGAAACGCGATGGCGACTTGCTCCTTTGTCCCCCCGCTCAAAGCCGAAAAATCAAAGGTGCCGACTCCGTCCCTACGAAGGTTGAACCCCGAGAAACTCCCTTCCCTGATCGGAATGGAAGCAGCTGATCCACGCCCGAATATGCATTGGAGATAACCACCGACCTTTTCCTCTAGTGGAGCGGCCAGACGAGTATTGAGGGCATCCTGTTCCTCGGCATAGAGCTTGCTCAGGAGCTTGATGGCCTCCCCATGGCGTTGCTTCTCCTGAAGCTTACGAAGGGATACTGCTTCCCGGGCAATGGCAACTGCAAGGGTCTGGCGGGGATCTGTTGTCCCATCATTGCTCAGCTTTGCGCGGGCATCAGCGCATTTCTGGATTGATGAGTCGCGGCGGGTTGTCTCTGCATCGATGGATTGTTGGAGACGGGATTTTTGCTGAGCCAGGAGATCGGGTTGAAGTGCTTCTAACCGATCACTCGTTGCACGGAGACTCTGTTCTGCCGTTTCAAGCTGATGGCTTAACGCGGCGATGCTCGCCGTTCGCGCCGGCTGGTCTCCATGGTCGGCTATCCGCTGGGCGATACGGGCTGACAATTCGATCTGACGCTCCTGCGATGCCCGGGCATTGTTTTTTGCCTCAGAAACACGGAGGGTGGCTTCTTGAAAGGTAATGTTCAGATTGCGGATCTGTGCCGAGGATGTTTCTTCGTTCTGCTTTGCCAAGAGATAGTCATTTTCCGCAACCTGGAGTAGCTGGGTTGCCGATGCAAGGTCAGTGGGGCACTGAAAGCCGGCAAGCAGAGCTGATCTCCTCGCGATCTCCGAAGTCAGTGCTGCCTGTTCGTTTTCTTTCGCAGGCAGGAGGAGTTCAGGGTCTTGAAATGCCGCCAAGCGCGCACGGAGCCCCTTGATTTCGACTTCAAGGACAGATCGCCTCTCCTGGCATGCTCTGGCCTCCATAACATTCGGGACGCCGAGTGCTCTGAGTCTGTCGGCAAGTATTTGTTCGGCGTTTTGAAGGTCCTCTCGGGCATCACGGAGATTCTTTCCTCCTCCCGGTGTGATCCTGATGGTTGCAATATCACCGATAGTGAGATCGTCCTCCCCGGAAAAGGTAATGTGCTCTCCGCCCTGAAGAGTTCTGTCTCCAAACCGAACGGGCTGGCCGGATCGAATGACTTGAATCCGGGTCGCAATGGCATCAAGTGAAGCCTTGCCCTGAGTGACCGCTATCTCAAGTCCTTGAAGATCGGCTATGTCATGGGAGGTAACATTGGCACATCGGGCTAACTCCTCCTCTCTGAGGGCAATATCGTTTCGCAACGCTCCCGCTTCTGCAACCAGAGTTCGGTGTCGCTCGATCTCCTCTTCAAGTCGGAGATGGGCCATGCATTTCGTGTAAAGATCTCTCCGAGTCTCCTCGTCCAAGCGTGCGGTGATCAGTGCCTGATGTCGGGAGTCTTGGAGAGTGATGTCTGTCCTGGAGGCATTTTCACGTTCCTCGGCCTCTGTCACGGCCTGAATCAGAGGGGCTGAAGAAGCAGCCGCGTCCGACAGTTCCTGTTCTTGTTGGCGGATCTCCTGATCTGCGTTCCGCATCGCGTGGAGCCGACTCGCAAAGGTGTCACGCTCCGAGGTACGGAGAGTTACTTCTGCCTGCAGCTGGTTCGCCTGCTGGAGCTGAGCTTCAACCCCTGACAGCTCCAAACGGCTCTCCGCGAGGATTCTTACGGCCTCCTCATGGTCAGCAAGACCTGCCTCGAGGTTGATTGCTGCTTCTTCCAGTTCTGCACACTTCGTCTCTGCCTCTTCTCTGAGCTGTGTTGCGGTGCGATGGAGTATCTCGGCCTGTCCAAGATCGGTATTCACCCTCGCCGATTTCCCATCCTCTTTGAAAAGAGAGTTCTTAAGATCAGAAAACTTGCCGGCCAATCGGGAATCTTCTGGAGATTGGATGATCGCGGCGGCGGGGTTGACCCCCTGCTGCAGAAGGTTCAAAAGCTGATCCTTTCTCTCGGCTACCGTATCGGTGGGGGAGTAGGAGGATTGCCCCTGCTTGACCCAGAGATGGGCCCACTGTTGTGGAATCGCACGGGAGTTAGCCGGGGAATCGATCCCGAGCAGTTCAAAGAGCTTCTGCTCAGCCTCATCTCCCTGGAGGTGAATCGTTCCATCGGAGGAATCTAGTGAGGCGCGACCGCCGGTTCCGCGAAAGATTTTTTTTAGCGTGTATGTCTGCGCATCGACCTCGAATACAAGCTCCACCTCGGGGATTCCTCCCGCTTCGGACTGCATTTTATCGAGTTCGTCGCCGGTCTTTTTGAACCTCATGAAGAGTGCGTTGAACGCGGCTTCGACGAGGGTGCTCTTACCCGATTCATTGGGCCCACCTATCAGGGTGAGGGCACGGTCGAACTCCAGAAATGTTCCGGAATGAATCCGATAATTGGTTGCTTTGAGTGAGAGTAACTTCATCGGGAGATCAATGCCGTGTGGAGTTCGTGAAGTGCCTCATTGGCAATGGCCTCATTGGTTCCTCCATTTTCGGCCAATTGGAGAAGCTTGCGGGCAACGGCAGCTGTGATGGGATCGCTTGAGCGGTTACCCAAAGCGTTCACCTCCTCTTGCGTTGGGGCAGCGATGACCCCATTGCTCACGTCAAGGTGTAGGAAGTCAGCTTTCCACGTTTCCAAGATCTCGCGGAGCCTGTGCATCTGGCTTATTCCAAGAGCCCCCGTGATTTCAATTCTTAGCAGATCTTTTCCGACCCGACCTTCCCGGAGAGCCTGAATATCCGTCTCCAGAGTATCCAAGGAATCCTCGCCCCTGAGTTCGGTTTCGCGGACATGCCAATGCAGTTCGGTTGTCTTGGCAGGGGTAACAACGGGTTGTCTTGATCGAGAAGCCTCTACAAGAAGGACATGCCCGGACATGTAGCCGCCCCCTTTCGGGAATCGGTCCGTTTCGTGCGTTCCTGAGTACCAGGCATGATCCGCAACTTTCTTTGCACCATGCCAGTCTCCCAAGGCGATGTAGTCGATCTCCTGGCGAGGAAGCTGTCCGATCTCGATCAGGTTCACGGCACCTTTTGAACCGTCAATATCATCACCGTCGTCAGAACTTCCAAAGGCCTGAATGCTGCCGTGGGCCAACACAATTCTGACCTTGTCCCCATACGCAGTGTAATCATGGTGACGCAGGTCAGATGTCGTATCCATCGACTCCTGCTTTCGCAGAAGTGGGCATGGGAGAATGACCGTCCCTTCGGTAATAATTGGCTCAGTGCTCAAAAGGACATTCAGATTCTGAGCGTACTGCTCCCTTGCCTGTAAAAAGTAGGACTGATGCCATACCGAGCCAACTCCTCCGTGATCGTGATTGCCGGGGATCACGTAGACCGGCACACCGATTTCGCCAACGGCGCTGCATGTCCTATGGACTGTTTGCCGGTCGGGTGTGATGGAGTCAAAAAGATCACCGGCAACCACCACAAAGGAAGCGTGATGCTCTGCCACCAAGCCGCCGATTTTGCGGATGGAATCGATGCGGGACTGGCGTGCAGTTGCCTGATTATCCGGAGAATCGATGGGCCCGTAAGGTTTCCCTATCTGCCAATCGGCTGTGTGGATGAAGCGGACACTCATGACGGTAGGGTTGGAAGCAAGAGGAGGGATCTATAGGACTTCACGCTTGTAGCACTTTTGATGGTAAAAGGTAGGAGAAAGGCAAGCAAAGCCCGTCACCTGTATTAATGAGTGCCGATCAGGAG
>CAIZIQ010000014.1 GCA_903933015.1 uncultured Spartobacteria bacterium | reverse complement strand
GAGGATGGTTGCCGCACCCGAGCCAAGAAGCAGTCCCGCACATGCCGAGGAGCCGGCCAAGGTTCCAATCAGGCCCCTTCGGTGGGAGGGGGAATTCTCAACCAGATAGGTGATGGAAGTGATGAACTCGCCTCCGGTCGAGAGTCCTTGGATGAGTCGTAAAATGACAAGCAGGAGCGGTGAGATGATCCCAATAGCTGCGTAGGAGGGTAGAAATCCAACCAGGGCGGTCGTGATCGCCATGACGGTGGCAGAGACAAGCAGGGCGATACGTCTGCCGTGGTGGTCGGCGATGTGACCAAAGAAGGCGCCTCCTCCTAAACGCATGATATAGCCTGCAGCAAAGACTCCAAAGACCGAGAGGATGGAGATCAGATGATTGCTCTGGGGGAAGAAAAGTTTTCCGAGCGTCGGAGCCATCACTCCGTAGAGTGCAAAATCATACCACTCCATCATGTTCCCCGCCATTCCGGCTATGATTGCGATGGGTTTGAGAGGTGTTGGTTCGGGGCGATACATGTCAGTGAGTCTCTCTTGCAACCCTTGATGGTCTAGACAAAATCACTCCAGATTACTGATTTTGAGACACAGGATTTTGATGGTGGGTGATATTGATGTTAACACTGGAAACTCGAACTCTTTTAAGGGTTTACGCCAAGAATAGGCAGTGCTACTAGCAACCCATGAATTCGAGCGTTTTTAAGTATGGAATCGTCATGGTCTGCCTGTTGTTGAATATCCCAATTCAGGCATCGGAAATTCCAAATGCCGTCACACCCGGGGCCATAGCCTTACCTTCAACTGTTTCTCAGTCATCGGCATCTGGAACTTCCTCAACCATACCATCGCAGGGTTCCGCTGCATCGGATGCCTCCAGCGAGATGCCAAAGCGTGTTTTTAAAATCGGACTCAGCGAACGTCCACCCTATACGATGAAGAATGACCTCGGGGAGTGGCAGGGAGCCGCCATCGATCTCTGGGAGGAAATCGCCAAGAACCTGGGCTACAAGTTCGAGTATGTGGACTGCATCCAAGCACACATGCATGACCAGCTTAAGTCTGGGGAAATTGATGTGATGCCGGTGACCGCCCAATCGGGTAATTTCATTGGCGTCGAGCAGTTCACTCAGCCTTATTTTTTCAGTAAGGGGGGCGCGGTGATCACTCATCTTTCACTGGCGAACTCGATCGAGAACATCATAAAGCACCTCACCGAGAGCGGGATGTTCACGATCATCCTGAGCATGTTCCTCACGATGTTCATTATCAGTTTGATCCTGCTTCATTTTGAAGGACGCAGGGACAATGGGCATTTCGAGGGACCTCCCGTGAAGCGTTTTTCAAGCGCTCTCTGGTATACGGCCGTGACCATGACCAGTGTCGGCTATGGCGATACCTCCCGCCTCTCGGCTATCGGCAGGATGATCACCTTCATCTGGATGCTCCTTGGCATTCTCTTTGTGGCCCTTTTTACTGGATCAGTGGTCTCAGCGATCACCACGGCTGATTTGAATTCCAGTCTCGTCAGAGTAGAGGATCTTGCCCACTACCGTGTTGGTGTCTTCGCTGGTGCCAAGATGGAGCGTGTCCTCATCGCCAAGGGAATCCCGGTCAAGAAGTTCCCCTCTCTGGAAGAGGGATTTGCCGCTCTGGCCCGAGGTCAGATCAATGCCTATGCCGGCGATGCTGTCTCTGAAAACTATATCATGAACCATGATTACCCCGGACAGTTCAAACTCTGTGTCATGCCCGCCGTACCGTTGGTCTACTCTTTAGCCTTGAGGCAGGGCGATCCAGACTTTGAGAGGATCAACAGCGAGTTGATCAAAATCGTTTTGGCCGATGACTGGCGTACCAAGTTCGAGCGTTGGTCAGGCCCGTTGCCTTTCTAGTTCCAAGGTCCGCTTGGGAGAGATGCTTTCCATCCAAAGTGAGAAGGGGATTCGGCTCGCAATTTTCATGCCTTGGTTGAGATTGCTGACATGAGATTTCTTCTTCGCTTGACCCTTGCTCTTGCAGTGGTTGCTGCTGCCATGATCAACTTTGGAATGGCCTCAGAACCTTCTCCTTCACCTTCAGCGAAAACCGCCACAGCTGTTTTCGGCGGTGGATGCTTCTGGTGCATGGATGCTGTCTTTCAGTATGTCCCTGGAGTGATCAAGATCACCTCGGGATTTGCCGGGGGCACGGAAGTAAACCCCTCTTACGAGGAGGTCTGCACGGGAAGAAGCGGTCATGCCGAGGTGATCCAGATCACCTATGATCCTACCAAGGTGACTTATGACCAGTTGCTGGACCTTTTCTGGAAAGCTCATGATCCCACCACCCTTAACCGGCAAGGTGCTGATCACGGTACCCAGTACCGCTCGATTATCCTGACCGAATCGCCTGAACAGGCGGCTGAGGCGGTGGCCTCTAAGAAAAAAGCCCAGTCCCAATTTCCTGATCCGATTGTGACCGAAATCAAGCCGCTGACTGACTTTTATCCAGCCGAGAAGTATCATCAGGATTATTATCAGAACAACAAGGACGTGAACCCCTACTGCCAGGTGGTGATCACGCCGAAGCTTAAGAAGTTGGGGCTTCCCCAGTAATCAGTCATTTAAGGAACGCGGTGAGTCATGCATTGAAGCGGGTCTATGTGAGCGGAAGCGGAGTTCTTGTCGGAGGCATTCATTCTGCCGAGGAACTCTGGGATGCCGCGCTTAGGAACGATCGACTTAAGGGGCGATCCCATACCCGTGAGGAACTTGCCGCTCTGGCCTTAGTGCCCTCCGCGGATGCAGCAATCCTCGGAAGGCATCAACTCCTGGCACTTTCCGTCGTTGAGTTTGCATGGCGATCAGCTGGCCTCTCCAATCAGAGGAACCGCCTCCGGGGTGAGGGGGGCAAGGTGCGTCACGCCCGCTTCGGATGCGTCAGTGGGACATCGATCGGGGGACTTGCGGCCATGGAGGAAGATGTGGCCGAAAACACTCGTCTCTCCCCCTATGCTCTCAGCCGATGGAGGGCTAATTCCGTCGGAGCGGTGACATCACTCCGCTACGGACTCGGTGGTGCCGACTTTTCTCTCAATTCCGCCTCGGCCACCGGGGCGCAGTCCCTCTTCATTGGGGCTTCGATGATCCGTGCTGGAATGGCCGATGCAGTGGTTGTGGTGGCGGCGGATCCGTTTCCCACTCCTCGGATTCTGGAAACGATGACACGTAACGGAAGTGTCGCAAAAGAAGGAGATTCGTTGCCTCTCACCTCGGGGCGCAGCGGCATGACGCCAGTCGAGGGAGCCGGTTGCCTGATTCTCGAATCGGAGGAGCACCTTAACTCACGCGCTGGTATTCCTCTTGCGGAATGGATAGGTGGGGAGTGTGCGAATGAGGCTTATCACCTGATGGCCCCCAACGATGAGGCCCTCGTTCTGGAGAAAGTCTTGGCTCAATGCGTTTCAGAGAAAGAGCAGATTGATTGGATCTCACTGCATGCCACGGGAACTCCCCGATTTGATCGGGCGGAGATTGCCGCCCTGAAACGATTCTTTAAAAAAGGCCTTCCCTGGATCACCTCATTCAAGCGTATCACCGGCCATGCACTCGGGGCCTCCGGTCTGATCGAGGGCGCCCTGCTCTGTCAGGGATTAAAGAAAGGAGAAGTCCCTCCATGGCCTACGGATATTGACCCCTCGCTTGGTCTTGAGAAGACCCCTCGACAGGATCCCGTGCCCGCATTGGCCCTGCAGGTAGCGCAGGGCATGGGG
>CAIZIQ010000013.1 GCA_903933015.1 uncultured Spartobacteria bacterium | reverse complement strand
TCGGCGTCTTGATCGCCGGGAAGATTGTCCACCTGAGACGCTGGGAGTGGGTGGCCATCCTCTTCTGCATCGGCATGGTCTGGATGGCCGAGGCGCTCAATACGGCACTCGAATTCCTTGCTGACGAGGTTTCACGCGATCACCGTGATCTGATTGGCAAGGCCAAGGATATCGCTGCGGCGGGTGTACTGATCAGCGCGGTCATTTCGATTCTGGTGGCTGTTCTGGTTTTCAAATCTCATTTCTGACCGCCTGATATCTCCACTCCCAATGGTGAGACTGAGAGGAGTTCACATGTCCTTGCGTCGGAAGTAGGCAATTTTCACCGGCTCCAGCGCAGAGAAGTTTCCCACCATGTCCTTGATTCTCATGGTGACCCAAGGTTGGGCGAAGTTGATCCCGTTCTTCGTAAAAACGATGTCGTCGGCAAGATAAACAGAGGAATGAACCACTCTGTTCTGGGCGTTCAATAAGAGTACAAGATCACCCACAAGCCCAGGTTTTCCGATCTCATAATAGTTTTGGGCGATATACTGGCTGGCGAAATCATTGTCGCTCATGCGCTGATCGGGAGTCATTGCAAAGAAATTCAGGGCACTCCAATGACAGTCGGGCATTTTGGAACTACCGATTGTTGGAGGTAGTGGAGTAGTGAACAGCCTTTCCCTCGCCAAGGGAGGAAGAAGGTAAAGAATAGAAATAGAACCACCAGATGGAAGTCTCTTCATGCCCTCAAAAAAAGGTTTAATATCCTTGATTAAAATACCAGGAGTGGGCAGACCCCAGTAGTGAATTGGCTTATCAATGTCAGAATCCGGATGAATCATCAGCCTCATCTGAACGACATTCTGAACTGTCAGCGCCTTTAGCAGGTCAAATCGTTCCTCCTCAGAATCAACATGCTTGAGGACTGTTTCCGGATCACTGAAATAAGTGAATCCGTTGCGCTGGTAGAGAAGCCTCTTGATGAAGGAGCGAGTCTTAGAACTTATTTTGGAATGTCCTTGGAACTCTAGATCTAAATCATCGTTTGAAATGAAATAGGGAGCAACTGCGAAGCGATTGGCAGGATTTTGTGCTAGTGCAAGATAGAGTTTGGAACGAACCTCGGGAGAAAAGGAAAGAAGAGTCTCCTCATCCGGCTTCAAGATAACAATCGAACCGGTTCCGGGCAGACGAAATGCCAGAATTTTCCTGATCTGCTCGTCAGTCACCCCTGCTGATAGCAAAAGGTCGTGAATCGCAGACTCCGTAAGGGTTCCGAATGTCCAGAGTGGCCCCTCAGCGGAAACCTTTTCAAATCCCACATACTCTTCGGGTTGCTCAATATGTACATCAAGTTCCTCCAACTCACCCCAGGCCCCCGAATGATAAATTGACTCGGTTCCTCTTTGCCGGTTTTCGAAGTATCCATCAATGAACAGAGTGACTGCTGCCGTCACAATCACCAGGATCAGCGAGATCAGAAAGAGTTTTTTACGCGATGGGCGAGTGACTGTAAATTTTGAGGCGTTCACAAAGAATCTTCAGTATTAAATGGCATTATTGGTTGAAGGAGTTCTATGAGGGGTGGAATTCTATACGGTTGTTTTACCGACATCTCAACATCGTTTGTTGAAAACCGTTGTACTATCTTTTGATGTGCTGTTCTGAAAGTGGATGAGATTAGGGGTACGCTCACCTTTGCGGTTGACCAGCGCGGATTGCTCCAGCAATCTTGAAATCTCAATTTACTAGGTGAGGTGGCTGAGTGGTCGAAAGCAGCGCTTTGCTAAAGCGCCGTACTCCAAAAGGGTACCGAGGGTTCGAATCCCTCCCTCACCGCCATTCTGTTAATCGCTCTTCCCAATGTGCCCTAGTGAGCCTCACGGGCATTAGGAGAATGCTTCCTGGGTTCAAAACCTTGATTCGATGGACTCGATCGTCCCCGAAGGAGCTGTTCATCAACAAGTCTATCCGGGCTATTCCCATGGGTTCCTATTGGCCTTCCTCCATCAGCGGCAATGCGTTTTAGCTCGCAGCCATATTCCAGAGCCCGTGCTGCGCACGGGATTATCCCCTCACCTTTCCTAGTTACGCTGATCCGTTAGTTCTTAGCCTGATGTTGATTGTCCCGTGGGAAGCAGGAATACTTTGAAGATTCATGCGCAAAGTATCAAAAAGCACTTCGGTAACTGTTTCAGTACCCGGAACCACAGCAAATCTTGGCCCCGGATTTGATTCCTTTGGCGTAGCGCTCAGCGTCGCGAATCTTGTTACGATGACGCCGTTGGAAAAGGCGGGAAAGCTCTCCCTCTCTCCCATGATCCAGGCCACATCGGAAACTTTCTTCCGGGGGAGCGGACTGACTCCTTTTCCCTTTTCCTGGAAGATCCGCGGGACAGTTCCCCAAGCCCGGGGACTTGGTAGCAGTGTGACCGTCCGGCTCGGGACGCTCCTGGGTCTTAATGAACTCTCGGGGCGCCCTCTCTCCCGCCATGGCCTCTTCCGTCTCTGCGCGGAGTTGGAGGGACATCCCGATAACGCCGCACCAGCCATGTTCGGGGGATTCACGATTGCGCGATCCCATCACGATCCCCTCCGTTATGCCATCTCCGAGAAACTCTCCTTTGTCCTGCTGATTCCAGACTTCGAGGTGGCG
>CAIZIQ010000012.1 GCA_903933015.1 uncultured Spartobacteria bacterium | reverse complement strand
TAAAATATGGAACTCAGGAACTCAGAAAACCGAGGTTGAAGCGGCGATGGACTATGAGCGAATCCGATCCCTAACCCGATCTCTCCCATTGAGGGATTTCTCTCAAGAGAGCACGCCGAATTCCTTGGGTTCTTCCGCCCAGCACACGCCTTGATTCTTCATTTCCCTTCCTGAGTTCCTGAGTTCCAAATTGATCATGCAGTCTCTCCTTAAACGACAGATTGACCAGAAGATGCTCTTGCTCCTTCATTTTGCTTACTAGGCCGTCACTTCGCAGCCGTGACGGCTGCGCCTCGACGCGAGATGATATCCGTTCTAAAATGCTCTAGCTAGCCGCTTGCTCCGAAAGTACTTCGTCGTAGATCGCCTCAATCTTACGAGTGAGACCGCTAATCTCGTAGCGCTCAAGGATCGTCTCCCGGGCCTTCGCACCCAATTGCAGCCTCAGCCCCCCCCCCTGAATCACTTTGTCCAAGGCAGTCGTGAACTTCTCCACATCACGCGGCGGTGCCAGCAGCGCATCGCGCCCGTCCGTACAGACCTCCGCGATTCCATCCACGGAAGAAGCCACAACCGGCAAACCCGAAGCCAGCGCCTCAAGCAGCGTCATCGGCGTCCCTTCGAAATCCGAAGTCATCAGCAGTGCATCAAGGGCTTGGTAAAGCCGCACCCGATCCGAAACATGACCTAGAAAACGGATGTTCGCGGAAATCCCGAGCGCATCGGCTTCGTCACGGAGCTTCTCTTCCTGGGGGCCTGTCCCAGCAATCACGAAAATCACCCCGGGATGCCCGGCTAGAATTTGCGCCGCTACCCGCAGGAACACTCCGAAGTTTTTCTGGGCAACCAACCTCCCCACCCCTCCCACCACGAACGCCTTGGCAGGAATGCCCCAGTTTTCTCTGGCCCCGGCACGCTCCAATTCATTGGCAGGACTGAACATCGAGGCATCGATCCCGTTCGGGATCATCTCCACCTTCGATTCCGCGAGATCCTCATGCGCCATCAGGTAGCGCCGCACACTCTCGGAAACGGCGATCACCCGCGAGGCACCCCGGTTAGCCAACGCATCCGCGGCCAGCAGTGCCGGACTTTGATCGCGACTGGCATCATTGCACTGGTCATGGACGATGATTCCCCGATGACCTGCCAGAATCGCCAGCGGCTTGGCGCAGAGATTGGCTCCGAAAAGATGGAAGTGAAGGATGTCGTATTTTCCTTCCCTCATCAGCCGCAGGAAATTCGGCACATAGAGCGGAGGAAATTTCCCGGGAGATAGGGAATGGATCGGAATTCCGGCCTCCTCGAAAGCCGGCGCGTAGATGCCACGGCCATGCATCGCCGCCACCTCCGGGAGATAACGGAACCTGTCATGATGCTTCACGAGATCCAGCAGGAACGTCTGCGCTCCTCCCAGATCGAGACTATCGATCACATGAAGAACTCTCCGCTTCATACCGTTGCCGCAGGATTTTCCAATCCATCCAGGTACCTTTGCACATTGGCTTCGTTATCGAGCCATTCCTTCACCATGCGGGCACTTCCCTCCTGCATGGAGGAAAGCTTGCCGTTGTCCGCAAGCATCGTTCCAGCTCCCTCGATCATCTTCTCCATGGAACCGTCAGCCAGGATTCCTGATCCAAAGACCTGAATCATGCCATCGGGATCGATGCAGAGCGAGAGGAGCGCAGTATGGCCCATGCCCGACTGGATGAAGCTGTTGGGGAAGCCCTCGAAGGTCGACGTGTTCACGAACACGCGGGCCCGGTCGTAGTACTCCTGAATCTCATGGTAGGGAACTTTTTCGATGAACTCGAGGTTAGGCAGCTTGGAGGCACGCTCGGCTACCGAATCCCAGAGCTCCTTGTCCTCTCCGGGACAGATCATCGTGCACCGTGTATCCGGCAGCGCCTCCACCAAATCCAAAAAGAGATGCGGACGCTTGAGTTGCTGGCAGCGTGATACCCAGAGCAAATCGATCTGCTTTTCTGCAGTCCTTGGCATGCTTCGCGGGATCAGCAGATACCTGTAAAAGGTCGCGGCCATGCCCCGGCCACGAAATACCTTTTCCTGATCGCTGGTAATGGAATGCCGGGCATTGCAGTGCCTCACGGCAAATTCGAAGAGCAATCCGAAAACCGGATTCTCCCGGCGGTATTCCCCATTGATTTCGGAATCAAGCGAACAGATGAAATCCAGCTTGTATCCGAGGAAAGGCCTTAGGGCCCAGAGGACAAAAAGCCATGCCGTCCATCCCATCACCACAACCCACTCGGGATGTTCCTCATGGATCACCTGGATGACCCGGGGAATCGCCGTCAGCATTTCGAGCAGTCGCCCGGTATGGAATTTCCCCGCATTCCGGGTCACGACACCATCTAGGGTAACGCGGTCGACTTGACCGACATCCCCTCCGGCAATCACTACTTCGTGACCTCGCCCGGCGAGTTCCCTTGCCAGTAGGGCTACCTGCAACTCAGCACCACCCGAGGTGCGTGTCTGGTTTTTCTGCAGCACCAGATGGGCAAAACTGGAAAAGAAAAGGATCTTCATTGGACTGGAGCGCGCAATCTGCGGCGACTGCGACCGGCAAGCAGAGATGGGAGCACTTCCGTACCGAGGAGAGAATCGAAAGCAGCCAAGGGAAACGCGGCAAGCGATTGCGGGTTTCTCAGGGGAGCCGAGATCCAGGACTTCCAGAGAAGAGCGCTCCCCTCCGAAGGACGTTTGTGACGAAAAAAAGTTCGCGCAGCATTTTCATAATGCTGGGAGATCACGTTGGCGGCATGTCCTTCCCCGTAGATAAGGAACTCCTCCCCATGCTTGGCCAGGAAATAGCCGAGGCTCACGGCAGTCAGGTCCGCGTCCGAGGGATTATTCTCATGGATAATCGCCAATTGCTCCGGGAGAACGTGAATCGAATACTTCTGGGAAATTCGCAGCAGCCAGTCCCAATCTTCGAGGACACGCAGCTTCTCATCAAAGAGGCCGATCGATTCCAGAACCTCCCGCCTAACCACAGAAGTGGAAGCCCCGTGAAAGCTTTCGGCAACATGAAGCTCCTTCCTCCAATCGGCCGGATTTCTACCCGGATAAGGAATCCGTTCTCCATCACGGCTTATCAGGAGATGCCCCGAACCACAGAGTCCCACCTCGGGATGGTCCTTCAAAAACTGGATCTGTGACGAAAGCTTCCCGGGAAACCATTCATCATCGGAATCAAGAAACGCGATGTAATCCCCCCCCGCAAGCTTCAGCGCCGCATTCCTTGCCGCCGAAGCTCCCTGATTGGAGGTGAGACGGGCCACTTTCACGCCGGGCATGATGGCCATTGTCAGCTCCACGGTGGAATCAGTGGAGGCATCATCCCCGAGGATGACTTCCAGATCAGTGATTCCCTGAGCCTTCACGCTCTCCAGCGCACGGGCGATGCAACCGGCACGGTTGTAGGCAGGAATGATGACGCTGATCAGCATGATTGGGGAAAGCTTGGGCGATGATGATGAACGAAGACCATCTTTTTCACAAAGTCCTTGCTGCTCCTTCAATCAATCACCTTCAATTCCCTACATCCATGACGATTGTGAATTTCCTCCAGCGCCGCGGCCTGCTCCAAGGACGGTATCTTCTCTCACTGGCCATACTACTCGCGCTCGGCCTTTCCTCGATCGGCATCTCCTGGGGACGCTATCAGGACTGGCACTTTGACCAGATTGCCTACATCGGCATCAGACCGGATGGCATGGCATGGCATTATCTCAAGCCACCGCTTCACACTTATCTGACAGAATTTCTGGTTATCAGGCCCATCCATCTGATCTCACAGCTCTTCCCCTCCGGACCGGAACATCCTAATAGCTGGCTCGCCATCACCATGGTCTGCGGCCACCTCTTCACCATCCTTCTCTTCTGTGGAAGCATTTCCCTGCTCTACGGAATTGTCAGGAAATCGTGCGGGGTGAAATCCGCCTCTGTACTTGCCTTGGTCATGGCGACTAGTGCGGGAATCCTTCAATTCAATCACTGGGGAACGGTCGATTCTCCCCTCCTCTTCTGGATGCTGGCCTCCTTGTTTTTCTCGATCAGGGCATCCGCAACCGGCGCTTTGAGTGACTCCATTCTAGCCGGACTCTTGGCAGGCTTTGCCGCTGCGGACAAGTATAACGGTCTTGGCGTCGCGGTGGCTCTTCCCATTGCGTTACTCATTCACGCCGGATGGAGGGCCCTCTATCGGATGCCTTTGGTCTTGGGATGTTTTGCAGTCCCCCTTGGTTTTGTCATCGGCTGTCCTGGAGCCATTTTTGACCAGGATCGATTCGTCCAGCAGTTCCTCTACAACCTCTATACCACACCGGTGTACTACGGCAGCACTCACAAGCTGGGTTATCTTGATTTTCTGGCATCTTTTCCCGAGTTGATCGGCCTGCCGGCCTCCATTGCCCTTGCAGGCTTGGTTGCGGGAACGCTCCTATTACTCACAAGGGGATCACTTGCTCGCTCCGAACGCGCACTCGCTGCATGTGCCGGCATCGTTTTTCTCGCCTATTACCTCAACATCGGCAGCTTCCCCCGGATGGAGGCTCGCTTTGTTCTCCCCGTTATCCCCTTTGCCTTAATGCTAGCAGCACCGGCACTGCAGCGCATCCGGATGACGGATAAGATGCCGTCGCGGATCTTCTCGGCCATTCTGATCTACAACCTGATCTGCTGTATTATTCTGGGTGTCCGCTTCCTTTCCGACCCGAGAATGGACGCACAACTCTTCGCGATGAAAAACTTCCCTCACAACGCCACGGTGGAGAACACCTATGCGCCGGAGTGGAATCTTTTGCCTGGAGTCTCTGTTAAAGAGACAAAACTGACCTGCGACATTGGTCACGATCAGCGCTTTACCAAGATCTTCGGTAATAATCAGATAATCCAAAAAGGCCTAAAGGATTGCGCGGCGCACGATCCTGCGGATGTCTTACGGCAGATTCGCTCAAACTAAGGAACCCCGACTTCATTGCTTTCAGTTGGATCACCTATGTGAATGCCAGTGACCCAAAAACCTTCCGCTACTACAAAGACCTCGAGGATGGAAAACTCGGATACGTGAAGGTCTACGACAAGCATCTCATCAAGGCTCCTATTTGGGCCTATCCGAGAGAGTCCGATGCTCTCATGCCCCGGATGGTGATTCTCCAGCGGGAAACCAAATCGCCATCACCTCTCTAAATCTTCCTCCGGCTGATCTGCCCCCTAAAAATGGAGTGCATGATCAATATGGAACTCAAGAACTCAAGAAGCAACAGCCATACAAGCAAAGTTGATTCAAGATAGCCGTAGGCATTCGAACTACTATGAGGATTTATCAAAGAATGCCTCTGCAAGCATCCTTCCAAGGTTGAGTTTTCTTTCAACCTAGAGCTGTTTAAAAATTCATTGCCTCACCGCAGTATCATTTTGATGGGTATGTTTTCGAAGGTTTTTCCCACACTTCCTGATTTCTTGAGTTCCATATCCATTCTCCCCTATTCCCGTAGAAGAAAATCTCTCGGTTTTTGAGTGCGTCCGAATAAATCGAAAATACTTTAGAACCTGGCGAAGTTTTCCGGCGCCACGGATGTGAAAGCATCCTGGAGCATGCAGAGCGGAACTCCCCCATGATAGGAGGCCCACCCCGAGAATGTACTCGGAGGACCAATAATCTTATCACAGAGAGAGAGCGCATACAGATCCCCGCAAGGAGAACCGGGGCCCTTCACAACGGACAGATCGTTAAAAAGTGACTCATCTAGGGAATTGCTCGCACAAACAAGGAACACAACCTTGTTGTCGGAATTTCTCTCTGACAACTCCCTCATCCATTGCGCATACCGCTCCGTCTCATAGAAATGAATCCCGTTCTTCCATTGCCGGTAATCATCCTGACGGATATGGACTCCGACGAGCAGATCTCCCAGTTCACGGGCATGTGAAACAATCTTCTCCGCCGGTTTTCTGATAGATTCCACAGGCGTGAAATACCGGACAATCTCCTTCCGGTGTTTTTGTATTCCTGAATGATCAGAAAATTTCCACCCCATCGGGAGGATCAATTGCCCGGCTTCAAGCAATGGAGTGAATACCTCCCCCTTGAGGTCAACGTCTCCACCCTCGACTTCGTCGAAACGGCGGATGTCGACAGACTTAACTCCGGGAATCATTCCCCTCACCGTTGCCATCCCCAGAAGTTGGACTCCCTGAAATAAAATCTGCCTGCATTGATCGGCGAACTCAGGATCATCATCCCTCCAAGGTTGTGGAAATCCGCAGAGAGGATCCCGTGCACTCCCTTCAAACAGGTGTGCATACTCACCAAGGGAAGGGTTGAAAAGCTGGTATCCCTTGGACAGCGCATTACCCATGAAATGAGCGCCCTGAAAAAGTCTATTTCCAAGACGGCCCGCCTTGGAGGCAATGATGACCGTAGTCTGATTCATCGTGGTCATAGCTCCCTGCACTTTCTCCAGATTCTGCTCGCAAGAAATGCAGTCATGGCCATCACTCCCCACATGAGCACCTGCTTCAAAAACGCATTCCTAAGAGAACCCTCATCCGAAAAAAACGTCCAGTATGAGTAGGCCAGAATTCCTCCAAACCACATCTTTGAGATTCCGGATTCCATAGGTTCAGGGGAATCGAGAAGTTCGAGAACTGCGGGAACCATGGGGAGAAAGAAGATCCATTTGTAATCCATCTGATTGCCCAGCACAAACAGCGTCAGCATGAAAGGGGCCGTCAGAAAGAAAGCATACTGCTTCCGATCCGAAACAACGTGCTGAGTGATGGCTTGCGAACTGAAGAAGCCAAGTGCACTCACGATCGACAACAAGGTTACCCCCAGAACATCAAGCGCTCCACGTGTTACCCCATAATTTCCATTCGCAAGAATTCCATAGTGCCGCAGCAGATCTGCAATAACCCCGCATCCAAACGCACTCTGATATTGCCCTGTGAGACTCGTCCCGATCATTCCAAGTCGCGATCTGAGGAGAAACAGGAACATCAGGAATAGGGTGGCTCCGAGAAAAACCGCCGCACGATTTCTATTGCCGCCCTCCCTCCAGATTGCAGGAAGTGCCCCTATCGGGAAAAATTTGATCAGTCCGGCAATAAGAATGACAGCCGACGCTCCAAAAGGCTGCTTCCTTAGAAGCAGGGCCATGACAATCAGGGCAAAGAGCAGCATGTCTAGATTTCCCCTTTCGACAACGAGTACCGATGCAGGAGAAAGGAGAAGAACACCCCAGAGATATGCCTGACGCGCGGTGCAGGGACCACAGAGACACCAAAGGGAAGATATGTAGAGGAGTGCCAAAATCAGCGCCCATGCGGGCGCATGCTGCTGATCCAGTCCTAGATATCCAAGCGTCAGAACCAGTGGTGAATAATTCATCTGGAAGTCTAGCACTGGCTTCTCTCCTGGAATGGTAATGTAAGTCGTCTCCAGCGAGGGGTTTTTCCCAGCTGCAGATGCCTCGCACCATCCCGCCACTCCCCTGATATCAATAAAAGCAGGATCAAGCGCAGGAACACCCATCACTTGCAGCAGATGCTGTGTTGTTGCACGCCCTCCCAACATCGCCCCAACTCCGAGCAGGCCAGCATAGATAATAACGGCAAGGAGAATGATCCATCTCCAATCCCTGACTGGTAAACCATGATCATGGTTGCTCATATCCCACCCCTTTCGCCCAAAATTTGCGTTCTGGTCTTTCCGCCGCGAGACAAAAAACCGGGTAACGAACGAAGGATCTCCGCTGCAAAACAGCCGACCCATCCCGCATTTTCAGACATGCCTTCCCTGAAGGCCTTAACCAAGTCCTTCGATTGGAAATTCTCAAGTGCATTCATTGCTGCCTGAATTGTCAGGCGGTCATGCCATGTGAGAAGAGTCCTCCTGCTGGCAGCACTCGCTCTCAGGAGATGCACTTTCGAAATCGCGAGATTCTCACGGGAAAGTTTTCCAGTGAGTGCATTTCCCTCCGTCATGGTGCTGGAACCCGCATGCCAGCGATACTTGTAGGTCATGGCGTCGAGTTCGCGTTGGATCACTCCATTCTCTGCCGCCCTCAGGAGGAAATCCCGGTCGGATGCCAACGAATACTCCAGGGAGAAGCCTCCCAATTTTTCGAAAGCACTCCTCTTGAAAAGGCGTGCATTGATCATCGGCTCTCCGAGGGCCATGTTTCCAGTGGTGAGCTTCTTTTGATCTCTATCTGTAACTGACCAGACAGGCGACCACTGCCCCCCGGATTCTTTCACTGCTTCTGCAGAACCACAGATTACCGAAGTCATGGGTGACTCTGCGATCGCCTCCCGATATGCATTAAGAGTCCCGGCAGGCAACCAGTCATCGGCCTGGAGGAATAGAAGCCATTCCCCCGAAGCCAGCGCTGCCCCCTTGTTCATCCCATCATAGATTCCCCGGTCGTGTTCAGAAAGGATGGTGAGATGGGGATACTTCCCTGCAATCTCCAGTGTACCATCAATGGAACAGGCATCGATCAGCAGATGCTCCACGTCTTTATCGAGTTGCGTCACCGCACTCTGTAACGTCTCATCGATTGTCCCGGAAGCATTGAAGCTCGGGGTAATGATGGAAATAAGCGGTCTCTGCACGGGTAAGATCTTCCTCATGGAAGGATGGTCTTGTCGAGATAGCTCGCGTGATCCCTCACATAGCTGGAACGCAAGTGATGCGGGTCACAGTAAATCGGTCTGTTCTGATCATCCAGCGAGGGGCAGACCCCGTTAGTGGAAAGCTGGACTGTGGGATCGATCACCTCCACTCCCATCCTTGCTGCTGCCTCAGTGAACAAATCCATCACCTCACCATGGGATAGAGAAGAGGGTGTCTTTTCTGCGAGGAGTTGCCTGAGCATCGGATCATGCCTGCAGATCGTGAAAGTCCCGTCAAAACCACGCTCCATGATGGTTTTGGGATCAAGCGCCTGAGCCGTAGGAATGCTCAGGATCAAGTAGGTCTTCTTGCCTGTCTGCACGAATTTTCGGAGCTGAGCCATTATCACCTCGATAGCCTTCCGGGTGCCTTTTTCTGTGCCAAGCGGCATTCCTTCGATCGTGTACTTATCTCCACCGATTCCAAAAAAGTACTTCCAGTTTGCAGAGACAACGATCCTGTCAACATCACCTCGAAAACCGACCTCTCCCATCCCCTTGGTCATTTCCTGCTGGGCCTCCTCAAGAGGGCCTGTGGCACCTGGAATCGGGACCACGAGTCCAATCGTCAGAAAAACAGCGCCGCGATCATTGCAGTGCCCTGAGTTTAGAAGTTCCAGGATGCGCGGCATGCACTGCTGGGCATGGCTGTCTCCGACATAGAGAGTCTTGGAACCATGACCACCTGCTTCATAGAGCCAGATATGATCACTGAACTGGGATGCCGAGAATCCATCGAAAAAATTATGTTCCTGAGATGCCTGCGAATATTCCTGCAAGAGGCTTCCGGAAAGTCGGGGATAAAATCCTTTTTGGCGAATGGCATACCCCAGCAACCCTGTGATGAGAAACGCTGCCACCAAGGCGGACGCCGTCCACCTAGATGTATTGTGGCGGATCTTCTTTTCGATGAAGTAGTAGGTCAGCACCGTGAGCACAATACTCACCAGTAGTGCCATGAGTATG
>CAIZIQ010000011.1 GCA_903933015.1 uncultured Spartobacteria bacterium | reverse complement strand
TTCCACGGTGGAGGGGACCCTGAGGGAAGAAGTTTCCCATGTCGCAGCCGTAGCGGCTTGTTTCCCGGGGGGATCCATCTCAGGAGCTCCGAAAAAGCGGGCCCTAGAAATTATCCAGGAGTTAGAACCAACCCCTCGCGGCCTTTTCACCGGGGCCATCGGATACTTCGGCTACAATGGGGAGAGCCAGTTTAACATCGCGATCCGCACCTTGGTCATCAGGGATGGCATGGCCGAATTCCATGTTGGCGCCGGCATCACCACAGACTCTGATCCCGAAAGGGAGTGGGAAGAAACCCTCCACAAGGCGGCGGGAATTTTGAAAGCCTCAAAAGGCTAAAAAAAGGCCCGGGAGTTTCCTCCCGGGCCTTTTGAAAAAAGTCTGATTGAGACTCGATGACTTAGCGGTAGTCCTGACGGCCGCCACGGTCGTCGCCACCACGGTATCCACCACGGTCGTCGCCGCCGCGGTATCCACCGCCGCCGCCACCACCACGGTAACCGCCGCCACCGCCGCCACCGCCGCGGTATCCACCACCGCCTCCGCCGCCACCACGGTAGCCGCCTCCGCCGCCACCACCATATCCACCACCGCCGCCGCCACCACCGCGAGGACGATCCTCCATCGGACGGGCTTCATTGACAGTGAGGTTGCGACCACCCATGTCGGCGCCGCTGAGAGCTGTGATGGCTGCACGACCTTCGTCGTCGCTGCCCATGGTGACGAATCCGAATCCGCGGGAGCGGCCGGTTGTGCGGTCAATCATGACGATTGCATCCGTGACGGTGCCGTGTGCGCCGAAAACCTCGCGGAGGTCAGCGTCGGTTGCTGAGAAGGGAAGATTCCCGATATATAACTTCATACTGCTTGTTTTTGTTGGTTCCTGTTACGCTGACGGCTGCTTCTTGGAATGCACCAGTCCCTCACCTGAGGATACTGGAGCAGCCCTCCCGACCAGCGGGGAACCTGCATTGCCTGAATCGCTATCATCGAACTTCGATCTCAAGCTATGGTGGTACCGGATCACTTTGGCAACAGAATTTATCGATGTGTCGCTTTCGTCACAAGTGACACCCTCCGTCAAAATCCTAATTCCTGTTGAAAAACATTGAAGTCACAGGGCAAATGAGTGATCACCTAATGACTTCAACATAATGAAACCATCACTTCGTTTGATTCCCTTTTTCCTGGTCCTGATTTTGGCAGGATGCGCCGACACCGAGACGCCAGCTCCAAGGAAGAAGAACGCCGTGACGGACTCGGTTGATACCCAGTTGACGACGAACGGAACCTCCACCAACGCCCTCACCGACACCAATGTGGCACTTGTCGACACCAACAGCGCGGCGACGAATGCTATCTCGAGCCCCGCGAACCCTTTCGCCACCCCGACTCCAGTGCCAGTGGCCGCTCCCCGCGATCTCCCTTATGGCACCCCCGTCCCGGGAAAACCCGGCTTTGTAACAAGCCCTCACTCTCCGACAGCCGGTTATGTCGATGTCCGCGGATTCCCTCCCGGTTCCGAGGTCAAGGATCCTTACTCCGGAAAGATCTTTTTGGTTCCCTGATCCGCTCCACGTGAGCGCACCGGCAGTCAAGGAATCAAGGGGCGTCGGTCGAGTCGCCATTTTCGGGCCCGGCATCATTGGCGGCTCCATCGCCATGGCTCTGCGGAGCCGGTCTCCAAGCACCATGATTTCGGCTTGGGCCCGCAATGAAGAGGAATTGAAAGAGCTATACCGCAGAGGATTAGCCGATGCGATCTTCACTAACCCGGCGGATGCCGTAGAAAATGCGGATCTTGTGGTGCTCTGCACCCCTGTGGGCAGCATGGAAGAAGTGGCGAGGGGAATGGCTTCCGGACTTGCATCCACAACGCTCATCACCGATGCGGGCAGCGTGAAGGCCTGCGTTGTCGATCAGCTCACACCCATTCTGGGAGGAAATTACGTCGGAGGACACCCGATGGCCGGCAGCGAGCGTTCGGGACTCAGAGCTGCCCGTGGGGATCTCTTTGCCGGAGCACCCTGCCTGATCACCCCTACTCCGGAGAGCAATACGAGCGCGATCGCCATCGTGAAACGATTCTGGGAGATCCTGGGGTGCATGGTCACAATCATGAGTCCTGTCGAACACGATCGGGTGGTTGCACGACTCAGCCACCTGCCGCACGCCCTCGCCTACGCACTGATGAATCTCGTGATCGACACACTCCCAGAGGGAACCGAGCATCTGGCCGGAGGCAGCTTTCGAGATGCCACACGCGTCGCCGCCAGCAGCCCTGAGCTCTGGACCGGAATCCTCACCTCCAACGCCCCGGAGGTCGCGGCTGCCCTACGGGAAATGTCCAAACTCTTGAAATCCATGGCCGCTGCAATCGGAGATGAAAACCCCGACACACTTCTCGATTTTTTAAAGAGGGCAAAGCACCATCGTGATTCACTGCCATTCCCCGCACCCCCGTCGGTAGAGTCGACATCCTAATTTTTCCCATGCAAACCTTCACCGTTCACCACTGCGGTCCGATCCGGGCCACCATTACCATTCCCGGAGACAAAAGCATGTCGCACCGGAGCGCCATGTTTGCTTCCCTCGCCGAGGGAAAGAGCACGATCACTGGATTCCTTGAAGCAGAGGATTGCCTTTCCACCGTCAGCGCAATGCGCAGCCTCGGTGCCCATATTGAACGTACGGGAACAGGCACCTTTGTCGTCGGGGGTACGGGCGGGAAGTTCACAGCACCGGCCACAAATGTGGATTGTGGCAACTCCGGAACCACCATGCGCCTGCTCTCCGGAATCCTTGCCTCTCAACCCTTCAGCTCGCGCCTGACAGGAGATGCGTCACTCTCCAAACGCCCCATGGGA
>CAIZIQ010000010.1 GCA_903933015.1 uncultured Spartobacteria bacterium | reverse complement strand
GAACTTGCCCGTGGAGTCATGGACGGCCTTGGTGATGCTGATCATGTCGATATCCGAGCCGCCCTCGTCGAAGTAGGGGAGGGTGACATGGATGCCTTTTCCTTTTTCCTTGGCTCCGCGATACCAGTCCTGATCCGGATCGTGAAAGTCGTAGTTCAGATGGGCGGCATGGGGCCAGCTCTTGCGGTCGACCCAGATGTCCGAGTTGGGATCGCGCCAGTCCAGGGCATCCCGGACCATGTAGATTCCATAGACGGCCTTGCCGGGAGAGCGTTTCAGGAGGGAGGCCAGCCAGGGAACCGTGACGCGACTGGAGGCATCGCCGTCGTTCTCCGTGGCTCCCACCACGCCGGGAATCATCGCAAACCGGTCCACCAAGTCATCCCAGTTGCCGATCTCGTCGTGAACCTTGTAAAGCGCCTCCTTGGAGGCCTGTTCCAGGAGGAGCTCCCTCCCATTGATAAAATTGGCTGCCGCCAGAACGATGAGGATCGCCCCGGCACCGGCTCCGATCGCCAGGGCAAAGCGCTGCCCGATCGAGCGGGGTTGGAGAAATCGCATCATGGAATTCGCCGGAGTCATCCCTTCGGCATCAGATGACCGATAGTTCAAGACAGGGACACTGCCAAGCTCGGGATCCCTTGCCGTTTTCAATGCGATGCGACTTGACGGAATCCCCGTGCAAGCCCTTCATGGGAAATACTTCCCATGGACATCCAATTTGAAAAAGCGGGCCCGATACTTGTCGTGACCCTTCAAGGTCGCCTCGATGCATCCGAACACAACATGATCAAGGACTCCGTTGCCAAGGAGATCGACTCCAGCGGTTCCAAGGGCGTCGTCTTTGACCTCGCCGGTCTCGAATACGTCAGCAGTGCGGGGTTTCGCGAGTTTTTCCTACTGGGTCGTCAGCTGCAGCGCATTGGTGGAGGGCTTGCCGTCTGTGCCCTGCAACCTGCAGTTCAAAGAATCTTCGACATTGCCCAGTTTCAGACCGCTTACCCCGTGTGCGCCACCCGGGACGAGGCGCTCGTGGCGATCGGCTCCTCGGTGGGGTAGGGCACTTTCTCTGTCTCGTTTAGAAAGAGAATCTCGCGCAGAGGCGCAGAGACGCAGAGGAAAAAACCAAGGAGAATTGGCATCGTGGCTCTGCCTAATCCACGGAAGTATTCTTGGGGTCAGATAGCACCCGATTGGGCAGATATTTCAGCAGATCCGGCATCTCCCTTAAAACTCTCCGCGCCTCTCCGCCTCTGCGCGATCGATTGTTCCTTCCAGACTTAGGTGGCAGGCGTTTCTTGCAGGGGCTGCGTGTTCACCGATAGGATCACGGGATGTCCGCAGCCTCGCCACTGATCATCGCCGGCCGGGAGTTCTCCTCCCGGCTCTTCCTTGGAACAGGAAAATTTTCCTCCGGGGAGGTGATGGGTGAGTCGCTGGCGGCGAGCGGCACCCAGATTGTCACCGTGGCCCTACGCCGGGCGGACCTCTCCGGAAAGGGGGATCCCTTTGCCAACATTCTGGAGTTCATCGATCCCCAGAAATACCTCCTTCTGCCCAATACCAGCGGCGCAAATACCGCCGAGGAGGCAGTCCGTCTTGCCCGTCTGGCTGCGTCTGCCGGCCTGCCAAAGTGGGTGAAGCTCGAGATCCACCCCGATTCCCGGTACCTGCTCCCTGATCCCGTCGAGACGCTCAAGGCAACCGAAATGCTGGTTGCGGAGGGATTCACCGTTCTGCCCTACATCAATGCCGACCCTGTGTTGGCGAAGCGGCTTCAGGAAGCCGGAGCCGCGACAGTCATGCCGCTCGGTTCCCCGATCGGCAGTAACCGTGGCATCGAGACCCGTCATCAGATTTCCATCATCATCGAGCAGGCGACGGTTCCTGTCGTCGTTGATGCCGGGATCGGTGCGCCGAGTCATGCCGCGGAGGCGCTCGAACTTGGCGCCGATGCCGTCCTTGTGAACACCGCCATCGCCGTCGCGGGTGATCCCGTCCGGATGGCCCGCGCCTTCCGCATTGCGGTCGAGGCCGCCGCGGAGGCGGTGGCAGCCGGCCTTCCGATGCGCGCGGAGCATGCCATCCCGACCAGCCCCCTCACCGCCTTTCTCAACTCCTAGGAGACGTTTCTGCTTCCCGGCTAACAGCCTTCAGTCTTCAGCCTAGACACCTTCTTCATGTCCTCCGAAGCGACTCCCATGATGAAGCAGTACCACGCCCTCCGGCGTGACCTGCCGCCGGGAACCTTCCTGCTTTTCCGGTTGGGCGATTTCTACGAGATGTTTTTCGACGATGCCAAGGAGGCCTCGGCGATCCTGAATGTCGCCCTGACCAAGCGAGGTGAGGTGCCGATGTGCGGAGTCCCCTACCATGCGGCACGCGGATACATGGAGAAGCTCCTTGCCGCAGGGCGTCGCGTCGCCCTCTGCGAGCAGGTTGGGGAGGTGCAGACGGGAAAACTCGTCCGGCGCGAGATCACCAGGATCCTGAGCCCCGGCACCCTGGAGGATGCCGGTCTTGAGGAGAGGAATCACAATTTCACGGCAGCCGTTCTTCCGCCTGGGAAGGAAGGGGGTATGTTTGGCCTCGCCTGCGCCGATCTGAGCACCGGGGAGTTCCGCATTACCGAACTTGCCAGCGCCGAGGCCTTGCTCGACGAGGTGGTCCGTATTGCTCCCGCCGAGATCCTGGCTCCCGAGGGGAAGAGGGAAGTGCTCCAGGCCCTGCATCAGGGACTTCCTCTGGGCTTTCCCTCGGTTGAGGAGGTGGAGTCATACCTCTTTGATCCGATGGCCTCGACGGAGCTGCTGCTCTCCCATTTCAAGATCCACTCGCTCGATGGCTTCGGAGTGAACGATGTCCCTGCGGGAGTCGCCGCGGCCGGCGCCCTGCTTCACTACCTGACACGCACCCTTCGCCGTGATGCATCCCATCTTCGGGCGCTGCGTGCCTACCGCCAGTCCGATCATCTCCTGCTCGACGCCTCCACGCAGGGCCATCTGGAGCTTGTCCAGTCGCGTGCAGGCCGCGGCATGACGCTTCTCGGCACCCTTGATCGGACAGTCACCCCGATGGGTGCGCGCACGCTGCGCGACTGGATACTCCATCCGCTCATCGATCCCGAGTCGATCGTCGGACGGCAGGATGCGATCGGAATGTTCATCGCCTCCCCGCTGAAGTTGGGAGACCTGCGCGACCGCCTCGGAGGTATCCGTGACATCGAGCGCTCCGTTTCCCGCCTCAGCCAGAACTCTGGAAACGCCCGCGATCTCGCGGCCTTGGCGGCCTCGCTTGCAGCGATCCCCGCCATTCACGAGACGCTCTCGGGGCTTGGGGGAGGGCTGTTTGGCACACTCGGCACAGCGCTTCAACCACTGCCCGAGCTAAGCGCCCTTCTTCGCTCGGCCATCGTCGAGGAGCCTCCACCGACGACCCGTGAGGGGGGGATGATCCGTGACGGATTCGACGCCTCGCTTGACGAATTGCGTAATGCCTCCACCGAGGGGAAGACCTGGATCGCCGCCCTGCAGGAGAAGGAGATCCAGCGCACCGGAATCAAGTCGCTGAAGGTCCGCTTCAACGCCGTCTTCGGATACTTCATCGAGATTACCACGGCGAATCTCGGGAGCGTTCCCGACGACTACACCCGCAAGCAGACCACGGCCGGGGGTGAGAGATTCATCACGCCGGAACTGAAGGAAGTGGAAGGCAAGATCCTTGGTTCCGAAGAGCGGGCGAAGGCCTTGGAGATCGAGATCTTCCAGAGACTCCGTGCAGCGGTGCTTGAGCAGGTGATTCCACTGCAGGAGACAGCCGCCGCAGCCGGTGCTCTCGATTCGCTTGGGGCTCTTGCCGAGGCGGCGCGTCTTTTCGGTTACACGCGTCCCGTCGTGGATGGGTCGACGGTGTTGGAGATCCGGGAGGGCCGTCACCCCGTGCTCGATCAGCGTGCCGGTGGGGAGACGTTCGTTCCCAACGACACCGACCTGGATGCAGCCAAGCACCGCATGGGGATCATCACCGGCCCGAACATGGCTGGCAAATCGACCTACCTGCGTCAGGTCGGCCTGTTGACGGTCATGGCCCAACTCGGAAGCTGGATTCCCGCGTCCTCCGCGCGCATCGGGGTGGCTGACAGGATTTTTACCCGTGTCGGTGCGAGCGATGATCTCTCGCGCGGTCACTCGACCTTCATGGTCGAGATGAATGAGACGGCGAATATTTTGAACAACGCCACCGCCCGCAGTCTCGTGCTGCTGGATGAGATCGGACGCGGCACTGCTACCTTTGACGGACTCTCGATCGCCTGGAGCGTCGCCGAGTATCTCCATGACGTGACGGGTTGCCGCGCCTTCTTTGCCACGCATTACCACGAGCTTCCCGATCTCGCCCGCACCCGTTCCGGTGTCCGGAATCTGAATGTCGCGGTGAGGGAGCAGAATGACCGGATCGTCTTCCTCCGGAAGATCGTCGAGGGTGCTGCCGACCGGAGCTATGGCATCCAGGTGGCCCGTCTGGCAGGGCTTCCCTCCTCGGTGGTGGAGCGGGCCCGCGAAATCCTGACGAATCTTGAGAAAGCGGAGCTCAATGCCGAGGGGCGTCCCACGCTTGCCGGAACGCGGCGCAAATCCCCTGGCGCTCCCGATCCGACGGCGGAATTACCGCTCTTCGGGTAAAAAAATCTCATGGGCGGCCCCGGTGCATCAAAGCCGACCTTTCGTGAGGCGCTCCGTCTCTGGCTGAAAATCGGATGCATCGGCTTTGGAGGTCCCTCGGGACAGATCGCGATCCTGCAGTCGGAGGTGGTGGAGAAGCGGGGGTGGGTCGGAGAGGAAGAGTTTCTGCGAGCCCTGCAATTCTGCATGTTCCTGCCGGGTCCCGAGGCCCAGCAGTTGGCGACCTATCTCGGGTGGCGTCTCCATGGGATCCGCGGCGGGATTGCCGCCGGGATTCTCTTCTTTCTTCCGGCGGCCTTCCTGCTCTGGGGGCTGAGTCTGCTCTATGTGATGGGTAACGACTCACCCCTGCTCCATGCCTTCTTTGACGGCCTGAAGCCTGCGGTTGTCGCCATCGTCGTCTCCGCTCTCTGGAGAATTGGGAGGCGAACGGTCACTTCGCCCGCTCTGGCCCTGATCGCCGGCGCTTCCTTTCTCCTGCTTTGCTTCCATGCTTCCTATCCATTGGTTGTCATCGGGGCTGCGGTTATCGGGTTTTTCTGCCTCAAGCCCCCGGGAAAGCCGGAGTCTCATTGTGAGAAGCCACGCCAATCCGATGATGCAAGTTGGAGCGCTTCGCTTGGGGTAGGTTTTGTCATTCTCCTGCTCTGGTTCGTGCCTCTCGCCCTACTCGTTCTCTGGCTCGGTTTTCATGCGCTGCCGGTGCAGGTGGGGATCTTTTTCGGAAAGGTTGCTGTATTGAGTTTTGGCGGGGCGTATGCAGCGCTCTCCTATGTCACCCTTCACGCTTCGGGCGACTGGAGATGGATCACATCCGGCGAGATGCTTGATGGCCTGGGTCTTGCGGAGACGACGCCCGGCCCGCTCCTGATCGCGCTTCAGTTCGTCGCCTTTCTGGCCTGCTACAAGGTGCCGGGGGTTCTTTCGCCCCTGCTCTCCGCAACGCTCGGAAGTCTTGCGGCTCTCTGGTCACTCTTCCTGCCGAGCTTTCTCTGGATCTTTTCCCTCGCACCCCACATGGGAAGGATTGCGGGGAACCGCCGCGTGGCAGGATCACTCTCGGCCATCGGTGCCGTCGTGACTGCGGTCATCGCCACGCTCATGCTGTGGTTTGCCCATGGCGTTTTTCTGCCGCATGGATCCATTGCCCTCGGGTCACTCGGCGTTGCCTTCATGGCTTTTCTGCTTCTCCAGTTCAAGCGCGCGGGAATCATCAGCCTGATCGTCGGGTGTGGCCTGATCGGCGTGGTGATCAGGATGGTTGGTTGATCAGGTGACGATTCCGGGAGAGGGAAAGCGTGTCTTCGCTCCCACGGCTGACGCGAGTCTTTCCAGATAATCCTCGCGGGGAATCTCGATCGCACCGAACTGCTCCAGATGATCCGTTGTCCACTGGGTGTCAAGCAGGGTGAAGCCTCCCTCGCGCAGGACCCGGACCAGATGCCAGAGGGCCACCTTGGAGGCGTCGGTCACGCGGTGGAACATCGACTCGCCAAAGAAGGCCCCTCCGAGCGCCACGCCGTAGAGGCCCCCTGCCAGGCACCCGTCCTTCCAGATCTCGACGCTGTGGGCGTGGCCCTCCGCGAAGAGTTCGCGGTAGGCTTTCCGGATGAGTGGGGTGATCCAGGTCTCCTCACGTGCGGCACAGGCCGCAACGACCTCGTCGAATGCAGTGTCGGTGCGAAGTTCCCACCCCGGACGTTTCAGGGCCCGCTTCAGCCCGTGCGGTGCATGGAATTCCTCCAGCGGGAGGATTCCCCGGGGATTCGGGGAGAACCAGCGGATCGTCCCATCCTCCATCCCCATCGGGAAAATCCCGGAGGCATAGGCCTCCAGCAGGAGTTCGGGAGGGATACCTTTGTTCATGAAATCGTTTTCGGGAACCGATCAAGAAATATGGAACTCAGGATGCAACGGATGCGTAGCAACGGCCAAGCAAGCAAATCAGGAAGGAATCAGAAAAGATGATGTGAGGATCTGCAATGGATAGAGGTTCCGGCAGTCATTCCATGGGAATCACTTCCTTTGGCGTAATCTGCGTCATCAACCGGGATTTCTCAGCCTCATTTCCGGGCTTCATGAGTTCCATATGTAATTTCCTCTCAATCCCGCCCCATCCCGTATTGCCTTCTCCTTCGGATCTTCTAGATTCATGCGGTGAATCCTCTCCGAATTCTCCTGCTTCTTGGGCTTCTTCTGATTCCCTCTCTCTGCCTGACCGGTTGCGCCACCGCGGAAAGCGATGCCGATGATGTCGCCGACAATGTGGTCCAGGGGCTTTCCGGCCAGGGACATCTCTACAATGAAAAGGTGGAGAAGAGCGATTTCGGCTCCTTGGGCACCGACTTTCAGTAATCAACGAGACACTCACTCCTGACCGCCATGGCTTCCCGTTCCAAACAACCTGTGACAAGCGCCTCCAAGAAAACTCCCGTCAAATCCCCCAAGGCATCCTCCAAGATTGTCATTCTCGACTTTGGTTCTCAGTACACGCAGGTGATCGCCCGACGTGTGCGAGAGTGCCGCGTATTCTCGGAGATCGTTCCCCATACCACCAAGGCCAGCGAGATCATCGCCGACGGCACCGTGAAGGGGATCATCCTCTCGGGCGGTCCCGCCAGCGTCTACGCGCCGAAGGCCCCCAAGGTCGATCCTGAGATCTACAAGCTCGGCCTCCCGATCCTTGGCATCTGTTACGGAATGCAGCTTCTTTCCCGGGATCTCGGGGGGGCTGTGGCCCGCTCCACCCATCGTGAATATGGCAAGGGAGTCCTCTCCACCGTCGGGGCCTCCCCTCTCTTCAAGGGGTTGCCCAAGAAGCTCGATGTCTGGAACAGTCACGGCGACCGCGTGGAGAAGCTTCCCAGGGGATTTGCCGCCATCGGGACCACGGAGAACGCTCCTCATGCCGTCATCGCCGACGCAAAGAGGAAGATCTACGGGATGCAGTTCCATCCCGAGGTGCACCACACCCCGAAGGGCAAAGCCATCATCCAGAACTTCCTCCACGGCATCTGCGGCTGCAAGAGCGACTGGACCATGGGCTCCTTCATCGAGCGCATCTGCGCGCAGATCCGCGAGCAGGTCGGTGACGGCCGCGTGATCCTCGGCCTGAGCGGCGGTGTTGATTCCTCCGTGGCCGCGGCCCTGATCCACAAGGCGATCGGCGACCAACTCACCTGCATCTTTGTCGATAACGGTCTGCTGCGATTCGGCGAGCGTGATGCGGTCGACAAGCTCTTCGGGCGCAACTTCAAGATCCGCCTCAAGATTGCCGACGGAACGAGCCGCTTCCTCGGCAAGCTCAAGGGAGTCACCGACCCCGAGAAGAAGCGCAAGGTCATCGGCACGGAGTTCATCCGCATCTTCGAGCAGGCCGCCACCGATCTCCAGAAGTCGGCGAAGGGCTCGAAGCACCCCTTCAAGTTCCTCGCGCAGGGAACCCTCTATCCCGATGTCATCGAGAGTGTGCCGATCGCCGGCAACCCGGCTTCCCTCATCAAGAGCCATCATAATGTCGGCGGACTGCCCAAGGACATGAAGTTCGAGCTCGTCGAGCCGCTCCGCCAGCTCTTCAAGGACGAGGTCCGCGAGGTCGGGCGCGAACTGGGCCTCCCCCAGGAGGTGGTAGACCGTCAGCCCTTCCCCGGCCCCGGTCTTGCCGTCCGCATCGTCGGGGCGATCACTCCGGAGCGCCTCCGCATCGTGCGCGATGCCGACCGCATCGTTCTCGAGGAGATGAAGGCCTCCGGCTGGTATTTCAAGGTTTGGCAGTCCTTCGCCGTCCTCCTCCCCGTCCAGTCTGTCGGAGTCATGGGTGACGAGCGCACCTACGACTACACGATCGCCCTGCGCGTCGTGGAGAGTCAGGACGGCATGACTGCCGACTGGGTCCGGTTGCCATACGATCTGCTGGGCAAGATTTCCAGCCGCATCATCAACGAGGTAAAGGGTGTGAACCGCTGCGTGCTCGATGTCTCGAGCAAGCCGCCGGCCACCATCGAGTGGGAATAAGCGTCCCATGAGTCATCGCCGCGCGATCTATCCCGGAAGTTTCGATCCGGTGACCAATGGTCACTTCGATCTGATCACGCGGTCTCTCGGACTCTTTGACGAGGTGATTGTGGGGGTGGCGGACAACGAGGCCAAGAATCCGCTCTTCACCACGGAAGAGAGGGTTGATCTCATTTCTCGGAGTGTGGGAGACCACGAGGGACTCACCGTGGAACCGCTCAACGGCCTCTTGGTCGATTTTTGCCGACGTCGCGAGGCCTTCGTCGTGATCCGCGGTTTGCGCGCGGTGTCTGACTTCGAGTTCGAGTTTCAGATGGCGCTCACCAACCGACGTCTTGAGCCGAAGATCGAGACGATCTTCCTCACGCCGAGGGAGGACTGCATCTTCCTGAGTTCGCGGATTGTGAAGGAGGTTGCCCGTCTCGGCGGCGATGTGTCTCCTTTTGTCTCCGCCCCTGTTCTTTCAGCACTTAAAGAAAAATTCCCGAAGGCCTGAGAAAACTGGAAGGGAGAAGGCAAAACTTGGCGGCATTCGGGCACCTTCTCCATCACCCCTTTCATCTCTCGAAAAATTGGGATAGTCTCTCCTCATGAAAGTCCATCTTCGTCAGATTCCCCAAGGAGGAACCCTCCATCTGGAGGGTGAGGAGGATCCTGTACCACTCGGTCTCGAGGAGGCCGGGGCCACGCCCATCGGCCCCTTGGAGTATTCCCTGGATGTGGGACTCTCTGACGGAGGGCTTTTTGCCACCGGTCGCATCTCCCAAGGGGTGAGGATGACCTGTGTTTCCTGTTTGGAGCCCTTCGAGAGAGAAATCGTGATTGACCCCTATGCCACGCAGGTCGAACTGGAAGGAAGTGAATTAGTGGACTTGACCACCGAGGTCAGGGAGGATATTCATCTCCTTCTGCCCGCGCATCCCCGATGTGATCAGGGTGGAGAAAAGACCTGCCCCGCCCACTTCCCGGCGGGCGCCCGCACAGCTCCTTTGCCAATGGAGAAGGCGGCGCGTCCGGCAATCTGGGAAGCACTCGACCAACTCAAAACACCACCATCCGATGGGAGTCCCTAAACGCAAAACTTCAAAGATGCGCCTTCGCACCCGCAAGGCAGCAAACCGCTGGCATGCCCCCAAGCTCGGCAAGTGCACCCAGTGCGGCGCACCGCTCCGTTCCCATACTGCCTGCCCCGCCTGCGGCACCTACCGTGGCCGTCAGGTTCTTGATGTCGAGGTGGCTTAAAGCCCCCTCCGAACCTCGCCCCCTGATCCTTCCGTTTCGGAAGTTGACGGTACAGACCCGGAACCCGAGCCAATGAGAATTGCCCTCGACGCCATGGGGGGTGACTACGCCCCTAAGAATACCGTCGCTGGGGCCGTGATGGCCCTTCGGGAGTATCCCCGAATCACCAAGCTCTTCCTCACGGGGGACGAAGAGGCGATCAGGGCCGAGTTGGCCACCCTTGGATGTGCCGACCCACGCATTGAGATCGTTCACACGACCCAGGTCGTGGAGATGAGTGACGCGGCAGTCGAGGCCGTGCGACGCAAAAAGGACTCCTCCGTCTCCCGGGCAGTCGATCTGGTCAAGAAAGGTGATGCCGACGCGATTGTGAGCGCCGGGCACACCGGTGCTGCTGTCGCCGCCACCACCATCAAACTCCGTACGCTTGAGGGGATCGAGCGACCAGGCATCGCCTCTTACATCCCGACCGAGAAGAACATCTGCGTCCTCATCGACGCCGGCGCGAACGTCGATGCCAAGCCCCTCCATCTCCTCCAGTACGCCATCATGGGGTCCGTTGTCTCCAAACAGGTGCTCGGTTATCCGAATCCCGAGATCGGCCTCATGTCGATCGGTGGCGAGGATGTGAAAGGAAGCGAATTCACCAAGGAAGTCTTCAAGCTTCTCAAGGCCTCCTCGCTGAACTTTCGCGGTAATATCGAGGGGCATGACCTCTTTGAGCATCCCGTTGAGGTCATTCTCAGCGACGGATTCACCGGCAACGTTGTTCTCAAGACCGTGGAGGCCACCGCGAGCGCCGTTTTTCACTGGCTCAAGATGGAGCTCATGAAGACTCCGTTCCGGATGCTCGGGGCATGGATCGCGCGCAATGCCTTCCGGGCCATCCGCAAGCAGACCAATTACGAAAACTACGGGGGCAGCCCGCTTCTGGGAGTCAACGGCATCTGTATCATCGCGCATGGATCCAGTTCACCGCTCGCCATCAAGAATGCCATACGAGTTGCCACCGAGTTCATCGAGCAGCAGGTCAACCCCAAGATCGTGGAGGCCGTGAAGGCCTACAACGAAAAGAACGGGCCCGTCACCAACACCGCTCCAATCACCCAGGAAGCCCATGCCTCCTAGCCTCCCATCACTTCGCACGGCATCCATCATCGGTACCGGCAGTTATGCCCCGGACCGGGTGATGACCAATGCCGACTTGGAGAAGTTGGTCGAGACCAGTGACGAGTGGATCCAGTCCCGCACCGGAATCCGTGAACGCCGCATTGCCGGCCCCGAGATGCCCACCAGCGATCTCGCTGCTCGTGCTGCGCAGGCGGCAATGGAGAACGCCGGTATCGGCGCCGAAGAGATCGACCTCATCATCTGTGCGACAGTTACTCCGGACATGTTCTTTCCCAACACCGCCTGCTTTGTCCAGACCAAGATCGGCGCGACAAAGGCCGTCTGTTTCGATATTTCGGCGGCCTGCTCGGGATTCCTCTTCGGCGTGGAGACCGCCCGTCAGTATATCGCTTCCGGAACCTACAATACGGTGCTTGTGATCGGTGCCGACAAACTCTCCTCCATTGTGGACTGGACTGATCGGAACACCTGCGTCCTCTTTGGCGATGGTGCGGGTGCCGCTATCCTGCAACACCGTGAGGGATCCCGTGGGGTGATGTCCACCCGCATGGGAAGCAATGGAACACTTGCCGAGATCCTCTACATTCCCGGCGGGGGAAGCGCTCACCCGGCCAATTCTCCGACTGCGGCCGAAAACCCGTCCACCATCAAGATGAACGGCCGCGAGACTTACAAGCATGCCGTCACCGCCATGGTCGAGGCCTCCCAGCAGGTCCTGGCCGATGCCGGGGTGTCACCCTCTGAGGTGGCTTGCTTCATTCCTCATCAGGCCAATCTCCGAATTATCGAGGCCATCGCCAGTCGTCTCGATGTCGAGATGGACCGCTTCATGATCAACCTCGACCGCTACGGCAACACCTCCGCCGCCGCTGTCGCTATCGCCCTCGATGAGGCCAATCGTACCGGTCGCTTCAAGCGCGGTGACAAGATCCTGATGGTGGTTTTTGGTGGGGGACTGACTTGGGCTAGCACCGTAGTCGAATGGTGATCTGTTCTGGCGGGTGCTTTTAGCGAGGAGCGGTGTTGCTGCTCGCTTGCAGTGTGTTTCACACAGCGTCACTCGCGCGCCTAGCTCCTCATCTAAAATCACCACGCCATAACCTGAAAATAGAGGCGAGGTTTTCAAGCGGTGCATCGAAACTTCCAACCCTTAGCACGGGGCTCATCCGCCTTGCCATCCTTTCAAAATCTCCTCGCCATGATTGAGGGATGCTTTCTTTTTCGCGCTTCACTTTCCTGAGTTCCTGATTTCCAGATTAAAGTCTTCAGTCTTCAGCCTAAGCGTCTCGTCTGAGTCTCGTCGGAGACTCGCCTCTCCCCACTATTTCCTTGTCCTTTCTTCTGTAAGTGGCGATTTTTGACCACTTGGCCGGACGCTCAGTCGGCTATTTTTTACGCACCCAATCATGTCAAACACCATTCTCGTAGGTTCCCAGTGGGGGGATGAAGGCAAAGGAAAGATCATTGATGTCCTGACCGGCGAGGTCGATATCGTCGTCCGTAGCCAGGGAGGCAATAACGCCGGCCACACCATTGTCGACGGCGACAAGAAATATGTCCTCCATCTGATTCCCTCCGGCATTCTTCGCAAGGGGAAGGTCTGCGTGATCGGCAACGGCGTCGTGATCGACCCCGTCGCCCTGGTTGGCGAGATCAAGGGGCTGCGCGATCGCGGCATCAAGGTCGACAAGAATCTCCTGATCAGTGACAGCGCCCATCTGGTGATGCCCTACCACCGTTCGCTCGACGAGCGCCGTGAAGAGCTTAAGGGAAAGAACAAGATCGGCACGACCAAGCGCGGCATCGGCCCCGCTTACGGTGACAAGGTGGCACGCACCGGCCTCCGGATGGCTGATCTGGTCCGCCCCGATGTTTTCAAGGTGAAGCTGGCCCTTCGTATCAAGGAGAACAACGCCATCCTCAAGGGGCTGGGCGGCAAACCGGTCAACGGCGCCAAGGTGCTGGCCGATTACACGGCCGCCGCCAAGGTGCTCAAGCCCTTCGTGACGAATACCGTGAGCTATCTGCACAAGGTGATGGAAGCCAAGAAGGAGATCCTCTTCGAGGGGGCCCAGGGAACCTTCCTGGATATCGACCACGGCACCTACCCCTTTGTCACCAGTTCCAACACCACCTCCGGAGGAGCCTGCACCGGATCGGGGATTGCACCGAACCGCATCGATACCGTGATCGGTGTCGTTAAGGCCTACACCACCCGCGTTGGTGAGGGGCCGCTGCCTACCGAGGAAGAGGTCATCGGCGATATGCTCCACGGGATGGGTCGGGAATTTGGAGCCACGACCGGACGGGCCCGCCGCTGCGGATGGTTCGATGCGGTTGCCACCCGCTATGCCACGCTGGTCAACGGGGTCGATCAGCTTGCGATCACCAATCTCGACGGCCTCGACGGTGTCGCAGAGATTCGCATCTGCACGGGATACCGTATCGACGGCAAGGGAGCGGTGCTCGACACTCCTCCCACGGATGCCAGTGAACTCGCCCGCTGCCGCCCTGTCTACACCTCCATGCCGGGTTGGCTCACCCCCACCGACAAAATCCGCAAGTACAAGGATCTGCCGATCAAGGCCCGCCGATACGCCGAGACCCTCGCAAAACTCAGCGGGGCAAAGCTCTCGATTGTCAGCGTCGGTCCGGGACGCGCTCAAACCATTCACCTTTAAGGGAAGGGCCCCTAAGCCTGACCGTGAGTCCTTCCTCCGACTTGAAACCGGAAGTCACGGTGCCGCGTCACATCGCCATCATCATGGATGGCAACGGTCGCTGGGCGCGTGAGCGTGGGTGGCCGCGTCTCAAGGGGCACGAACAGGGTGCCCGTAACGTCGAGACGATCTGCGAGGCCTGCATCGAGGCCGGAGTGGAGTATCTGACCCTCTACGCCTTCTCCACGGAGAACTGGAAGCGTCCCGCGCACGAAGTGGCCGGGCTCATGATGCTGCTTGAGCGCTTCCTTTCGGAGAAAGTCGCCATGATGAATAGAAACGGCGTTCGTCTGGCCACGGTCGGTCGTACCCAGGATCTCCCCGGGCCTGCGCGCAAGCGGCTTGAGAGGGCGATTGAGGAGACCTCGGGGAATACCCGCCTCACCCTGACGTTGGCTCTCAACTATGGTGGTCGCGACGAGATCGTCGATGCCGTGCGCTCCATCGCCGCGGAAGTCCGTTCCGGGGGGATCGAGCCGCAAAAGATCGATGCGCAGACCATCGCAGGCCATCTCTACACCCATGCGATGCCCGATCCCGATCTTCTGATCAGGACCTCCGGGGAGATGAGGTTGTCCAACTTCCTGCTCTGGCAACTCAGTTACACGGAGATCCATGTGACCCGAAAGTTCTGGCCCGATTTCGGATCCGAAGATCTCTTTGCCGCCATTGCCGATTTTCAAACCCGCGAGCGGCGTTACGGCGCCGCAGAGGAGAATCCCGTCGCTTCATAATCCTTTCATGAGTACTTCCGCAAAATCCGATCAGACCGTCCTTGTCGTCGACAGCGAGACCGATCACCTCGATTGGGTCCGTCAGCAACTCAAGGCCTCGGGTGTCCGGGTCATCACCGAGACCAGTTCCGCCAACGCCTTCAAGATCTTCTGTCTCGAGAAGCCCGACCTGGTCATCACCGAGATGCATCTTCGTCCCAGCGGCGGACTCGATCTTCTGGCAAAGATCCGGGCCGAGTCGAGCAATGCGATGGTGATCGTCATGAGCGCGTACGGAACGACCCAGTCGGTCATCGAGTCGATGAAGCTCGGGGCTTTCGACTTTCTCCGCAAGGAGTCACTCCCCTTTACCCTCAAGGTGGTGGTTGATTCCGCCCTCAAGGCCGCGGCCGAGCTTCGCGCGGTCTCTCCCAGCAAGCCTGCCCTCACCGTCGAACAATACCGCGACGACATTGTCGGCCAGTCCGAGGCGATGCAGTCGGTCTTCAAGATGGTCGGTCGCGTCGCGATGAGCGATGCCCCCGTGCTCGTCACGGGAGAAAGCGGTTGCGGCAAGGAGCTCGTCGCGCGCGCGATCCACAGCTACAGCGACCGCAGCAAGAAGAGTCTCCTCGCGATCAACTGCGCCGCCATTCCCGAGAATCTTCTTGAGAGCGAGCTCTTCGGCCATGAGAAAGGATCCTTCACCGGTGCCGCCACGCAGCGCATCGGGCGCTTCGAGCAGTGCCACGGGGGCACCCTCTTCCTTGATGAGATCGGGGAGATGCCCATAGCCGTCCAGAGCAAGCTCCTGCGCGTGTTGCAGGAGGGGGAATTTTCCCGCGTGGGGGGCAACGCAACGATCAAGGCCGATGTCCGCATCGTTGCGGCGACCAACCGGAACCTGGAGGAGGCCATCGCCAAGAAGGAATTCCGTGAGGATCTCTACTACCGCCTCAACGTGGTTGGCATTCATCTTCCCCCGCTGCGGGCGCGCGTCGAGGACATCCCCCTGCTCGCGGAGTATTTCCTTTCGCGGATCGCCAGCCAGCAACACAGACCCCTGCTCCAACTCTCCGAGGAGGCGATCAAGGTCATGGCTGCCTATCCTTGGCCAGGCAATGTGCGGGAGCTGCAGAATACCCTTCAGCGTGCCGTTGTTCTGGCGACAAGCGATGTGCTTCTTCCGAAGGATCTCCCTCTCGGCCAGGTGGCTCTCGCTTCTGAGTCAGCAACCTCCGAGGTTTCTTCGCTTCGTCCAATCGGGGTGGAGGAGGCCGCGAAGATACTTTTTGAAGCCCTCACCAGCGAGGGAGGGGAGAGGGAATTGCTTCCCTGGGTTGAGGAGGATTTCACCAGACGCGCCATGGAGTATACCCGGAGCAATCAGGTGAAAGCCTCCAAGTTGCTCGGCATCACGAGGGCAACCCTCCGCAAACGCCTGGAGAGGATCGGCGGACCAGGCACCGACGGCGAGTGAGCGGCGGATGATGAGCCGTTCAGGATTCAGGGTCTGGCGTTGGGACGGTTCCGGAATCGTTCCCCATCGGGGCGGAGTGCCATTGGATGACCGTGGTTTCCGCTACGGACAGCATCTCTTTGAAAGCATCGCGGTACGGAACAGCGTGCCCCTCCTTCTCAAGGAACATCTGACGACGCTTAGGCATTCAGCCAAGGAAAAGGGGATTCCGTTTTCCAAGTCCATGGAAGCAGCACTCCGCGCAATTGATGCCGGGAAAAAACTGCCGGATGGGATGCTCAGGATTTATCTCACGGCCGGACCGGGTTCTCCCGTATCGCCCATCCGGATGCCGGCGCTCTATGTGACCTGGGAGTCCACTCATTTTCCAACCGAGAAAGAACTGGAAGTCGGGATGGCACTCCGGATCCTGAAAAAACCCTTCTCGGAAGCAGGGTGGGGATTGAAAACCGGCAACTACGAGCAGCATCTGCTGGCCCTCGAGGAGGCTCGCTCAGCAGGCGCCGATGAGGGAGTTGTCTTGGATGCCAAGGAAAGGGTTGTTTCCTGTGCGATGGGAAATTTGCTGGTGTGGCTGCCGTCGCGATCCGGCACCTCGGTCATCACGCCGCCGAGGAGCAGGGGTGCACGATCCGGCGTTGTTCTCGGGTGGACGCGTTCACATGCCCGGGTTCTCGAGCGGGATCTCCGTCCCTCGGATCTGCGCCTCGCCGTGGCGATGGCTGTGACGAATTCGCGCCTCGGAGTAATGCCCGTCACGACGTGCGCCGGGAAGAAACTTCCGGAACCCTCCCTGGCACTCACACTTGCCCACGGCTATCTTCGTGCCCATGGCCTACTCGGGAACGCATAACGATCTTCTCGATACGGTCGCCGCAGATCCGAGGATCCGCCCGCTGCTGGATCGGATTCCGGGTGATGGAGGCTCCCTCCTTCTCGGTGACATTGCGGAGCAGGCATGGTCCTTCGTCGGTGCCGTGGCGGCTCGATCCTTGGGTGGGGATCGGAGAGTCTGGTTTGTCTGCGGGGATGTGAGATCTCAGGAGGAATTTGCCTCCGAGTTGACGTCTTGGATCTCGCAGGCGGCCCTTTTTCCAGACCTGGAGATTCCCGCCGCGGGACTCGGACTCCCTGATCCCGAAATAGCGGCGGAACGATTGGCTGTTCTCGGGAGAATTGCCAGGGATGAAACGCTGGCCCCCGTGGTCACTGCCTCACAGTGGGAGGAACTTGTTCCCACCATCAACGATCTCACTGGAGGTCTTCTGACCCTGCCGAGGGGATGGAAGGGATCTCCCGGGAGTATTGTGAACAGACTCACGGAGGCCGGATACGAGAGGGTCGCCCAAGTGATCCGTCGTGGTGAATTTGCGCTCAGAGGAGGCATCCTCGATATCTTCTCCTGGCAGCGGCCGATGCCCTGCCGTCTGGAATTCGACGAGGAGGGGATCTCCTCGATCAGGGAATTCGATGTCGATACACAGACATCCGTCGGAGAGGTGGAGGAATGCGAGATTCAGACGGGTGACACCGACAAGGCAAGCATTCCCCTGCATCAGTATGTCGGAGCGGAGGATCTGGTGGTGGAGGTGGGATGGGAGCCCGAAGCTGAGAGGAAAACCTTTTTCCCCCACGCACGCAGGCTACTGCTTTCTTCGGCTCCTGCCCTGGAAGGTGACTCCCAGGGAGTCACCTTCGATCCGATTCCCTTCGCCTCGTTCGGGGCCGGTGACTTCATCGTCGATGAGGCGCGTCGTGGTGAGTTTTTCAAGCAGTTGGCGGCGTGGAGGAAGGAGGGGTGGCGCATCGTGCTGTTCAGTGCCACTGAAGGAGAGGGCGAGCGTTTTCGCGAACTCGCGCTGGCCGCCGAGACCGGCAAGAAAAAGGAACTTCCCGAAATTCGTCTAGGAACGATTGCCCGCGGATTCTGCTTTTCCCAAGCCAAGATTGCCATCCTTGCCGATGCAGAGCTCTTTGGTCGCTCGGCCAGCCAGCGTCTCAGGCGTCTTCATCTGCGTCGCGAGCGGCAGAGGTCCTCGCGCTCGGCAATCGATTTCACCGAGTTTTCCGAGGGGGATCTTGTCGTCCATGCCGAGCATGGCATCGGGCGTTACCTGGGGCTGCAGCGATTGCCGGCTGCCGATGGAAGTGAGGGTGAGGTGCTTGCTCTGGAGTTCGCGGATGATTCGCGGCTCTTCGTTCCAATTGACCAGGCTTGGCAACTCTCCCGTTATGTCGGCGTCGGAAAGCATGCTCCCGACCTCTCCTCCCTCGGGGATGAAAAGTGGTCCAAGGCACGCAAGGCAGCCGAGAAGTCTGTCTTCCTCTACGCCGGTCGGTTACTGAAACTGCAGGCGGAGCGAGAGACGGGACAGGGACACCCGTTCGGTCCCGATACCCCGTGGCAACGGGAGCTGGAACAGAGCTTTCCCTACCGGGAGACCCTGGATCAGCTCCGCGCGATTGCCGAGATCAAGCAGGACATGGAATCGCGCAGACCAATGGACCGCCTTCTCTGCGGTGATGTTGGTTTCGGGAAGACTGAGGTCGCCCTGCGAGCCGCTTTCAAGGCACTCATGGGAGGCAAGCAGGTCGTCTTTCTTGCCCCGACCACGGTGCTTGCGCAACAGCATGCCCGGACGCTCCGGGAGAGGATGAGCGAGTACCCCGTGAAGATCGAACTATTGAGTCGCTACCGCACGGCCGCCGAGCAGCGCGAGATCGTGAAGGGACTGGCCGACGGCTCGGTCGATCTGGTGGTGGGGACGCACAGGCTTCTCTCGCCCGATGTCGTCTTCAAGGATATTGGATTGGTCATTGTGGACGAGGAACAGCGCTTCGGCGTGAAGCACAAGGAGGCCCTCAAGGATCGGTTCCGTCTCGTCGATGTCCTCACCCTCTCCGCGACCCCGATCCCAAGGACCCTCTATCTCTCCCTCATGGGGGCCCGTGACATGTCGGTCATCGAGACGCCGCCGCCTGACCGTCAGCCCGTGGAGACCGTGATCTGCGCCTATGACGAGCGGGTGATCCGAGATGCGATCCAGCGAGAGCGGGCACGAGGAGGTCAGGCTTATGTGCTCCACAACCGGATTGGCAGTATCGAGAAAGTGGCTTCGCGAATCATGGAGCTTTGTCCCGGAGCCCGCGTCCTTGTCGGCCATGGGCAGATGGAGGAAGGGGAACTTGAGGAGGTCATGAAACGCTTTGTCGAGGGTGAGGCCGATGTCCTTGTCTCTACGACAATCATCGAGAGCGGTCTCGATATCCCCAATGCCAACACGATCATCATCGACCGTGCCGACCGGTTCGGCCTTGCCGATCTCTACCAACTCAGGGGGCGTGTGGGACGGAGTCGCCAGAAAGCCTACGCCTACCTGATGCTGCCTCGCGACATGATGATGGTTGGCGAGGCTCGCCGCCGCGTTCAGGCAATCCGCCAGTATTCCCAACTGGGCGCGGGATTCCGGATCGCCATGCGCGATCTCGAGATCCGGGGGGCGGGTAATCTTCTCGGAACGGCACAGAGTGGCCACATCGCGGCGGTCGGATTCGATCTCTACTGCAGGATGCTGCGACAGGCGGTCGACCGGATGAAGGGCGATCCTGCCGCGGCTAGCGGATCGTTTCATGACGCGCAATCGCTGCTGCGCCTCGATTTTGTGGCCAACTCTCCCGAGGAGCTTCGGTCCCAGGCAGTGGATGGGGAGGGAGTTCGCATGACCCGCTGCGGGGCGTTCATTCCCTCCGAGTACCTCCCTGAGGCGAAGCTTCGGATCGAGGCACACCGCGCTCTTGCGGTCGCGGCCGACACGGATGCGATCGAGGCAATCTCCTCTTCCTGGCGTGATCGGTTCGGCCCCCTGCCTCAGGAAATCCGTCATCTGATGATGACCGAACGCATTCGTCGTGCCGCTGCTTCCAGGGGAATCACGAAGGTGGAGACACGAGGGGAGAGGCTGATGCTGACCCGTCGGGGCGATTTTCTTCTGATTGGCCACAGGTTTCCACGCTTGACGGCCTCCAAGCCCGCTTCCAAGCTTTCCGAGATTTTGCGCTTTCTGGAAGCGCTGAAAGTGTAGGGTCCGTCTGAGGCTTCCCTGCGGTTCAGCCTCCCCAAGACCATGATATCCAAACGACTTTTCCTACTTCTCAACCTGCTTTTGGCCCCGGCCATGCTGCAGGCGCAGAATCAGCCCCAGTCTCAGGAACAGGTTATCAATGGCATTGCTGCCGTGGTAAACGGCGATGTGGTGACCTTTTCCCAGGTCAGGGAGCTTGTCGTAGCCCAGGAAAAGTCCGCCGCCGAAATCTATCATGGCGATGATTTGCAGCAGAAAATCAAGATGATGCGCCAGCAGGCGGTGAAAGATCTCATCGACCGCACCCTGATCCTTCAGGAGTTCAAGAAAAAGGAATTCACGATTCCCGAGTACATCATCGACGACAGCGTCCAGAAGATCATCCGTGAGGATTTTGGAGGTGACCGTACGGCCTTCGTCCGAACGCTTCAGGCACAGGGATTCACGATGGCCCGGTTCCGTCAGGTCCAGAAGGACAAGATCATCGTCCAGGCAATGCGTCAGGCCAAGACAAGCGACAACATCATCGTCTCCCCCGTCAAAATCCGCGAATACTACGAGAAGAACAGCGCCGCCTACACGACGCCCGAGCAGGTCAAACTCCGCATGATCGTGCTTCAGCAGGGGAGCGGTTCCGGAGATGCCTCCAGCGATGCCTCGATGAACAAGAAGCAAATGGCCGATGAGATCAGGGAAAAGCTGGCCGGGGGTGCTGAGTTCGATCGCCTGGCCCAGATGTATTCCGATGATTCAACCAAGGAGTCCGGCGGTGACTGGGGCTGGATCGAGCGCAAGACGCTCAACGACGAGCTTGCCAAGGTGGCTTTCTCATTGAAGAAGGGGCAAATCAGCCCCGTCATTGCCCTCGACAACTCCTATTACATCCTCATGGTCGAGGACAAAAAGGCCGCAACCACCAAGCCTCTCTCCCAGATGCAGACCGAGATCGTCAACAGCCTTGTCCAGCAGGAGAAGTTGAAGGCCCAGGAACATTGGCTGCAGGGGCTGCGCGACAAGGCCTACATCAAGACTTACTAACCGAGTGCGGTCCATGACTGCCGCTGCTAATCCATCGATCAAGGGGATCCCTGTGATCGGAATCACCGTAGGGGATCCTGCCGGGGTGGGTCCCGAGTTGGCGGCCGAGGCATTGCGACATCCTCCGGAGGGGGTTCGACTGGAGGTGATCGGTGATTCCTCCGCACACATGCCCGGTCAACCCGATCACGAGGGATCAATACGGGCCATCAAGGCACTGGAGGAGTCGGTGCGCCGCGCCATGGAGGGTGAATTGGCCGCCATTGTCACGGGACCCGTGAGCAAGAAACAACTCCACGGTGCCGGGTTTGCCTTTCCCGGGCAGACGGAATTTTTCGCTGCGCGTGCCGGAATTGAGAATTTCGCGATGCTTCTCACGGGCGGTCCCCTCACAGTCGCCTTGGTGACGGCCCACGTGCCGCTCCGCGAGGTCGCGGGGATGCTGACGACTGCCGAGATCATCCGGGTCGGAGGCCTTCTTTCGGACTTTCTTCTCCGCCGGGGGACTCCGGCCCCGCGGATCGCCGTGGCCGGCCTGAACCCGCATGCCGGGGAGCAGGGAGATCTCGGAGATGAGGAGGGACGTTTGATTGATCCGGCGATCCCTCAGTTGACCGCGGAGAATCCCCGTTCATCCTTCTCCGGCCCATTCAGTCCGGATACGATTTTCTGGCGCGCTGCGAACGGGGAGTTCGATGCGGTCCTTTGCATGTATCATGATCAGGGACTGATTCCCCTGAAGCTTCTCGGATTCCATGACGGGGTGAATGTCACCATCGGCCTTCCCTTTGTCCGTACCAGCCCTGATCACGGGACGGCTTATGAGATCGCCGGAAAAGGGAAGGCTAGCGCCGAAAGCTTCCTCTCGGCTGTCCGCCTCGCCGCGGAGTTGGTGAGGGGAAAAGATTAGAAATTTGGAACTCAGGAACTCAGGAAAAGAGAGGTTGGAAAGAGCGGACGAGGTTGCGATGCCTTCAGGACAAATTTCTCCATGTTCTTCATAGTTGTTTTGAAGCCCTTTTACTTTCCTCTTCCTGATTTCCTGAGTTCCACATTCAAATCCCTCTCTTTTTGATTGATCGAAGGGGCATCTCCGTTTGCTCTTTTGGGGTGGAACCGTCACCTCAGTCACCTTCACCCATCAGCGAACTCATAGCCGTCCGTCGTCAGAAACTCCAGGCCCTTCGGGATCTTGGAGTCGATCCCTACGGAGGATTCTTTGAAACAAGCGGCACGGTAGCCGATATCCGGGAGGGATTTGCCGAGGGGAGGGTCGTCACCCTAGCCGGTCGAGTGACCGCTTACCGCGATATGGGGAAGAGTCGGTTTCTGGACCTTTCCGACATCGGTGGCAGGATGCAGGTGTATCTGAACAGCAAGGAGGTGGACGAGACATCGCTCGCCGTCGCCGCGCAGGTTGACATCGGTGATTTTGTCGGTGTGGAGGGGGAGTGCTTCACGACACGCACCGGCGAACCCAGCGTGAAGGCCCTGAGCCTGAAGATGCTTTCCAAGTCACTGCGTCCTCTGCCCGACAAATGGCACGGGGTCCAGGATGCCGAGACACGCTACCGCCAGCGTTACCTCGACCTCATTGCCAATGCCCCGTCGCGCACGATCTTTCGCCAACGCAGCGCCGTGGTCCGCGAGATCCGCCGCTTCCTCGACGAACGCGGATTCCTTGAGGTCGAAACCCCGATGATGCAGTCCATCCCGGGAGGTGCCGCAGCGGAGCCGTTCAAGACTCACCATAACGCGCTCGGGATGGACTTCTTTCTCCGGATCGCTCCGGAGCTCTACCTGAAGCGCCTCTTGGTCGCGGGATTTCCCAAGGTGTTCGAGCTGAACCGCAGCTTCCGCAACGAGGGGATTTCCCGCCGGCACAATCCCGAGTTCACGATGCTGGAGGCCTATTGGGCATTCTCTGACTTCAAGCAGATGTCAGTCCTTGTGGAAGAACTGATCTGCCACCTCGCCGTCATGCTCGGCAACGGGGATCATCAGGTTCATCACCGTGATGAGGAGGGGAATGTCACGCGTACCATCAATCTTTCCCGTCCCTGGAAGCGCGCCTCTTACCATGAACTGATCGAGGAGGCCGTGCCTGGGTGGTTCACCCTCGACAAGGCCGGGAAAATCCAACGCTGCGCCGAGCTCAAGCTCGACATCTCCCACTGCCCCGAGGAGTTCGAGATGACGCAGCATGTCTTTGAGAAGCTGGTCGAGGAGAAGACGATCGACCCGTGCTTCGTCACCCATGTCCCGAAGGAACTGGTTCCCCTGGCGCGACTCAACGACGCAGATCCCTCCACGGTCGATGTCTACGAACTCATCATCAATGGGCAGGAAATCTCTCCCGGATACTCCGAACTCAATGATCCCGACCTCCAGCGTCAGCGGTTGGAGCATCAGGCCGGCGAGGAGCAGCAGAAGATCGACACCGAGTTCCTCGATGCTCTCGAATATGGAATGCCTCCGGCCGGAGGCATCGGTATCGGTATCGACCGTCTTGTGATGCTTCTTACGGGGGCCGAGTCGATACGCGATGTCATCCTTTTCCCCCATCTTAAGAACAGGCCCAGGGTGGCGGGTGAACAGGATCTGGAGACGAAGGCGTGAGCGAGGAGGGGCAGTCGGCAGGGATAGGCTATCGCGGTCCTTTCGGGCTTTTTCCGGTTCCCTACTCGAAGGCCGTCTTCAACTTTCATTGGTTCAACTTCTATAACGGGATCTGTTTTCAGATCATCCTGGGTGCTCCGATCGTTCTCCTGGCCAAATATTTGGGAGCCAACTCGGTGACCCTCGGCATCATTGAGTCGTTCACGCCCCTGATGACGACGCTGCAACTGCCGGCGGCGAGGCATCTCGGAAAGTACAGCTATCGGTCGTTTGCGCTCATGGGATGGGGGAGTCGGTCCGTTTTCATCGCGACTTCGGCAATCGTGCCACTTCTCTATTTTGTTTCCCGTGAGGTGAAGCTTGGGCTCCTTCTTGCGAGCCTCTTTTTCTTCAATCTCATCCGGGGCATCTCTTCCTCGGCCTTCCTGCCATGGATCACCAGCATCGTTCCCTCCACCATGAGGGGACGTTATATCGGGGTTGATCATTCGTTCGTGTACAGCGGATCTCTCGTCACCATGGTGATTTCGGCAGTCTTGATGAGGGGGCACATCGAACCATGGCGCTACTCGTTGGTGCTCTGGCTGTCAGTGGCGGGCGCCGTGATCAGCCTCCTCTACCTCCGCCTGATCCCCGATGCCAGGCAATCCGAAACGCACGCGGCATCCTCGGAACGGCTGCCAATCCTTGCCATGCTTTCGTTACGACCCTTCCGCAACTCGATAATTTTCAGCCTTCTCTTCACCACGGTGACCGGGGGCTTGTCTGTCTTTCCTGTCGAGTATCTGAGAATGCAGGCGCATTTTTCTCCCTCGACGATCCTGGCGCTGTCGGCGGCCACGTTTTTCGCGCCACTTCTGGTCCTTCAATCACTGGGAAGAATCGTCGATGTTCTTGGAAGCATCACGGTGATCCGCTGGGCGGTGCTGCTCTTCGGCACGGTGCTGGCCTTCTGGTTTGCCATGTCGTCGGGATTAATCAATGCCGATTGGAAATGGGTGCTGATTCTTAATTTCACGGGGGGAATGGGACTTGCCGGAATCAATCTGGCCAATCTCCATCTCGGGATGTCGGTGGTTCCCGATGCGGGAAAGAATCACTACTTCGCACTGACGACCGTGATCACGAGTCTCTGTCTAGGACTGGTGCCTATCACCTGGGGGTGGATCCTTGATTCATTGGGGGGCTTGGATCTCCTAATCGGTCCCTTCCACCTGCGCCGTCACAGCATCTATTTCCTCGGGATCACGATACTCTGTTTCTTGGCTCTGCTCATGACCAGGATTCTCGTTCAGCCCAAGGGTCATCGTGTGATCGAGTCAGTTTAGAATTTTTATTTACCTGCTTTCGTGTCACCTTCCGGCATGTCCACGAGCCTACCAGCACCTTTATTTCTCGCGGCACGCTACCTCAAGCCGAAGAGGACCTTCCTTGCGGTGATCACGCTGATCTCGGTGCTGGGGGTGACGCTCGGGATCACCGTGCTGATCCTGGTGATGTCGGTGATGACCGGATTCGAGAGGGAGTTGCAGCGTAAGGTCATCGGATTCGATGCCCACCTGCTCGTTACCAACAACGGGCTTATGGATGGATGGAAGGATCTCGTTGGCAAGGCGGAGAAAACCCGTGGCGTCGTCGCGGCAGCCCCCTTTGTGCAGGGTCCCGTGATCGTGGAGTTCAACCACCAGCGCCTGGCGCCCAAGATCAGGGGCATCGAGCCGGGTTTGGAGCAGAAGGTCAGTGATCTCACCAAGTTCATCATCGCGGGCAAGCTCGACCTTTCGGGTGACAATGCCGTCCTGGGATCCGAATTGGCCCGCACGCTCGGCGTCAAGGTAGGGGATGTGATCACCGTCTACTCGCCGGGAAATCTTGGAGAGGTTCTTGAGCAGATCGACAAGCTCAAGGCAAAGTCCGGCGCCAAGCAAGCCGACATCGATTCGCTGCGCCAACTCGTTCTTCCCATGGAACTGACCGTGACGGGCATCTTCGAGAGCGGCCGCTATCTTTACGACAGCGAGTTCCTGCTCGTGCCTCTCCACATCGGCCAGGAACTGTATGGACTGGGAGGGTCGGTTCACGGTCTTTCGGTCCGCACCGTCGATCCCAATCGTGCCGCCGAGATCAAGGAAGAGCTGCGCCCCAACCTGCCCGAGGATTTCTCCTGCGTTACCTGGATGGATCTCAACAGGGAACTTTTTGACGCCATCGCCATGGAGCGACACGTCATGTTTTTCCTTCTCATGTTCATCATCCTTGTGGCCGCCTTCGGGATTATGAACACGCTGATCACCGTCACCGTCCAGAAGACCCGTGAGATCGGTGTGCTCAAGGCGCTGGGTGCGCGCACCTGGCAGATTGTTTCCGTCTTTGTGGCGCAGGGGATGGTTGTCGGGATCATCGGAGTGGCCAGCGGCCTTGTGCTCGGAATGACCCTCATCCGATGGCGCAACGAGGTGAGCGCCTGGCTCTCCTCGGCACTCGGGGTGGAGATTTTTCCCCGGAGCGTCTACCAGTTCAACGAGATACCTGCCGAGGTGGTTCCCTCGGACGTCGCCATGATCTGCATCTGCGCCTTTGTGATCTGCTCCCTTGCGGCACTCATCCCGGCATGGATTGCATCACGCCTTGATCCGGTGAAGGCGCTCCGGTGCGAGTAAGGTTTCAGACATATTCCTCACCTGCAGTCGTGGGGTAATGCCATTTCTTAAACCGGGCGCAACTCTCGCCGCTCGACCCGAGTCTCTCGACTTGTGCTCTCTAACCTAGGATCTCCAACCTGACTCCATCGAGAAGCAGGAGAAGTCCGTAGAGCAGACCTGCCCAGCAGGCCAGGTTCCAGCGCCATCTTGCAGCGCAGATCCAGCCGATGAGATCGCGGTGAAGGTAGGGCATTCCGACCAGAAAAAGTCCCGCTAGCGCCCAGCAGTAAGCCAGAATGACGAGTGCCAGTTTCAGCATCCCGCTTTGCAGGAAGGTGGTCTCGAGCACGGGATGCGCCGCCAGCAGCAGGAGGAATCCGATCGACCGAGAGGAGAGGAAATCAGGGACGAATTTCCAAAGAAGGAAGCCTGAAACGACAATGCTGATCATGAGGGTGCCTCTCATTGCGGAGAATTCCCCGAGGTCCGTAGTCATCGTCAGGCAAAGTGTCCAGAGGATCGCGGCAATCAGGACAACCGTGCCCCAACCCCTGGAGCGCGGGAACTTCTTCGCAGCCTGCATGCACAGGTCCGGAGCAAGCAGGCCGAAGAGATGCGTTCCGGTCAGCATGATGCCTATCAGGGCGGCGACTAGCGGGAGGTTTGGCGTGGCTAGGTTTAGCGAATCCATGGGTGAGGCGAGAATGATGGGAAATAACGGAATTAGGAAGGATTACGAGGGGGAGACCCCAAGCGGTTCCCCCGACAGCCACATTTCATCCGCGAGCGCGGCGCATGCGGCCGCCACCTCGGCTTCCTTTTTGCTGCGTCCTTCCCCTTCACCCAGGTTGAGCCCTTCCCAGATCACCCGGCAGCGGAAATGCTTCAGATGTTCCGGACCGCTTTCCTCAAGAATTTCATAGGAAGGGGAACTGGGGGCCACCGCTTGAAGCAACTCCTGCAGTTTTCCCTTCGGGTTGATCTCCCCGGGTTCCGCAGTGACTTTTTCCAGATCTTCGGCGGCCACCTTCAGGATGAATTTTTTCGCGGCATTGAAACCGCCGTCCAGATAGATGCTGCCGACAAGGGCCTCGAACGAATCGCCCAGCGTCGAGGACCGCTCCCTGCCGCCGCTCGATTCCTCACCCCGCCCCATCATCAGATGTTCACCTAGACGCAGTGTGATGGCATGCTCCTTGAGCGCCGTGCGCGAGACAAGACGGGTGCGGATCTTGGTCAGTTGCCCCTCCGTGAAATCAGGGAAACGGAGAAAAAGATCCTCGGTGATCACAAGCTGCAGCACGGCATCCCCGAGAAATTCCAGCCGCTGGTTGTCGAAAGGGTAGTCCTTGCGTTCCAGCGAGATGCTGGAATGGGTCAGGGCCTCGGCCAACAGCAGGGAGTTGCAGAACTTGTAGCCGATCCTCTCCTCCAAGGGATTCATCAGATGCTCGGCAGCCAGCTTTTTCTTGTCCATACAGCCTTCCAGTAATGCGGTGCCGGGAGCGCCCCGCAAGCTCTTTATGGCGAAGCGAACTGATCCCGGTTGGCGGACTTTCCTTGGGCTTAGTGATTCCAGCCGCCGTGGTAGTATCCGCCCTGCCAGTGACCGTTCCCCGAATGCCAGTAGTTGCGAGCGTAACCTCCGTAGTAGCGGCCACCGTAGAAGGCGCAGCCGGGACGGTAGGGCCAGAAACGGTTTCCGTACCAGTATCCGTTGCCAAAGCCACCATAGAAGGTAGGGGCTATCAAGTAGGGAGCAGGAGCATAGACATAGGGGTAAGGCATGACAGATGCACCGGGTGCACTGACAACGGCGCCCGGAGCAACTGCAGTCACCGGCGCGCCAGCTAAAGCAGTGCCCGGCGGTAATGCCCCATACGGGATCGTGCCGTTGTAGGGGTAACCAGGCACCACACAACCGGTCAGCAGAAGGCTGGAGCACAGAATCGAACCGAGGCAGGTTCCGACGATCAGGGAAGAGGGGACTCGCATGGAATGAATCCATTAAGTCATCCGGGATGCGTTGCCGTTCAAGTGGGATTTGGAAGAATGAACCGCAGGGATGAAAATCTCCTCACTTTTCATTTTGCAGACGGGCCAACTTCGGTTACACCTACCAACCCTGTTTTGCAGGGTCATGGATCGGTAGCTCAATGGTAGAGCAGTTGACTCTTAATCAATTGGTTGAAGGTTCGAGTCCTTCCCGGTCCACCACTTTTTCCTCACCCGATGTCGGGATGGAAAATTCCCCTCGAGAGAGAAGTTGACCCAAGTCACGTGCCAGATCGGGCCGTGTTCCTGCCCATGGGAAGAGAGCGTCGATTTCCTTCACGGTGGCCGACTCGGGAAGTTGCTCGAGGAGTTTGATGACCGTTAGGAGCACGGGAGAGTAGATGGAAGTCTCGTAGCCAAGACAGAAGTCGAGGACCGAGGGGGGTCTCCCGGAGAGCCCCATACGAATACGGACTCCGTACTGGTAAGGACTGAGGCCGAGTTCCCAGCGT
>CAIZIQ010000009.1 GCA_903933015.1 uncultured Spartobacteria bacterium | reverse complement strand
TGCCGACGGTGGCGGGAGCAGGTGCCTGCTTCTGGGCGCAAGCGCCGAGGGTGAGAGTAGCTGCCGCGAGAGCGACGACTGCTGCGATCTTGGTGATGGTCATGATAAATTTCGCCTCCTTTCTAAGCTGGTTGCTAAAGGGGTATTTTAAGGTCTCAAGCCTCTCCCACAAAGCAAATTCCCACGGAATTTTTTTCTGCTTCACCCTGAAACTTTGATCAAGGCCTGATATGCACTTCTGTGCCGATCTCGACTTGCTCATAGAGGTCGATCATCTCCAAGTTCTTCAGACGGATGCAGCCATGGCTGGCAGGGCTTCCAATCAAGTCTTCTTGATTGGTCCCGTGGATGTAGATGTAGCGATCCTTGGTGTTTCTGTTTGCCTCGTCCAGTCCTTCCAGCCAGAGGATGCGAGTTAGAACATGATCATGCTCTCCTCCGGGGAAAGCAGTCTCTCCGGTCGGGAGACGCCCTTTGAAAATCATCCAAGGTGGCGCGGTATCACCGAACTTTTCACAGACTCGGAAGCGGCCCGTTGGTGTTCGAAAACTTCCCTCCTCACACCCCAGTCCGAACTGTGAACTTGAGACAGGATAAGTCGCGATCACATGACCATCATGATGCAGTTCAAGAGTCTGGCGCTTGATATCAATTAAAATTGATTGGGGAGGATCGCTCTCCTTGATTGAGGATGAAATCATAAGTTCCCTTTTCTGGATGCTTGCAGAGCGAGCACTCTAAAGGCAATTTTTACCTCACATCATGAGCAAGACAGACCACAGTAACAATATCTCCACTCCCAAGCATCTTGCCATCGTCGGTGCGACAGGAGCCGTCGGCATCGAGATGATGAAGGTTTTGGAGAGAAGGAATTTCCCAGTCGCTTCCCTGCGACTTCTCGCCTCACCTCGTTCCGCCGGAAAAAGTTTGGAATTCCGTGGAGAACAGATCGTCGTGGAACCGCTCACCGAAAATAGCTTCAAGGGCATTGACATCGCTCTCTTTAGCGCTGGTGGAGGAATCTCAAAGGAATTCGCACCCCATGCCGTGAAAGCCGGTGCCATCGTTGTGGATAATTCCTCGGCCTTCCGAATGGATGCCGGAGTTCCCTTGGTTGTTCCCGAGATCAATGCCGCTGATGCAGGCTCTCATTCTGGGATTCTGGCCAACCCGAACTGCACCACCGCGATCACACTGATGGCGGTGCATCCGCTGCACCGAGCCTTCGGACTCAAGAGAATCATTGCGTCAAGCTATCAGGCTGTTTCAGGTACGGGAGCCCGGGCGATTGAGGAACTCCGTCAGCAGGTCGATGAGATCTCGCAGGGGAGACCCGTGACCAAGGATGTCTATCCTCATCAGATCGCCTTCAATGTCCTCCCTCATGTCGACTCTTTCTTAGAGGATGGGTACACGCGCGAAGAGATGAAGATGCAGAACGAGGGAAGAAGGATCCTACATCTCCCACACTTCACGGCTTCGGTTACCTGTGTCAGGGTTCCTGTTTACCGTGCTCACTCCGTAGCGGTGACCGCTGAATTCGAGAATCCTGTTTCCCTTGAGAAGGCCCGCGAAGTTCTCATGGAGGCGCCTGGGATCACTCTTCATGACGACCCATCCAAGGCGATCTATCCTATGCCGATTGAATGCAGCGGGGAAGACAACTGCCGAGTGGGAAGACTCCGTCTGGATTGCGCCCTACCCAATGCGCTGACGTTCTGGGTGAGTGGCGATCAGTTGCTGAAAGGTGCGGCGTTGAACGCCGTGCAGATCGCAGAGTTACTCTAGGTACCAAAACCCTTACAGACCTCACGCCATGCCGACCTACGAATA
>CAIZIQ010000008.1 GCA_903933015.1 uncultured Spartobacteria bacterium | reverse complement strand
CCCCGATCAGTGGATGGAGGGATACCTCCGAGGAGACGAAGAGGTGACGTTCGAAAACATGCATCCGACAGTTCCGGTGTACAACACACAGCTTCCCGGGATCCGTGTCCGATGCTTTGTCTCCCGCATCACGAATTGGAAACCCGACCTGATTCCCGAGGAAGCGGTCACAAGTTTTGAGGAGGTCTCCATGGATCTCGACACCCTCTGGGTAGACATGGATGAGGAGAAGATGATCCTAGTCTGGCGGGGAAGAACTCCGATCCGTTCTTTCAAACGCAAGGATTTGGAAAATGTCATGATCGTCACGGAGTCGTTAGAGGAGGGTAATAAGGGACTGAATCATTATCAGGATCTCTACCGGGAGGAGTTGGCCAAACGACCCGCTCCGTTTTCGACTCGAACTCCGCTCGACCCCGAGGGCTTCGCTGCCAAGCATGGAATCCCTTCGGCCGACTCCATTCGGGAGAAGGTCAATGCCGAACTCAAAGAGTCCTTTACTGAAGCCTCCAAGGAATGGGACGAGGGGATGGAGCTTGTGGAGCAGAAGCTCGCCATGATGGAGAAGATCGCTCCCGAGCGGGCCGCCAAGGCTCGTGACGAGATCGCCAAGGCAACTGCTACGGGCAATCCCTTCGCCAACTATCTGGCCAATCCCAAGTTGCTTCCGAAACCTTCCCCCGAGGATGAAGGAATCTCCCTTCAGGAGATCCTTGCCGCAATGGATAAGTCCTTGGATGCCAACTTATCGGCCGCCGAGAAGGTCTCTTCGGAGGCACTCGTCGTGCCCGGAATGCCAGAAGAAACCAAGGCGGATCTCCTCAAGAAGTCCCAGGACTTTGCAGCTCAGATTGCTGAGGCCAAGGCAAAGACTAAGTCATCCATGGAGGAGATGGAAAAATCGAAGAAGGAAATCCAGGAAAAGCTGGCCGCCCATTTTCCCCTCGGAAAATCAGGCGAGGAGTTTCTGAGGGATGGAAAGCCCGATCTCGAGAAGATTCGCAAGGAGGGACTCGCCCATGCGGATCTCAATGGTTTTGATTTCTCGGGGATGGATCTCTCCGGGGTTGATTTCACCGGGGCCAAGCTGAACGAGGCGGCGCTGACGGGCTGTTGTCTGAAAGGCGCAAATTTCACCAATGCCATCATGATGGAGACCGACCTGACACGGGCTGACCTCAGTGGGGCGATTTTTGATCATGTCAACCTGAGTACCTGCAAGGTGACGGGGACCTGCTGGCGCGGAGCTTCCCTGAACATGGCCAGCCTGACGTTTCTCAAGCTGCCGGGGGCGGATTTTTCCAGAGCGAAGGGAGAGAAGGCTGATTTCACAGGAGCCGATCTCTCAGGAGCCGATTTTCGGGAATCCAAATTCACGCTCACCTTTTTCACCAATGCCTTGTTGGAAAAAGCCGACTTCTCACATGCGACGCTGGAAAGTTCCAGCTTCATCGTCGCCAGAGCAGCCGGGATCGTGATGACGGAAGCAGACTTGACGAAACTTGCGGGAGGAGTCGGATCCGACTTCACGGGCGGCCGCTTTGAGAGGGTCACTGCCGAGGGATCATCGTGGGGGGATTCGGTCTTCACGGGTGCCAACTTCCAACAGTCTGATCTCCGGGGTGCCGTGTTCAGCGATGCAAAACTTCAGGATGTCTGTTTTGACCGGTGTGATCTGAGGCGTGCCTTTTTTGACGATGCACTGTTGCTGCGTGCCGTCTTAACCAATGCAAACCTCATGCAGACCAGCTTTGACAGAGCTGACCTGACGGCGGCACATCTGCAGCGTTCGAATCTCTACGGTTGTTCCTTCTGGGAGAGTATCCTGTTCAAGGCCGACTGGGAGGGGGCAAATACGAAGGGGACAACCCTTGTATCTTGAGATGAGTTCATCCCCTTCCATGGCATCTCCTTTGCCCGTTCCTGAGGATTGGGAGAAAAGAATTGAATTGCTGAAAAAATTTTCCGAAGAGCGGGGAAAGTCAGAGCACATTGTCATCTCGCAAAAGGAGTTCGAGGAGTTACTGGCGGAGGGAGGTCCGATGGAGGGACTGATTCTTCAGGATGCCGATCTCTCGGGTCGGGAATTTAGCAAGGTCAATTTCCGGCGGGTGGTGATGAGTTGCGTGAAACTCGACGGGTGCCGTTTTTCAGGAAACAGAATGGAAGAGGTGATGTTCCTCAACTGCACGCTGGAAAAGTCATCGTGGGATGTGATACGGATGAAAAACGTGCTTTTCCGCGAGGGGGATCTTTCTGGATCAAGATGGAGGAAATGCGACATGGAAGAGATGAGTTTCTTCAAATCGGATCTGCGCGAGTCCCGCTTCTCCCTATGCAATATCGCCAGATCGGGCTTCCAAGAATGTGAAGGAGCTAAACTCTTCATCCTCCAGTCACCTTTGGATGCGTGCGTTTTTGCCGGATGCAAACTGGAGGAGGCCGAGTTCTCCGGGATACACTCTCCTTTCCTGACCTTTGATGAGTGCGATCTCTCCCGATCGAAGTTTCCCGGATGCGTGTTCACTTTCGGAGTCTTCGGCCAGAGCCAGCTTATGGGGGCTGATTTCTCCTCGGTCGGTTTTGAAAAGCTTTCGCTGACGGATTGCTCGCTGCGTGGGGGTATCCTTTTTCCCAAGGAATCGAAGGGGCTTAACCTCAATGGGTCCGATCTCTCGGGGCTGGATCTTAGGGGCAATGCCTTGCCAGAGGTGGTCTTCTGGGGTGCCAATCTGGAAGGGGCCAATCTCTCGGGATGTGATCTGACAAGATCACTGTTTTCCGATGCCAAGCTCTCCGGCGCCGATTTCTCATGGGCCAATCTCAAGGGGGCAGGATTTTCCGGCGCGGATCTCACCAATGCCAACCTGGGTGGTGCCAACCTCGTTGATGCCCGTTTCGGGGGATCCACCTTGACTGGTGCGATCCTGGCAGCGGCTGATCTAAAAGGGGTTGGTTTTGAGGAGGCTATCTTCGATAATAAGCTGATCGGTCAACTCAAGCTAAACGAGTGCCGTTTTAGGGGACGTGATTTCTCCAGGTTCGATTTCTCCGGGATGGATTTCACGGAGTGCCGTTTCGAGGAATGCCGATTTGAAGGAACAAACCTTAAAAGGGCAAATCTCGAGGGAGCGGTTTTCAATTCCTGCAATCTTTTAGGGGCCATTCTTTGCGAAGCCTTGCTGAACAAGACGACCTTTTTCCGATCGGATCTCACCGGTGTCGATGGCTCGATGGCCCAGCTGGACATGGTCACCTTATTCGAATGTCCCATCAAAGGAATCAACCTAAGCGGTGCCTCCTTGAAAAACTGCGTCCTGATGGAGAAGCTCCTCAAAGAGTTGATCCTTTCCAATACAGTCTTTGAGAAATGTGTCCTCGACGGGTGTGATCTCTCGGGCGTCGATCTGAAGGGGTGTTCCTTCCTGACCTGCCAGATGAAGAAGATGAATCTCGCCGGCACCAATCTGAGTGGATGCGATCTCATTCGGAGTAGTTTTGCGGAGAGCAACCTCACCGGAGCCATCCTTGCGGAATGCCGTGCCGAGGGGGCCAACTTCTCCAAGGCGAATTTAACGGAAGCCGAATTGAATGGTGTGGAAATCTGCAATGCCTTCTTTGAAAAGGCGATACTGACCAGGGCGAATTTCTCAGCCTCAAAGCTGACAGGGACGATCTGGAAGGAGGCGTTGGCTCTGGAGGCCCTCTTCAGGGGGGCGATCCTGACCGATGCAGACTTTTCGAATGCTGATCTTATCTCGGCGGATTTCCTCGGGGCCGAACTGCAAGGAGCTAATCTGCACGGTATCAGTGGAGAAAATACCATCTTTACCCATGCCGAGATGAATGGAGTGAAGGAAACTGATCCTGATCTCAAGATTGCTGAGAAATGGCAGATCCCTTCGCTTGTCACTTCCTAGCCAGCAGAGCTAATCTGCCAAAAGAATAAAAAACTGACTCTCTCTACTTCTGATCAACCATGTTTGCAACCACCAACAGTCCCTCTGGAACGACGATGGGGATCACGGTCAACAAGACTCCTCCGGTTGCTGTTCCGATTCCGTATCCATCGATTGGTCAAGGATTTATGTTCAACCCTGGCACCCTGTTTCCTAAAGTTCTGATCCAAGGATTCATGTCTGCAACCATGACCTCGATGATCACCACCACGCTCGGGGATATTGCAGGTGCGATGGGTGGAGTGGTCTCCAATGTTGTGGCTGGGCCGGCCCAAGTCGTGATGGGTAGCCCCTCGGTACTTATGGGAGGAAAGCCCGCTGCCACCCAGCTCTCGATGTATATCAGCAACGGAGCTCCTCTCTCAAACACCTTGGCGAATCAGGTCTCGCCGAGCTGTTCGAATGTCATAATTGCCCCGTAAATGGAGAGTCTCACGATCCCTCTCAGACAGGCAGCACAATGCTGGGATCAGACGGATCGTAGAGGACGGTGATTTTTTCCCCGGGTCTCGGGAAGTTCACTCGGGAGACGAACATCTTGAATTTTCCGATGCTTCCGTCGGGCATCCGCACGGAGAGTTCGACCTGCGGGTTGAGATTCACGGTGACCCGTGTGTCACGGATTCCAACGATCTCAACGGTGGCCCTGATACCCTGAAGCCGCAGGCGCTTCTTTCTGGCTGAGTTCGTGATGAGTCCCAGGATCAGCGGAGCGAAGACCATCGCAGGGATTCCCAACGAGGCCAGGATGACCACGGGCAGCATCCATTCGCTCATTAGGATTCGGGTTTCCAGGGGCGCAGGGATGGCGAAGGGCCCCTTGCTGCTCAGCGGATCTCGACTTCGGGAGGCTGCTCTCCTCCCTTGAAGAGTCCGAGCTGGGAGAGGGAGTGGAAGCTCAGGTTGCCGCAGTTGCCGCAGGCCACGATGGCGGTTGGGATGAAGACCCCGTAGCTGCTGGCCATGTTCGGATTGGGGACGAGCGGGATGGTCGTGTAGGAGGGCTGGAGCTCAAACTTGGTGTGACCGCAGCGCTGGCAGGGGAGAGTCACCTTGCGTGCCATCAGCGCCTTGATAATAGCATTGAACTCTTCCTCCGTCATGAAGAAGGGCGGCCTCTGCTGAGCCTCAGGGGAATCGGGCGTCGAGGGGTGTGAGGGATGCTGACTCATGATGTGCGGAGACTGGCACATCCTGTTTGAAAAAGGCAAGGGTCAAGGCTTGCCCGATAGGCAAAATCGGGTCATCAATGCACCTGCACCCCAACCCCATCCATCATGATCCTCGACACACTCAATCCCAGCACCATGGCCAAGAGCGGATACCTCGGGCCCGCGACGATCCTGGAGATCGACGAAGCGGACGGAAAGCGTGTCCGTCTCGAGTGTCCCGACGAATTTCCTTGGGCTCAGGTGGCCCTCTTTCATGCCTATGAGCCCGTTGTCGGGGATGTCGTTCTTGCGATCAGTAACTGCGGGGTGTGGTATGTGATCGGACTCCTGCAAGGCACCGGCACGACGACCTTCACCGCGCCCGGAAACATTGAGTTCCACGCGCCGAACGGGAAGATCGACTTTCTGGCGGGCAAACAGATCAGCCTCAAGAGCGAGCAGGTCGAGATCCTGGCCAATAATCTCGAACTCACGGCCAACAAGGTATTCCAGCGCTTCTGCGACGTGACCCAGTGGATCAAGAACGCCCTTCACCAGCGCATCGGACGACTCTCCACTGCCGTCGAGGAGGACTACCACCTCACTGCCGAGCGCATCACCGAACAGGCCGAAGGCGACGTGAAGGTGCAGGGTAAGATGATACACCTGAACTGATCCCGCGAAGGGATCGCTCCGGTCATTCCCACCCCTCAGCCTTTATCCATGAAATCGCCGAAGGACCGGCTGAGCCGCAAGGCTGTTATCGAGCTCTTCGAGAAAGGGGAGTCGTTCGAGGGGTGTAATTTCCGGCGACTGGATCTCTCCGGAATCGATCTGTCCGGGGGGCATTTTGCCGGGGCCCTCTTCGAGGAATGCAATCTCTCGGGAGCCAACCTCACGTCGGCTGATCTGGCGGGCACCAACTTCAACAGGGCCGCTCTCATCACCGCAATCCTCGACGGCGCGCGTATGGTGGGTTCCCTTCTTACCAACGCCGACCTCATGGGTGCATCCCTGCGCAAGGCGGACCTATCCAAGGCGGATTTGCGGGGAAGCAATCTTGAGGGGACCGTGATCGAGGGAGCCGATCTGACCTGTGCCGACTTCGAGGGGGCGCATTTCACGAAGGAATTTTTTGCAGGGCTGGATCTCGCGAAGGTGCGATTCAAGGGTGCCGACTTCTCCGGAGTCGATTTCTCGGGAAGGGATCTCTCGGGGTGTGAATTCGACGAGTGCGATTTTTCCGGAGCCGATCTCAGCGGGACGACCCTGCGTAAGACACGTTTTCATCGCTGCAACCTCACGGGAGCGAATCTCGCACATAGCCGTCAGGAGAGTACGAGCTTTCTGAACTCGGACATCAGCCGGGCCGATTTCACCGAGGCGCAGATACTCCACGCCGACTTCTTACGCGCGAATCCCGAGGGTACCAACTTCACGAGGACCCGCTTCGAACTCTGCCCTCTGAATGAACTTCCGCTGCGTCAGGCCGTAATGGACGGCACCATCTTCAGGACCTGCACCTTCGGACCGATCGATCTCTCGGGACTGAACCTCTCCGGAATCGACTTCATGAACTCCAAGATGGCGGGGGTTAACCTCCGGAATGCAGACCTCTCCGGAGCTAACCTGACCCGCTGCAATCTGCCCGATGCCGATATGACTAGTGCTAAGCTGCCGGGATGCATCGCCGTGAACGCAAACTTCTCCGGGGCACAGTTGTACTGCACTGACCTGACCGGATCCTCGCTCGGTCATTCTTTTTTTGACATGACCCGGATGGAGCGGGCGAACTTTACCTCCTGCAGAATGGAACGGGTCATCTGCAGGGGAGGGGTCGCTACCAAGGCCATCTTCCGCGATGCCGTGCTCACACAGGCCGATCTCTCCAATAGTGACCTTAGCGGAGCCGATTTCCGTGGAGCCGAACTTACGGAGAGCAACCTCCACGGGGTAAGGCGTGAGGGTACGGACTTCAGTGACTCGACCGTTGATAGATCCCGCGCCACCGATTCCGAACTCCTCGCCGCCGAGACCTGGCAACCTCCGCCTCTGTTGGGCTGATAGCCTGATGTCTTGCGGTAGCAGTGGTCTGCTCGGAATAGCTTTTGCCAACCCTTCCGAGTGATGTAGAAATAAGGAAGTCGGTTTGATTTCAGTATTCCACAATTCTTTTGACCTCCACTGATGGCCTCCATGACGACCCGGTACACTCAGGCGAACAGAATGATGAGTCTCTCGTCTCCTTTTGACGACGATGTCCTGCTTCTTCAGAGTCTAATCTACGAAGAGGAGTTGGGTCGGCCATTCAAACTGACCCTTGAGATGCGGAGTATCCGGCAGGATCTCGACGTCAACAAAATCCTAGGCCAGAGCGTCACTGTGACAATCAAGATGCCCAATGGATCTTCGCGCTATCTGAACGGCATCGTCCGGAAGTTTTCACAGACTGTCTTTGACTCCCCCGAAGGCCTCTCTAGCTATCAAGCGGAGGTGGTGCCTTGGATTTCGATGCTGCAGCTTACTTCCAACTGTCAGGCCTATCAGAATAAGAATATTCCGCAGATCCTCACGGAGGTCTTCCAGAGTTTCAATTTCAGCGACTACACGTTCAATCTCACCAAGAATTACGTGCCGCGGGAGTTTTGCGTCCAGTACCGGGAGACTACTTTGGATTTCGTAGCCCGGCTTTTGGAATTTTCCAACATCTACTTCTATTTCGTTCATGAGGACGGTAATCATCAGATCGTATTCTGTGATTCGAGGGCCAGCTATCTGACGTTTCCTGGGTTCGATGTGATCGAGTTCAATTCCCAGCAGAACATGGTTGCCGGGACGATCAATGAGTGGTCGATGGCGGGTGAGTTATCAACCGGATCGGTCGTTCTCAACGACTACGACTACACGGTTCCCAAGACGAATCTCATGGGTACAGCAACGGCCACCCAAGCTTATGCGCAAGGGAGTTACGAATATTTCGACTATCCCGGATATTACGATTCCAAGGAAAACCCGGATGAAATCGCACAGCGGATTCTTTTAAGAAAGCAGTGCCTCCAGAATACCTGCAAGGGCGCAGGTCTCCATCTGGGGATCTCAGCGGGTTATAAATTCACCTTGAGCGGGCTTCCCCGCCAGGATCTGAACAAGGACTACCTCACCGTTTCTTCGCTCCTGACCATCACAGGTCCTCCCTATGGCGCGGAGAAGGAAGATGCCTCCGACGAGGATACGGTTTACCGCACCGAGTTTACGGTCGTACCCGCCGATGTCAGGTTCACTCAGCAAAACATCACGCCCAAGCCGGTCGTTCACGGTCTCGAGACTGCGGTGGTCGTGGGACCCGAGGGACAGGTTCCTTACATTCCGTACACCAACAAGTACGCCTGCGTGACGGTCCAGTTCCGCTGGGATCGTTATGGGCAGAATAATCAGGACTCCTCACAACCCATCCGAGTCTCCCAGATTGCTGCCCGCAACGAATCGGGAGTTATGTTCCTGCCGCTGGTAGGTGACGAAGTGCTCGTTGGGTTTATTGCAGGAGACCCAGACCGACCGGTGATCATCGGATCGGTGTACAATGGAATCAATCAACCGGTGCTTGATCTCACCAACTCGAATAATGCCGCATTCTCCTACATTCATGATGTCGGGGGTAATGTCATCTGCTGGAATCCGAATCCCGATACACCCTGTATCGTTATTTACTCTCCCTTCGGTCAAACCAAGCAAACCTTCGGGGCCGGTGGCAGTTAAACTATTCACCGAATTAACTAACCAAAGAATATGTCATCTTCCTACGAATTCTGGATCCCAAGTAATCAAAACACATCCTCATCCGCATTAACGACCACAGGCCCGGGAGGTGTCGAGTATATCGGGGATCCTGAGCACCTCAGTAACAGCAATGAGTTGATCTTTGGCAATGCCATCAAGACCCAGATGGGAAGTACGGTAAATAGCTACCTAGGAGGTTATGTTGCAAACTACACTCCCTACTACATGGCTACCATCCTTGGCGGATATCAACAGACGATCATGGGTTTGAAAAGTGAGTTAGTATATGGTTATAAAATGGAATATAAGGGAACTGGAAAGATAGAATATAACAATGCCACAGAACTTTCTCAAAAGATCGGGCTAACTACTTTAATTCATAGTGCTTACACTGCAGTATCATCGGTGTATAGTAGTACTACCGAAGGAGTTCGTAATATTTTTGTCGGGACAGATTCTACACATTCGGTTGCGGGCGTCTCGACACAGTCATTTACGGACAGTTCAACGGTAGGGGTTTCCTCAGAGGAGATGTTGGAAAACCTAACTACAACTGCTGACGTTCAAGAGGAGATTAATGAGGTTCGAACTATCGATTCGGAGGTTATGACCGTCACGAGTGAAAGCTTTTCCGCTATGGCGGGGCTAATTGCATTAGGGTTATAGATATCTTCAAGATTGAGAAAAATAAACCTCAATAAGGATCTTATTAATGGCGGGTGGATTGTTAGTCGCTTGCCAGCCAGACTGACCCCCTCACATCAGGGGCTGTCGGTCAGTTTTTGTATCAAGGGGGTCTTTCGACTACAACCCGATGCTGATCCCATTCCATGGGAGAAGGGGCCCGGGCATGTATCCGGAGACATACCAATCAAGGGAGACAAAAAACTAGGACTCGGCTACGCCTCCGACTTCGCCCCCTACAAGCCGAATGCCGATTTCTCGGCGATCGGCACCGCCTATCCTCCCGCCAACACGACCACACACTTTCTAGCCACGATGAGGGTGGGTGATGCTTCCCGAAGCATTGGTGTCGTTGGAGAGCGAATCTGGAGGCACAGTCTTTTGGGAGAAGAACCCGGGGTTCCTGCGCAGGTGAAACCAACTCAACTTTCTTGGAACAACGCCCACGGAGGGCCATTCTTTGCAATGAATCCACTGGGGATGGGGAGCGAGGGAAAGGAGATGCACCGGCTTGTCGATCCTAACCATTTGGCGACGTCGACACATGATGAAGTGCCTCCCGCACTCTTTGCTCCCTTTCCTTCTGAATCTCCTCTCCGTCGATCCAAAATTGGAACTTATAACAAGGAATGGGTGGAAACTCGTTGGCCCTGGATGCCCCAGGACTTCGATTACAGCTATTACAATGCTCCGGACCCACGTCAGTGGATCAAGGGGTACCTGAGGGGTGATGAGGAGCTGGTCTTCGAGAACATGCATCCGAAGATCCCCGTATATAAGACCCGTCTTCCAAAACTCCGAGCCCGCTGTTTTATCAACCAGACGACCAACTGGAGCCTTGATCTGATGCCTGATGATGCCATCAGGGAGTTCCGCGAGGTGCCCTTAGTACTCGATACGCTTTGGGCTGACATGGACGAGGAGAAGTTGGTGCTGGTGTGGAGAGGGTATGCACCAATTTCCTCGTTCAAGCTTCGGGATATCGATCATCTGTTGATTGCGACCGAACCTCTTGGAGAGTCTCCGAAACCGCAGTCACATTATCAAGAACTGCTGGTGGCGGCCACGGCACCGAAGCATCCCGATGCTGCAGAACTCCGGAAACAGAAAACCGAGGATCTGAAAAAAAAGATCTCGGATAAAGTCAGCATGGCTTTGGCTAACGCGGCGAAAGCTAGAAGTGATTCCCTGGCCAAGTTTCACGAGCACATCGATGAACTGGCCAAAAGCAATCCTGAGGAGGCTCAGAAAATCAGAGACCAGGTCTCCGCGGCTCTGCAGAAAAATTTCTCCTCGGCACCGATTCCCCAAATATCCCATGCCGATGCCATGGCTCAACTGAGCAAGCAGGTCGTGGAGTCTGGCGCCGCGCTGCTTGCGAATCCTCACCTGAGTGAGGAAACAAAGAAGGAGATTGCCGGGGAAATCGAACGGCAGAAGGGACTCCTAGCTTCGAGCGCCGCGAAGGGTGGCTATGAGGAGCGCAAGGCGGTGGTCGATGCCAAGATCGCCGCGATCTTCCCTCCCAAAAAGAGGATCTCCGAGTATCAATCGGATGGGCGGTTCGACTTGCCTAGAATCCGTGAGGAGGGATTGGAAAACGCCGATCTGCGCGGGGAGGATTTCAGCGGTATTGATTTCTCCGGAATTAATTTCCGTGGTGCCAACATTCGAGGTGGGTCCTTTGCCGGCTGTAAACTTTCGGGAGCAGATTTTACTAAAGCAAAATTAAGCGGTGTCGATCTGAGTGGAGCCGATCTCACGGGGGCGACTCTCGATGGAACGAGTCTTGTAAGTTGCAGGGTGGAGAAGACGCTCTGGGCAGGAGTCTCACTGAAAGGGACAAAACTCCGGGGCTTGGAACTTATCGGAGCAGATTTCAGTAAGGTGAGGGGGGAGGGAGCCGATTTTTCCAAGGCCAACCTGACCGGTGCGAATTTCAGGAAAGCCTCCCTGACAAAATGCCAATTTCTCAAGGCAACGATCGATCTTGCTGATTTCTCCTCTTCGGAATTGGTATCCTCTTATTTTCTCGGTGTCTCGGGTAAGGGGGTGGTCATGGACGATGCCGATCTCACGGGCTATCGCGGTGGTCATGGCTCGGATTACACCGGAGGGAGCTTTCTCAGGATCAGAGGCGAAAAGTCGAATTGGGAAAAAGCAACCCTCGACCGGACAAACTTCCTGCAGGCTCTTCTGAGAAGGGCGCGGTTCTGCGAATCCAGGATCAGTGATGCTACTTTTGATCGCGCAGACCTCCAGTTTTCTAATTTTGACGACACGCTACTGAGGCGTTCAAAGATGACCAACGCCAACCTTTTCAAGACATCCTTCTCCCGGTCAGATCTGACGCAGGCAACACTCAACGGATCGAACCTCTACGGGGCCTGCTTTTGGAACACCGTTCTTCTCCATGCGAATTGGAATGGTGCCAATATCCTCAAGACTTTGCTTGATCGTTAGAGGTCCGCATCAACCATTTAACTCATGTTGATCTCCCTAGAGAAGCTGAACCAGATGCTGGCAAGCGGAGAGTCGTTGGTGGGCATTGTAGCTGAAGGATTGGACCTCTCAGGAAGGGATCTTTCAGGAAAGATCCTGGACGGTGCACAGTTCAGCGGAGTCAATTTCCGAGGATGCAACCTCGCAGGTGCCACGCTTAACGAGGCTCTTTTCCGGAAATGTAATCTGGCTTCTTCAAATTTTCAAAAAGTCACGGGGACGAAGTTTCTCATTCAGGACTGCGATCTTTCGGGGGCCGACTGGAGATCCTCCGGATTGATTCTTGGGGTTATGATGAACTCGGGATCTGATGGAGCTATTTTCTCCGGAAGCTCCTTTGAGAAAATCCTTTTCCGGGAGTGCCATGGTGTGAATGTTGACTTTTCCAAAGTACGTTTCGAGGCGTGTGGGATCTCGGAGTGTTCATTTCCCAAGGCTATTTTTTCTGATGCTGTCATCGATCTCCTGAATGTGACGAAGTGCAGTCTCAAGGGATCATTTTTTTCAGGATGCTCCATGAAATCGATGCGATTCATCGATTCCAATCTTCAGGAAGCTGACCTTGCTACGGTCTCTATTCAATCCATGCTCATCAACCGATGTGATATCAAGGGGGGATGCCTTCTGCCCAAAGTTTCCAAAAACCTGAATCTCCAAAGTTCGGATTTGTCGGGGGTCGATCTGTCTGGGTTCACCCTGGAGGGAGCCCTTCTTCAAAACACGAATCTCACCGGGGCCAAACTGACAGAGTGCACTTTTTTTCGCGCTAATTTATCTGGGGCAAACCTGAAGGAGGCGGACCTCTCTAATTCAAAATTTGATAGAGCCAGATTGTTCTCCGCAAATCTCACGGGGGCAAAGTTGGTCAATACATCCCTAGTCCGAACAGACCTGAGAAAAATTGATCTCACGGACGCATCCCTCGATCGTGTTGATCTGAGTCGCTCAAACCTGAGCGATGCAATCTACAAGATGGATCAGTTGAACGATTCCAATTTGAAAGGGACAAAGTTCAGGAATCATGACTTTAAAGGAGGAGACTTTAGGTCTCGGGACCTTTCCGAATGCAGGTTCTGGAACTGTAACTTTGAGTCTTCAAACCTCTCCAAGACTACGTTGCATGGGACCGATTTCATCGAGTGCAATCTGAAGAACGCCAACCTGTCTGATTCAGATCTCAGGAACGGTAACTTCTTTAAAGCAAATCTTGAAAAGGCCAACTTTTCGAAAGCAACGATCACCCGGTGTAATTTCAAGTCGGCTATTGTTATGAAGACTGATTTTAGCGGGACGGCTTTTGTTTCGACTATTCTGATGAAGTTTCGATTCGAGGATATTACTTTGGCTGGGAACACCTTCCGAAAGTGCGTCCTTTGGGATGCCAATCTCCACGGGAGGGATCTCAAGGGAATGGTTTTTGAGGGATCCAAATTGCAGCGCTCCGACCTGTCGGGATCGGACCTGTCGGGATCGAACCTCTCCTTCTGCAATTTCAAGGGGGCAAATCTTTCTGGTACCAGGCTCACAGGGTGTACGGCGGAGGCTGCTAACTTCTCGGAAGCGAACCTTGATGGAGTTGACTGCAGTCACGCGACCATGAGCAGGTCGGCATTCATGAGTGCGTCTCTTGAAAAAGCCAACTTCAACGCTTCAAAACTGGAGAAGTCAACCTGGGTGAAGGCCAGGGCAGCGGGGGCTTCCTTTACCGGTGCATCACTTCCCTTCGCGAACTTCTCGAATGCAGATCTGACCGAAGCCAACTTCCGCGGCGCCGATCTGGTTCGAGCCAACTTGCACGCAATCAGGGCTGATAGAGCCGACTTCTCGATGGCCAATATCGAAAAGGTCAAAAAGACGGACCTTGATCTCTACCATGCCGAGTCATGGAAGCCGCCACCACTGCCATGATCCCAGTGCGCGGCAAAGTCCATCATTGATGACATCGACACTCGCATCTAAAAAATAGCCATGTGTTGTTGCGCAACCAACTCTCCATCGGGGGCAGGCATGGGGTTTCCCGATGTCTGTAAGACGATTGTCGGTCCGGCGGTAGTTCCGATTCCTTATCCGAACATGGTGGATTTTTCCGATGCCGATCCCGGGCTGCTGGCGGACACGGTCTTGGTTAGTGGCTTTCCTGCCGCCACCATGGCGACCATTATCATGCTCTCCCAGGGTGATGACACAGGGGAACTTGGAGGATTGGTTTCCGAGGAGGTTATGGGGCCAGCGATGCCCCTGCTCGGCAGTACCTCCGTTCTGATGGAGGGAATCCCGGCAGCCTACATGGGCTCTATGCTCGGCATGAATGGAACTCCTGTACTGAACTGTCCTGGTGTCCATGACACGCCCTGCCAAGTAACGGTACTGGTCGCTCCCTAGAATAGCACGGCAGAGGGTCTCCAATCGGAGTTTCTCCTAAGTTCAGGTAAGGTAGCTCTTGAGTCGCTGTTGTGCGGTTCGGCCCAGAGGGACCCCCTCTGTTACTCCTTCTAGGATCAGAACGGCCTCATCGCGGGAACTTCTGTCCAACCTTACAATCAGGTCGAGATTAACAATGTGGGAGCGGTCGATTCTAAGGAAAGGCGGGGAGGGGAGCAGTTTTTCATAATCGCCCAAGGGATGGCAGATCATCAGAGGTGGGTGCCCCGTGAAGTGGAATCTGGTGAAGTCACTTTCCGCGAGCAGAAGGGGTATGGAATTAATGGCAGCCACGATGGTGCGCTCGGGGGTCCTCAGGCAGATCTTGTCGGTTTTTGAATATGGTTGATCGGAAAGTGCTGCCGATCCCTGTTTATGGTTTTGAAGTCGCCGTATGGCTTGGTCGAATCGGGCGGGGGTGACGGGCTTGTGAAGGTAATCCACCGCTTCAATGTCAAAGGCGTGCATGGCATGTTTCGCATGGGCGGTCACGATCACGACTCTTGGTCGGGGGTCGAGTTCGGAGAGCATTTGAAATCCTGTGGAGCCAGGCATCTCGACATCCAGAAAGACGGCATCCGGTTTTTCCTTTCGGATCAGTATTGCCCCGCTGGTCCCGCTGTCGGCCTCCCCGACGATTTTGAACGAGGGATGCCTAGCGAGAAGTCGCCGGAGGCCTTTTCTGGCCAGTGGCTCGTCGTCGATGATGACTACTCGTTGCATGGTTCGTTTTGCAGATCGAGCGTGGCCGTTACGAAGTCACCCTCCTGTTCGATAGTAAAGCTGTTCCTGCCGGGATAATGGATTTCCAATCGGCCAATGATGCTTTCCAGCCCGACTCCGAAAACTTTAGGCGAGTGAGTCAGCTTGCCCTGATTTCGGACTTTGATGACCAAGTGATCGCCCTTGGTATCGGCTTTGATTTCAAGTTTCCATGTTGGTGCAGCAGTGGAAAAACCGTGTTTGAAGGCGTTTTCTACCAGGGGCTGCAGTAAAAAACTGGGGACGCTCCTGATCCGGGCATACTGGGAAGCCTCGATCGTCGTTTCGAGTCGCTCCCCGAAACGTGCCTTCTGGATTCTTAGGTAGGCTTCCGTTGCATCCAGTTCTGAGGAGAGACGTGTGATCATCTGGTCCCGATGATCGAGCGAATACTTCAGGTAGGAGGAGAGTTCGGTCACCATCTCCACCGCGGCCTCGGGATCCGAGTGGATCTCGGTGATGATTCCGTTAAGCGTGTTGAACAGAAAATGGGGATCAAGTTGGAAACGGAGAAGCTGTAGCTCCCTCCGATGAGCCTCCGCCGTGGCTTGGGCGCCGATTCTCTGATGCTCTAGAATCTGGAGTTCGGCCCTGATCCAGAAATAACCAAGGCTCCAACCGAAATACATGGGCCAGATGATGATGATAAGAAGGTAAAACCGCTCGTGAATGCTCCAGGTGATGAAGTGCCAGTGGGTGATGGTCAGTCGATTCAGGATAACCGAGACGCAACCGATGGCGCTGGCGTGCAGCAGTGCAGCAGCGAATGAAAAAAGGGCAATTTTGAGAATGTTCTTCGCGCTGCGAGCCGAACCGCCCAGATGCTTGTGGTAGATGGAGCGTAAGAGGCTGCCGAGCAGTATCGAGATGAGAGCCGTTGAAAGCCCAATGACTACGGAACGAAGCAGGGGTTCTCCAAAATAGAGGCGGGAACTGAATGAGATGAATCCCAGGAAGCAGCACAGCGGCACCATGAAAAACCAAAATCCCAAACGCCTCTCCCCCGATAGGTTTAGCCGGTAAAGCATGCCTGTACGCTCCGTGAAAATGGTGGGGCGGTCAACGCGTGAGCTGATGAAAATGCCCGACTGAACGAGTTTTTGGCCCGATTCCAAGAGAGTCGCTGGAATCGCGACTTTTGAGGTGTCAGATGGACGACATGAGAACCATCCTACACACACTAGCAATCATTTCACTCACCGCCTTGGTTGCCTCGGCACAAAGCTCCTCGCCCGGGAACACGGTGGTCAAGTTGCCCCAGGCTACCGTGACCTTCACGGTGACGAACCCCTATTCGGGAGGCTATCAGGGAAATGTCACCATCCAGAACACTTCGAGTCAGACCCTGACCAACTGGGGCCTCTCTTTCTCCATGCCGGGTCAGATCGTAAACATCTGGAATGCGAGTCTGATCAGCCATGCCGGAACAAACTTCAGCTTCAACGCCGCCGCCTACACCTGGCAAAACTCGATTCCCGTTGGGGGCAGCGCTTCCTTCGGATTCATGGGGGCTCCAAGCGCCCTGACATCCCCACCGACAAACTTCATCCTCACCACTAGCGGTTCCAACCCATCGCCATCACCGACTCCGGCCCCGACGGCCACGCCGAAGCCTTCAGCTACGCCTGTTCCCGTTCCAACCGCAACACCTGCCCCGACGGCCACGCCGAAGCCCTCAGCCACGCCTGTTCCTGTTCCAACCGCAACTCCGGTACCTACAGCCACACCGAAGCCCTCAGCTACCCCGATCCCAACTCCTGCTCCAACGGCTAGTCCGTCGCCCACACCCTCACCCACACCTGGAAGCACCACGGTAACCACTGTGTTCCCTCAGGCCACGGCTGTCTTCTCGGTGACCAGCGAATGGTCTGGTGGCTTCAACGGTCAGGTGGTCATTACCAATACCTCCACCCAGACTCTGTCCAACTGGAAGCTTTCCTTCAAGATGGCACCGGTGATCTCCACCATCTGGAGCGCGGATCTTGTCTCTCAATCGGGTTCCACCAATACGATTGATGCCAGTTTGGTTCCTTGGAACAACATGATCGCTCCGGGTGCGAGCGTGACCTTTGGCTTCACGGCAAGTCCTTCGCCCAACGGGGCTGCTCCAACAGACTTCACCTTCACGGCCTCATCCGGATCGAATCCTACACCGACACCCACGCCGACTCCTTCACCGACGGCCACCCCTTCGCCCACGGCGACGCCAAGCCCGACGCCACATCCTTCCCCCGTCTCTCCAACAGGTTATCTCTCCACCAAGGGGAGCCAGATCGTTGATATGAGCGGCAACAATGTGGTGATCCGAGGAGTCAACTGGTTCGGGTTCGAGACCAGTAACGAGATCGTTCATGGTCTCTGGCAGCGGGACTACCACTCCTTCCTCGATCAGGTTGTTTCGCTGGGATTCAACACGCTACGGATTCCCTTCAGTCAGCAGATGCTGGCGCCGGGAGCTGCGACTACGAGCATCAACTTTGCCGCCAACCCCGACCTACAGGGGCTTACTCCCCTGCAGTGCATGGACAAGGTGATCGCCTATGCTGGTCAGATAGGTCTGAAGGTCTATCTCGACTGCCATTCAGCCAAGGCCGATGGCTATGCTGGGCAGGACCTCTGGTACCTTCCAGGTGACAACTACTATACCGAGGCCCAGTGGATCAGTGATTGGGTCAAGTTGGCTACTCACTATGCAGGCAATTCGACCGTGATAGGCTGCGATCTTAAGAACGAGCCCAAGGGCAGCGCTACCTGGGGGGCGAGTTCACCCTCCACCGACTGGAACAAGGCCGCGGAACGCTGCGGCAATGCCATCCTGGCGGTCAACCCCCATCTGCTCATTATCGTGGAGGGGATCCAGAACTACAACGGAGGCTCTTACTGGGATGGGGGCAATCTGGCTGGAGCGGGAACCTATCCAGTGACACTCAATGTGCCGAATCAGGTGGTCTACTCCCCACATGACTACCCTGCCAGTGTCTACAATCAGACCTGGTTCTCGGCCCCCAACTACCCCGCCAACCTTCCTTCCGTCTGGAACACCTACTGGGGCTACATCTTCCAGAACCAGCAGGCCCCGGTGCTCGTGGGGGAATTCGGCAGCACGCTGCAGACAGTCAGCGATCAAACCTGGATGAAGAATCTGCTCGCTTACATGGATGGGGATTTCCTGCTCAGCGGAATGAGCGAAATCGCCGTGGGGCAGAAGGGGATCAGTTGGACCTTCTGGTGCCTCAATCCCGACAGCGGCGACACCGGCGGCATCCTCCAGAGTGACTGGCAGACTCCAGACCCCGTCAAAATGTCCTATCTCCAGACTCATCTCGCCCCCCTGATCGGAACGGGTTCGAACTGAGTGCTAAAGTGATCTAATGCCTTGGAGCCACTGTCGAACCAGCGGTTCCTCACAAAAGAAAGGGAGCAAGCCTCCAGAAGGCTTGCTCCTAAAAGTGTTCCAAAGACATTCGGGCGAGGAACCTCAATCGATATCGAAAGTAAAGAGGAGGGTGACATAGCCTTGGATTACGGTTCTCCGCAGAAACTCGGAAGAGATCCATTCGCCCGTGGAGCCTTTATTTATGAGGCTAAAAGAGGGAAACAACCCTCTTGGAATCCCACCGGAGTTGACGGGGCTCGAACCCGCAACCCCCGCCGTGACAGGGCGGTGCTCTGACCAATTGAGCTACAACTCCTAGGGATTTCTCGGAGAACTCCGAGGGGCGACTATCTTCTACGCATTTTCTCGCGGGGCAATCTTTTTTGTGACTTTCGTGCAGTTGCCGTTCATTCTCTTCCCAACGACGCCATGGCCTATCCATCCTACGCAGCATTCCTGAAAGCCCTTGAAGACGCCGGAGAGTTGCGCCGCATTTCCGAACCCGTTGCGACGGAGTTGCAGATCACGGAGTTGGCGGATCGTGAAATGAAGTCTCCGGGGGGAGGAAAGGCCCTTCTCTTTGAGAAGCCGACGATCAACGGCAAGATTTCCGAGTTTCCTCTGGCAATCAATGCCCTCGGTTCAAAGCGCCGCATGGCTATGGCACTCGGTCTGGAATCGGTCGATGAGCTTGCATCCCAGTTGGAATTCCTGATGAAGGCGAAGCCACCAAAGAGCTTCAAGGATGCGCTAAAACTTCTCCGCAATGGCATTGACCTGATCCATGCGCGTCCTCGCATGGTGAAGAATGCTCCCTGTCAGGAAGTCATTCATCGCCTGGGGGAGGGGAGTGAGGGAGAACCCTTTTCGCTCGACCATCTCCCGATTCTGAAATGCTGGCCTCAGGATGGAGGACGCTTCATTACCCTGCCAACGGTCTATACGAAGGATCCCGACACCGGTGAGCGTAATGTCGGCATGTACCGCATTCAGATTTACGATGGGCAGACTACCGGAATGCACTGGCAGGTTCACAAGGTCGGTGCCCGTCATGGAAAGCGCTACTACGAGCGTGGGGAAAAAATGCCTGTGGCCATCTGTCTTGGCGGCGATCCCACCTTCACTCTGGCCGCCACGGCTCCGCTACCCGATGGCATCGATGAGATTCTCTTCGCCGGATTTGCCCGCAAAAAGTCGGTCGACCTGGTGAAGTGTGTGACGCAACCGCTCGAGGTTCCCGCCGAGAGTGACTTTGTGATCGAGGGGTATGTCCAACCGGGAGAGTCCCGCCCCGAGGGGCCCTTCGGCGACCACACGGGATTCTATACGCCAGTGGATGACTATCCCGTCTTCCATGTCACGGCGATCACCCGCCGGAAGGAGGCGATCTATCCCTGCACGATTGTCGGCATTCCTCCGATGGAGGATTTCTACATGGGGGAGGCGAGCGTCCGGATCTTCCTGCCCATCTTTAAGATGAACTTCCCCGAGATCGTCGATATGGCGCTTCCGGCCGAGGGGACCTTCCATAACCTTGTCTTTGTCTCGATAAAGAAGCAGTACCCATGGCAGGCATTCAAGATCATGCACGGACTCTGGGGCATGGGGCAGATGATGTTTGCAAAATACATCGTTGTCGTTGACGAGGACTGCGATGTGCAGAACACCTCGGAGGTAATGTTCCGCTGGATGGCGAATACCGATCCGCAGCGTGACAGCATCCTGACGAAGAACCCGCTCGATAGTCTCGACCACGCTCCCACCATTCCCAACATGGGTGGGCATATGGGCTTTGATGCGACCAGGAAAATTCCCGGCGAGGGCTACACTCGCGGATGGCCCGATCTCGTGACGATGGATCCCTCCGTCAAGGCCTGGGCGGACGGATTCCGGGGATAGGATAAAAAAATTACAGGGACGATGGAGATCCGAATGATGGGAAAAATCAATGGTTCCATCTCAGTTTCCCGAAGTCATGACTCGAAGCAGAATTAGCAATTTCTTAAGGCCTGATACCCGGTAGCGTTTTGCAAAGACATCATACCGTTCGCGGTGCATCTGGAGAAGGATGTCGCGGTAGATGGCGCTCATAAGGCGGGCGGGACGCATGAGGCGCCGTTGATTTGGGCTCATCTCCGACCAGGCCAGTTCGGCCTTGGCAAACCATGAGTCGGCACGTTCAGCCTGATAGTTCAGAAGATGCGTCAATTCCGGGGAGACTCGCGAATGAAGGATCTCTTCTTCCTTCACTTCGAATCGTTGCAGATCTTCCAAGGGTATGTAAATCCTGCCAACCCCAGCATCTTCCGCGACATCTCGCAGGATATTGGTCAGTTGGAGAGCGATCCCGAGACTCTCAGCGTAGCGGTCGACAGTTTCACCGGAGGCTCCGAAGATGCTGGCGGAGATCAGACCCACTGCCGAGGCGACACGGAGGCAGTATTCCTGCAATTCACCGAACGATCCGTAGCGGTCGAACTCCGTATCCATGAGCATGCCGCACACGATTTCACGGAGAAGATGGAGGTCCAGGTGATGCCGCTGAATCATCTTCCGAAGACTCACCGGAAGTAGATCTTCGTTTCCTGGTGTCAGGGCTTTCAGCCACGCATCCAGTAACCTGCGTTTATGTTCGGTGGAGTCTTTCGGATCGTCTGCGATGTCATCGATATGGCGGCAGAAGTCATGAAAAAGAAACGCATCCTTCCTTCGGATCTTGGGCAGAAGGAGCAGACCCAACACCAGATTGGAATGCCCTCGCCTGGCGGCAGGAAGCGATAGCGGTTTTCGTGGGTCCGCGTGTGATGGGTTCATGTCGTGGGTTATAGTCCCTATGCTAGATGGTCGGGTCACGGGTAATCATCCCTTAACTTTTGGCTTTTAGCTTTTCCTTTCGCCGCGGATTGTGACGGAAGGATGACCATTCCCAACCAGATAACCATCGCGAGGATTCTGTTAATTCCGGTTTTTGTTGTGTTGGCGATCTATTACGGAAAGACAGCGGCCTCCGGACACCCTGACGAGCATCTGCGCTGGGCCACGATCGGGGTCTTCCTGCTCGCGTCGCTAAGTGATGGGATCGATGGTTGGCTGGCCCGTCGATATCATCTCAAATCCCGACTTGGTGCCATTCTCGATCCGATTGCCGACAAGGGCCTGATGCTCACGGCCATCATCACCCTGAGTGTCACCAAGTGGCCTTACGAGATTCCTGTCTGGTATCCGGTGCTGGTGATTGCACGCGATGTCATCATCGTCATGGGTTGCATCGTCCTCCGGCTTCTTGATGATCATCTGGAGGTGAGGCCTTCCTTTCTTGGAAAGGCCTCCACCTTTTTCCAGATGGTGACGATTGCGGTCGTGATGCTCCAGTGGAGTCACTGCGCTCCCATCGTCTGGATCTCGGGAATCATCACTCTCCTGAGCGGATTCGGTTATGTTGCCAAAGGAATCGCGCAACTCCATGATGGGGGACATACTCGGCCTGTGCCACCATCCGAATCCACCTCGGACTGAGTTCAGGCAATCTTACCTTTCCCAAAAACTTTCATGAGACGCGTTGCCATTGTCGGTCGCCCCAACGTGGGTAAATCATCACTTTTCAACAGGCTTATGGGACGCCGCGTTGCCATTGTCCATGACCAACCGGGAGTCACCCGGGATCGTCTTGCCGGCATCTGCAAGACCGGCCCGGTCCCATTTGAGATCATCGATACCGGCGGTATTGGCGATGCCCCGGATCCCGACTTTGCGCAGGCCACGCATACCGCGGCCCAAGCGGCTATAGCGAGTGCCGACCTCCTGTTATTCGTCGTCGACGGCCGTGCCGGTCTCACGCCTCTGGACCGTGAATTGACCCATATGCTCCGCAGCGGTGGGCGTCCCCTGATACTGATCATTAACAAGATCGATCAGGAGATGCATGAGTCGCTGGCGTCTGATTTTTATGAACTAGGATTTTCCGAGGTTCTCACGATCAGTGCGGCCCATGGCCGGGGGACACATGACTTGCTTGCCAAGATCGCTGAGAAACTGGGCGGCCTGGATGGAGAGGAATTCTCAGAGGAAATCTCCTCTCCACGGTTGGCGATCGTCGGCCGCCCCAATGTCGGGAAGTCCTCCCTGCTCAACCGTCTTCTGGGCGAGGAGCGGAGCATCGTGAGCAATATCGCAGGCACCACGCGTGATGCTCTGGATGTGCACTGCGATCTCGGCGGTGAACCGTACGTGCTCGTGGATACCGCAGGACTGCGTCACCGCTCCCGTCCGGACACCTCGGTCGAGATCTTCAGCGCCATGCGTTCCGAGGAGGCGATTCGCCGTGCCGATGCAGGGTTGCTGGTGATCGACGGAGAGAGTGGCGTCACGTCCCAGGACAAGCGTATCGCCGGAATGCTTCAGCAGTCGCAGAAGGCCTGCATCATCCTGCTCAACAAATGGGACCTCGTCCGCAAGGAGGATGGAGGGCGTGCCTCGCAGGGAGAGCAGTCTGAGGTCATTCGCAAGGATCTCTTCTTCCTCGATTACGCCCCGGTGGTCTGTATCTCGGCCAAAACGGGCCAGGGATTCAGTCGAATCTTTACCGCGCTCAAGAGCGTTCGCAAGGAGGCCGAAACACGCATCCCGACGGGCGAACTGAACCGCTTCTTCCGCGATGTTTTTGAGCAGCATCCGCCACCCTCCAAATCGGGTAAACGCTTCAAGCTGCTCTACGCCACCCAGGTTGTCCCCGAGGTCTCCCGACCCTTCTACCCGCCGGAGTTTCTACTCTTCGTCAACGATGCCGACCTGATCACCGATGCCTACCGTGAATATCTTTTCAATCAATTCCGGGAGCGCTGGCCATACCCAGGGCTTCCGATCCGACTGCGGATGAAGGGGCGTGAGACGCGTGAAGTTCAGGATCGTAAAAAGGTAGGCCGTCTTGCCGTAACATCGGTGATTCCCGGGCAGGAGGAAGAGGTGCTCGTGGAGAAAAAGCCAAAACGTCCGCCCGTGAAGGCCATTCCTCGGCCCCGTCGTGCTCCATCACACAAGCCGCAGAGGCGTCTCGGTGGAAAGAAAACCGCCGCACCGCGCAAGGGTCGGGCCCCTCGTCGTTGACACGATGCCCGGCACCCGCTACTTGGACTTTATTGCTATGGATAAATTTCCGCTACCTGCCGAACCCTCTCAGAAATATGCAGCCTTTGAGAATGCTCTGGGCCGCTGGCTTCTGGTTGTGCTGCCCGTCGTGATCATCGGACACATTCTCGGTGGTCTGGCTCTCGTGGCCGCACTCATCTCTGCCAACTTCAACATCCTCGACTGGTTGGAGTAGGGGAGTTCAAGTGATAGTAAGGGTGGCAAGGGCTTGAGGGGTTGGGGGGGGAGGAGTTGGTGTAGCCCCTTTCCTCATTTCATTTTTCACTTTGCCTCCGCCGTCACACTGCGAAGGCTACGGCTCCGGATGATCCGTTCCTTCGTGATGGGCTCCGATCTGGCTGTGATTGATGTAGGCGTGTCCCCGGAGGTGTGAGAGTGCCGCACAGAGGCATCCTCCGCCGATGATGATGCTGCCGGCAATGTAGACCCAGAGGAGCAGGAACATCATGCTTCCCATTGCTCCGTAGATGGCGCTGTAGTTGATGAGCTTCGGGACGATGTTCACGAAGAAGGCTTGTCCCACCTGGAGCAGTACCGAGACGAGCAGCGCGGGCATCCATATTTCGGAAAATTTCGTCTTATGCCTCGGAGCCAGCATGTAAAGGATTGCAAATGAGTAGAACAATACCAGCGTGCCTCCCACGTAGCGGCTGAAGTCGACGACAGCGAGGGCGCTCTCCACGTTGAATAGCGGAAAGTGAATGCTGATCAGCGCCTCCAGCGAGTGGAGAGTCCGGGCCACCCCTTGGAGGATTGCGGGAACAATTGTTCCGATGAGAAGCGCGCCGGACATGGCCAGAATCATGAGCAGATTTTTGACAGGCATCTGCCACCAGGGGAGGCGCCGCGTGCCCCATGCGTGGTTGATGGAGAGTACCAGAGCATGGAAGAACCGAAGCGATGCCCAGGTCAGGATCAGGATCGAGACGATGCTGACGCTGCCGCGCTTGGTCTCCAGACCCGTCACCATGTTCCAGATCAGCTTTTGCTGTTCCTCGCCCAACGGAACGAAGCGGTGAATGGCAGCGTTTGCCGCGTCGCCAGGAAAGAAATAAGAGCCCAGCGTGAGGAGAAGCGTGATCAGGGGAACCAACGAAAAGAGGGTATAATAGGCAAAGGAGGCCGCGCTCTGTTCCGCGCCGATGCGCGTATAGATCATCAGGGTCTCACTCAGAAGGCGCCAGAGGAAGCGGATGCCTTTGGGAAAATGAGGGTGCATTATGGCTGAATAGGAAAAAGAGGGAGGAAAACCCCCATTACGGACTCAGGCGATCGATGCGCCAATCCCCACCAATGCGCTCGTAGCGGAAGCGATCGTGGAGGCGGTTGGAGCGCCCTTGCCAGAATTCAATGCTTGCCGGTGCCACGACATATCCACTCCAGAACTCCGGGGTGGGTATCTCCTCTCCCTCGAACTGCTGCTCAAGTTCAGCCGCACGGCGGTCGAGAAGTTCACGGTTCGGAATCACCGCGCTCTGCCGCGATGCCCAGGCACCGATCCTGCTGCCTCGGGGACGCTTCGCAAAGTAGGACTCCGTTTCCGCACGGGGGAGGGGGGTTGCTTTTCCATTGATTTGGATCTGCCGCTCCAGGGCTTCCCAGTAGAAGAGTAGTGAGACCGAGGCATTCGAGGCGATCTGCGTGGCTTTACGACTTCCTGAATTGGTGAAGAACCTAAAACCGGTTGGGCCATACCCTTTGAGCAGGACGACACGTGAGGAGACCGCTCCCTCAGCCGAAGCCGTGGAGAGAACCATGGCGGTTGGTTCCTGAATTTCAGGACAGGCGGCCGCCTCGTCGAGCCACTTGTGGAACTGCTCCAGCGGATCCTCACAGAGATCTGCGCGTCGGAGTTCCGAATTCAGGTAATCACGGCGGAACGAGGACACGTCCAGAAAGTCGGGATGCTCGCTTTTATTCATATCCGGATCATGCAACAGGCCTGCGGGGGTAGGCACCCCTAAAATTGCCTGTAAAATTGCTTTTGACAGAAGAACTCCGGCGAATCATTCTTTCTGTCCGCTTTTTTCAGGAAAGCATCGTCGCGTCGCGTCCCTACGAAACGGATGCCGCTTCGGTTGGAGCTTTCAAGGAATCCGCGGAATCGACCTGGCCAGTCCGGGTCACTGTTCTTTCAAACTTGCACGGTCTTCGGACCGTTCAGGCCCATGTAGCTCAGTTGGTAGAGCACGTCCTTGGTAAGGACGAGGTCACCGGTTCAATCCCGGTCATGGGCTCCAGAAGAACGAATCACCAAAACAAAAAACAACCACCAGCACAACCCACCACCATGGCTAAAGAAGCATTCAAACGCGAAAAAGACCACGTGAACATCGGAACGATCGGACACGTGGATCACGGCAAGACCACCCTCACCGCCGCCATCACCACCGTGCTGGCCAAGACCGGCAAAGCTCAGGCCCGCGCCTACGATCAGATCGATGCGGCCCCCGAGGAAAAGGCCCGCGGTATCACCATTTCCACCGCTCACGTCGAGTACGAGAGCGACAAGCGCCACTACGCCCACGTCGACTGCCCGGGACACGCCGATTATGTGAAGAACATGATCACCGGTGCCGCCCAGATGGACGGAGCCATCCTCGTTGTCAGCGCGGCTGACGGCCCGATGCCCCAGACCCGCGAGCACATCCTGCTTGCCCGTCAGGTCGGCGTGCCTTCCATCGTTGTTTTCATGAACAAGGTCGATCTCGTTGATGATCCGGAGCTCCTCGACCTCGTTGAGATGGAAATCCGCGATCTCCTCAAGAGCTACGACTTCCCCGGTGACGAGATTCCCATCGTCAAGGGTAGCGCCAAGAAGGCCCTCGAGGGAGATGCCGAGCAGGAGAAGAACATCCTCGCGCTCATCGAAGCCGTCGATTCCTACATCCCGATGCCCGAGCGTCCGAAGGATCAGCCTTTCCTCCTCCCCGTTGAGGACGTGTTCAACATCGAAGGTCGTGGCACCGTCGCCACCGGCCGTGTCGAGCGTGGTATCCTGAAGAAGGGTGAGGAAGTCGAGATCGTTGGTCTCCGCGACACCCAGAAGACCACCGTTACCGACATCGAAATGTTCCGTAAGCTCCTCGACACCGCAGAAGCAGGTGACAACGTCGGAATTCTTCTCCGTGGTGTGAAGAAGGAAGACATCGAGCGTGGCCAGGTCATCGCCAAGGTCGGATCCATCAAGCCCCACAAGAAGTTCAAGGCCGAGATCTACGTGCTCAGCAAGGAAGAAGGCGGTCGTCATACCCCGTTCTTCACGAACTACCGCCCTCAGTTCTACTTCCGTACGACCGATGTCACTGGCGCCGTCAAGCTCCCCGAGGGAGTCGAGATGGTGATGCCCGGCGACAACGTCGCCATCGAGGTCGAACTCGGCAGCCCGATCGCCATGGAGAAGACCATCCGCTTCGCTATCCGCGAAGGTGGACGCACCGTCGGTGCGGGTCGTGTCTCCGAGATCCTCGACTAACACACATCGCTAGTACCCACATAGCCTAGGCCAGTAGCTCAATTGGTAGAGTAGCGGTCTCCAAAACCGTTTGTTGGGGGTTCGAGTCCCTCCTGGCCTGCTCTGCATTCTTCGTCTTTCCGTACACTTTTATGGCAAATAAAATCGGCTCCTACATCAGCGAGGTCCGCGCGGAATTGGCGAAGGTGCAGTGGCCGTGGGACGATAGCGAACGCGGATTCCGGAAGTATAAGGAGCTCTGGGATTCCACCTTGGTCGTACTCATCGCCATGCTGCTTGTCGGCGGCTACATCTCCTTTTTTGATTTCATCACCATCAATGTGGTCGGGTTCCTGACCCGTCCCTAGTTTTCCCCAAATTTTTATCATGGCACTCGCCCCGAAAGACCAGTGGTTCGTCGTTCATGTCCTCTCCGGACAGGAAAAGAAAGTCCACGACAATATCGTCAAGAGGATCGCTACCGAGGAACTCGGTGATCATGTCTTCGAGGTACTCATTCCGACCGAGCGAGTGCAGGAGATCAAGCGCGGCAAAAAGACCGAGACCACGCGCAAGTTTTTTCCCGGATACCTCATCGTCAACATGCATCTCCTCGATGAGAACAACGAACTTATCGACAAGACCTGGTACTTCATCAAGGACACCACAGGCGTCATCGGGTTCGCCGGCACCAAAGACAAGCCCATTCCGATGCGCAAGAAGGAGGTCGACGGCATGCTCGCCCAGATGAAAGAGCGTGAGGATACCGTCACCGCCAAGATCATTTACGAGGTCGGCGACAAGGTGAAGGTTGCCGATGGTCCGTTCCAGAACCAGCAGGGTATCGTCGAGGAAGTCGACCCCGAGCGTGGCAAACTCCGCGTCAGTGTGAGCATCTTCGGGCGCGATACGCCCGTGGAGTTGGAGTACTGGCAAGTCGAAAAAGCCTGATTGCTTGCGCCTTGGGCGCATCGCCGTGTTGCTGCTCGCTCGCGGTATCAGTACATATCGCTTCGTTCTCGTGCCTTGCGCTGCATCCCAAATCGCGGTGCAATCACAACTCTAAGAGCTGCGGTAGTCCCGGCCAAAATACTGGCGTTACTACGGATTTAGTTGATCCCTGTTCCTGCCAGTAATTGGGGATTCAAGGATAAGTTGTTCATAGACTCGAACTCGGCTTGAAGGGGAGGGCTTCTTGCCTTACCCAAGAGGGAGGCATGTCCAT
>CAIZIQ010000007.1 GCA_903933015.1 uncultured Spartobacteria bacterium | reverse complement strand
TGGAGCCCAGCTTCCGCCACGATAGGCCACCTTGCCCTCCTTCATGGAATAGGCGGGGTTCGACTCCGGAAGGCGATCATAGACATGACCAATCACCTTCCAGTTCACCAAATCGCGTGAATGGCAGATCGGGATACCCGGCGCGTCCGTGAAGGAAGAACTGGCCATGTAGAAGTCTTCCCCGACGCGGATGATGTCGGGATCGGGATAGTCAGACCAGATCAGAGGGTTAGTGAAGGTCCCGTCGAGATTGTCGGAGTGATGCATGGGCGAAGAAGTTTAACCGATTGCGCGGACGAGAACGGTCTGCGGGGGTGCATGGAGATTCTCGAGCCGCCAGAGGAGTTGGTTGGCGGCTGCACGTCCCACAGCTTCGGGATCGATACGGATCAGGCGAGTGTCGGGGTAGGAGGCGAGCACCCTCTTGTGGTCTGCGACGGTGCCCAGGAACTCTGTCTTTTCCATGAGACCCTGAGCATGCAGAAAGCCACAGACTTTCAGCACATCGGTATCATGTCCCGGAATAAAAAGCCCCGTATGTCTCTTTCCTGAAAACATGTTTGCTGGGGGTTCAATTGTTGACGATTCCATAGCGAGGCGTGAAACGGAGATGCCACGCTGACGCAGTGCATGCTCGCAGGAGAGGACTCGGATCAGAATCTCGAGGTTATCCTCATTCAGGCGGTTCATGATGACCACATCTCCTACTCCTGACTCGGCAAAGCGATCTGCGGCGAGAACGCCTAGGCGAACGTTGTCCACCGAGACAAGATCCATATCGAGAGGCGGGGTGTGGACGCCGAAGGCCCAGACGCAGGGAATACCACGCAGGGATTCCAGGAAGGCCCGCGGGTAATTGGCCCCCCGGAGGATGACGCCGTCAGCCTGACCCTTGGTGATCAATGCAGGAACCGAGCCGTCCGATCGTGATTCGGCGGTGAGCAGATGGTGTCGTGCGCCTGCCAGAACCTCCTCGGCACCGCGTGTCATCGAGATCCCGAGAAAGGTTGCACGTGCTGTGCCGGGAGCATCGTCCTCGGGGAAAAACAGCGCAAACTGGCTCCCAGTAGGCCCCATCTCAGGTGAGGATTTTTTCCTCGGAATAAACCCTGTCGCCCGAACTGCCTCCATCACCCGGGCTATCATGGCGGGTGCGTGGGAGCCCTTTCGATTGAGAATTCCCGAGACCGTGCCGACAGAGCATCCTGCCAGACGGGCGATGTCAGCCAGCGTCGGATGGTTTTTTTTGCTTTTGTCTGAGAAGGCAGCCATCGGAGCGTGAGGTTATGGATAAAATTCAAAAATTTTCAATATTTATTGAATATCTATGAAAATACTTGCCGTACCTTTTGTTTTTGGGAGCATTAAGAACTCCCAGAGCATGAAAAAACTGATTCTCACCACGACCTACTTTCTAGCGCTTCTCTCCCTCCACGCCGCCGATTCAGTCCCGAGCAAAGATGTGGTGATTCCGGTTCCCCCTCAGGATCAGGGACTTCCCTATACCCGTTCAGCTCAGGCTTCGGCTCTCGCCAAGATCCAGGGAACCATCGCTCTCTGCGCCGGTAGCCGTTATGCCTATGTGGACGGCCTGCGCGTCCGACTGGATCAGCAGGAACCCCTTCATGGGGGTGAGGCGGCGATGATCGACGGGGAGTTTTAT
>CAIZIQ010000006.1 GCA_903933015.1 uncultured Spartobacteria bacterium | reverse complement strand
GGTGCCATCACCAGTTGCGTTGGCCTTGAATAGAATTCTATTCGTGACAGGGGAGAAGTTCCCGCTTTTCAGGGAATTTTGTAGTTCAGCGAAACGAGGCGCAACGATTTGTCGCCATCTTCGACGCTGTAGAAGTTCAGCTCCAATGAAACTGAGGGTTGGTTCCACTGATAGATGATGAGGGTATAGGTCATGTCTTTCGGCACATTATCCCCGGGATGCTCCTTCACCTTGTTGACGATCAGCGTTCCGGTGCCGTAGCGCTCGTCGATCCTGCGCCGTGTGCGGTCAAAAAAATCGAGCGTCTTCTCGGCATCCCAGGTGGAATCCCCGTACTGCAGCTCCACACTGATCAGGGAGCCATCCTTGAAGGTGAAAAGGGTTTTTTTGAGAAGTGGATCGCCGATTCCCAGGCCGCCGGCTTCCAGCACAACCTTGCCGGGTGATTTTTCCGTGCAGGATATTTCCTTGGCTTGAACAGAGCTGATCATTCCCCGGACCTTTTCGACGGCATCGCCCCAGCTCATGGAATAGGGAATTTGGATATTCCTCGGTGCCGCCTGCTGGGCCTTGCAAATGCCCAGCAGTAGCAGTGCAGTCAGCACACAGGATACGGAGTGCAGGATGCACCTCCGTTGCCAGCGATAAGAGAACTGCGGCTGAATCATCGGCGGGATTCTTTCCCAAGAGGGGCAGGATGAAAAGCATCCGGAGGAATTTCCAGCGTTCCCGCCTCGAGGGGAACCAGATGGTCAAGTCCCGAGATCGTGCAGGAGGTGCTTTCCTTGCCGGTTCCGATCGTGATCACTGCGGTTCCCGGATCCAGCCCAGGGGAGAGGGTGGCCGATACAGGTGCGGTATTTTGGGCAATGGGAACCTCCACCAGAGGGAGGCCACCTGCTGAAATCTGCACGAATTTATCGAGGGGTGTTGCCACGATCGCGATCATCGGTTGCGATGAAAGAAGCTCATCCTTGGCCGCTGGAATCATGATCCGGTTTGTGCAAACACCGCCCCCGGAATCTTTGCTCGCAGGCTCTGCATTCGTGTCTCCCAGGGGGCCAGAAGGACCTGATGAAACCACGGGGAGAAGCCAGTTTTTGTCACGGAAAGGCATGGTGGAAACCGAAACCGCACCATGAACCAGACCCCGTGCCTTGTAGGTTCCGGCAGGAGCCGCTTGACCCGAGCCATTCTTTCCGTCCCAGGTCATGATCAGACCATTGAGTCCCGCAGGGATGGAGTCAACGGGGGCATCCCGGTAGAGAAGTCGCACGAGATCCCCTTTCGAGGAGAAGATTCCCATCGTCACCGGCCCATCCAACTCGGGCAATGCGACGGCAAAGGTCTGGGACGGAGCATTCGTCCCAGGGGGCTGTTCGGCATGGGCCGAGGGCACACGCAGGGAAATGGAGAGAAGGGAAATGCCCAGAAGTGTCAAACGCAGGAATGCTCTCCCGGAGGTCGCTCCAAGATCTTGTTGCCATCGGTGATGAGAGATCTCCATGCTGGACACGATTCTTGACCATGCCACGGATCCATCCCAAGCACTTTCGGGATGCTCCGGGGCGGATCGGGAATTTCAAACCACAGACCATGCCCTCATCCATCCTTGTCACCGGAGGCGCCGGCCTCATCGGAAGCGCCCTCATCCATGCCCTCAACCAGCGCGGTCAGGAGGACATCCTCGTCACCGACGTGCTCGGCAAGGATGCGAAATGGAAGAATCTCTCCCCGCTCCGCTTTGACGATTACATCCAGGCGGATGCTTTCCTCGACCGCCTCGAGTGCGAGCCTGAGAGCCTTGACTCGATCCGGACCATCTTCCATCTCGGCGCCTGCTCCGCGACGACCGAGAGCGACGCCGGTTACCTCATGGAGAATAACTTCGGCTACACCAAGCGCCTCGCCCAGTGGTCCCTCCAGCGAGGCATTCGCTTCGTCTACGCCAGCTCCGCCGCCACCTATGGCGACGGCGCCCAGGGGATGGATGACGGTATCGGCCATCTTGAGACCCTCCGACCCCTGAATGCCTACGGCTACTCCAAGCACCTTTTCGACCTCCATGCGAAGCGCAACGGCTGGCTGAAGAGTGAAGGTGGGATCG
>CAIZIQ010000005.1 GCA_903933015.1 uncultured Spartobacteria bacterium | reverse complement strand
GGTGATCTCCGAGATCCTCTCCGTACCGTCCGAGAACAGGGCACAGCTCGGCGAGTGGTCGGCCGCGACCGTTCCGCCTACCGGCGGGGATGGAAGCCCCATTGCCGAGGGGCAACAAGCCCTTGGATCTGCAGTCGCGGGGTTAAAGATGTATTTTGCCGAGCATTTCCGTGCGGGAACGTCGGCTGTCTGCCCTCATCTTGCCAAGACTGCTCCTGCGTTTCAGGAGGGGCCAGCCCTTTCCGGCGATGAGTTGGTCGGCTCGTCCGTATTGCTGATGATCGCGGGACACGAAACAACCGTGAATCTGATCGGCAATGGTCTGCTCTGCCTGCTGCGCAACCCGGAACAGATGGAAAAACTCCGTGGCAATCCGGATCTGATCGACAGCGCCGTCGAGGAGATGCTCCGCTTTGAGAGCCCTGTGGCACGAGGCACTTTCCGGGTAACCACCGACGACGTGGAATTTTCTGGTACTGTCATTCCTCGAGGAAGTTTCGTCGCTCCGCTGATCGGTGCGGCCAACCGTGATCCGCGGGTCTTCCCCAACCCGAATGCATTCAACATTGGGCGCCGGGGCAGCAAGCACCTCGCCTTCGGAAATGGCTCCCACTACTGCCTGGGAGCTCAACTTGCGAGGTTGGAGGCACGGGTCGTTTTTAAATATCTTCTGAAAAGATTCAGAGAGATCCAACTCGCGGATCCCCTTGCGATGGGCAACCTGGGTCGACTTGATTGGATTGGAAGCACTGCGGTCCGGGGACTCCGCTCGCTTCCCGTGGTTTTGAAGGAATGATCCGTCCAAGGCCCCGCCCACACTCTCTAGCACTCGTTAATACGATTCCTGTTGAAAAGATCAGAGACCGGAGTGATATCTGACATCCACAATCCCAATATTGTACTTATGAGAAAAATTTTCAGAGACTCTCACCTCGAGGGACACTTCGCTAAAGCCGGTTACAACAAGGTGCCGATGATCTCGCCGGATGAAATTCAGCACATTCTGGACGAGATGTCCAAAATGCGCCCCGAGGATGAATTTGCCTACAACGACAAGAACAGATTCAAGATCAGCTACCACTGCTCTTTCCTCGACACCAACAAGCAGTACAAGCGCCAGGTCCATTCGCTGATTACCAAAGTCTTCACGCCCTACGTCGAAAAATACCTTCAGGACTACCGCATCATCAACGCCAACTTCTATGTGAAACCGCCTCACAAGGGCGATTTCGCCATCCATCAGAATTGGCCTATCCTGCAGGATCTGGAAGACACCTCGGTCACCATCTGGTGTCCCCTGCAAGACACGTACCGGGAGAACGGCACCATCCAGTTTGTACCCGGCAGCCATAAGATTCTTCCCCATGTGGAAGGCCCTGCCTTGCCGGGGTATTTCAAGGATTTCAAGCAGGAGTTGATCGACCGTTGGCTTCAACCCGTGGATGTCAAAGCAGGAGAGGCAACGATTTTCGATGATGGACTGATCCACTGGACGGCCAAAAATGATTCCGACCAGCCCCGGATCGCCATCCAGATTCTCTGCATCCCCAAGGACAAGAAACCCGTTCACTTTGTTGGAATTCCCGATGATCCTTCCCGACTTGAAGTGGTGGAAGCGGATGAGGATTTCTTCATCGAACAAGACTTTGAGGATTTGGTGGGACGGAAACCGGAATGGAAGAGCCTCGGATTCGTGCCCAATCGCAATCGATTCATCACAGAGCAGGAGTTTGCCGACTTGCTGAAACGCGGCGACGAAATCAGGAAGGTGTGTTACGCCTCCCTGTAGGGGACTAGCATTCACACCCTGAGATCCTTGCTGATTTTCTCGGGTTTTCTCGCATCAAGCTCTGTTTCCGCATCCT
>CAIZIQ010000004.1 GCA_903933015.1 uncultured Spartobacteria bacterium | reverse complement strand
GTCGGTTAGGACACAGCCCTCTCAAGGCTGGCGCACGGGTTCGAATCCCGTACGCGCTACCATTTTTTAAAAGAGCAAAATTACTCTTTTAGGCCGATAAATAAAGGCTCTACGGTCGATCGGGTCGTCTGGACCAAATGCGCCACACAGCGCCCCAGTGGCCAAAAATCTGTTACCTTTTGTTACCTTTTTTGAGGGGTGACTCTGCATGGCGCTACCAGACGTTCCTCTCTTGGCCCTCGTACTCTTGCATGGCTTTGGGATCTGTCGCCTTTGAGCATCCTGCTAAGGTGAAAAATTATCCCCCTGCTGAAAAGACCTGAAGGTGATCATTGTCTCGTCATAGAAAATGTTGCTCCCAATCGGGAGCACCAAGGTCGTTTTTTTCGTTCAGCGTGCCCGGGATGAACACACCCCAACCACCCGAAAACGACATCCACAACGCCGATACTCGGCACCCTGTTGAACACATCGAACCCCTCCCGGAGGGAGGGGACGATAGCATTGAGCGCATCTGCGAAGTACTCGGAAGAACCTTTGAATGGGTCGCCGAGGCGGACGATGCCTCCGAGAAAGGACTCCGTGCCGCTGTGGTGCTCTACTGCGTCCGTTCCGACTTGGTCGGCAGGGAGAACCTGGAGGATCTCGCATTCTCCCTCCACTACACCGAGAGCGAGGTTGAGGAACTCGTCCTCAACTTCAGCCACGCAATCAACTGGAGGTAACCATGGAGGAATCCCTCCCCAACTTCATCCACGGAGCGATTTATCGCGCCAAGGGAGGGATTCCCCACTCCTCGGCATCCAACTCGCGTTTTGACTGCTTCACGCTGGCATCCAAGAACACCCCTCCCGAAGCCTACGTGGCCGACTGCTGGGTTTGTGATGCCTTCGGAAGGGTAGACCCAGGTTTGAGCGTCTCACCCGTTCCAGTGAGCAAGGAAGACCTCGGAAAGATCATCAATACCCTGGGCCATCGCCAAGGGGTCTGAACCATGGTCCATCTCGAACCAGAAGACTTCTATCCCCTGATCCTTGAAGATTATTTCTTCAGTCAGGTGGATCGTGGGACTCCCCCCGAGGACACGGCGCTCTTTACCGGCAACTTTGAGGGAGAAGACCTTCCCACAGCTGTGGGGCGCCGCTTCGGTCTCTCCGAACGTGAAGCGATCATCCACCTGGTGCATGCACGCGAGGAGGTGATCCTGTGAGCAAGGACATCTACGAAATCATCACCGAGCGGTTCATCGACCAGCTCAAGAAAGGAACCGTGCCGTGGCAGAAGCCGTGGGCGGGCGTCCAGAACATCGTCTCCAAAAAACCCTACCGAGGGATCAATTCCCTCATTCTGGGAGGAAGCGAGTTCCAGTCCCCCTACTGGCTGACCTTCAAGCAGGCACACGACCTTGGTGGAAATATCAAGAAGGGTGAGAAAGCCACCCCGCTCATCTACTACAAGCTCTTCGAGAAACGGGATGACAGCGGGAACATGATCTTGGGGAGCAATGGACGCCCCACCCGGATCCCCTTCATCCGCTGGAGTAATGCCTTCAACCTTGATCAGACGGAGGGGATCGAACCCCCGGTTCAGGCGATCGTCCAAAACCCCATGCAGCCACTCGAAAAGGCCGCTAAAATCGTTGAAGAGTCTAAGACTTGTCCTATCTATCACACCGGATTTGTGGCTGCCTACTCCCCGGCTGAGGATACGATCCGGATGCCGGCCCAAAAGACCTTCCGCAGCAGCGAGGCCTACTACCAGACCCTCTTCCATGAGATGACCCACTCCACGGGTCATTCCTCCCGGCTCGACCGGGAGGGAATCACCCTGCCGGTGAAGTTCGGATCAGAGCGATACTCAAAGGAGGAGTTGATCGCGGAACTAGGAGCCTCCT
>CAIZIQ010000003.1 GCA_903933015.1 uncultured Spartobacteria bacterium | reverse complement strand
GCCAAGGACAACTGGCACATGGAGATGGTCTCACTGGCAACCCACACTGGCAGCCATCTGGACGCGCCACTTCACAAGATCGACGGAGGCAAGTCCATCGACCAGATCCCTCTCGGATCCTTCGTGGGGGAGGCAGTACTTGCCGATCTCCGCGATTCCGGCACTGACCGCGCGATCGGCGCGGAACTCCTATCTTCACGTCTCGCGGGGGACCTAGCGGATCGGATCGTTCTCCTGGCTACCGGTTGGGGTGAACGCCGCGCCTCCTCCGACGAGTGGCATTACCATTCCCCTTTCCTGGCGCCGGATGGTGCTCAATGGCTCGTGGACCACAAGGCACGCGCCGTCGGCATCGACCATTACTCGATCGGCGGCAGCCGAGATCCGGAGAATACCCGCACCCACGAGATCCTGCTCGGTAACGGTCTCTGGGTGGTCGAGGACCTCCGCTTCCCGGAGGAGATTTTCACGGTCGGGCCAAGGTTCCCGTTCTGGGCACTCCCAATCAACTTCCCGGGTCATTCCGGAGCCTTTTGCCGGCCCGTTGCCGCGATTGCGTGATTCACCATCTTTCTTAACCACAACCAGCGCCCATCTATGAAACTCCCTAAATTCACCTTCGGTATCGGCGATCGTTTCGGTCACCAAGGAAAGGCTCAGCTTCGAGCGCTTATGAAAGCAGGATCACATGGTATCGAAGTGTCGCCCGTCTGGAACAAGTCCAACCGCGAGCACAATCTGATCGGCACCGAGCCCTCCTCCCTGCGTCAAGAGGCCGACGAGGCCGTGGCCGCACTCGGATGGAAGGCCCCCTACTTCGTCGATGCCGATCATATCAACCTGAAGACCGTCGACCGCTTCCTGGAGGCTTCCGACTTTTTCACGATCGATGTGGCTGACTCGATCGGGAAGCAGCCCGATCCCGCCGCCGTCGAGCGTCTCGTGGCGAAGCATGCCGGGGAACCCCTCAACTATCCCGGCCTCTCCAAGCCGATTCTGAGGGGCAGGAATGAAATCTCTGCCGCTGCCAGCAAGTTCCTCGCCGCGATGCAGGAAGCCGGAGAGGTCTACCGTCACATCGCCACCCGCAAGCCGGCGGGCTCGTTTGCCGTCGAGGTCTCGACCGATGAAGCCTCTGCTCCCCAGACTCCGGCCGAACTTTACCTCATTCTCGCGATGCTGGCGGACGAGGGGGTGCCTGTCGCCACAATCGCCCCGAAATTCACGGGTCAGTTCAACAAGGGGGTCGATTACGAGGGAACCATTGCCGACTTCACCCGCGAATTTGAGGATGATCTCATCGTGCTCAAGCAGGCCGGGCCAGCTTTGGGACTTCCCGAGGGGCTTAAGCTGAGTATTCATTCGGGTAGCGACAAGTTCAGCATCTATCCGGTGATCAACCGCCTGATGAAGAAGCACGGTACCGGACTCCACCTCAAAACGGCAGGTACGACCTGGCTGGAGGAGATCGCCGCGATCGCGGGATCTGGGGAGGAGGGGAGAGCCTTGGCCGCGGGCATCTATGCCGATGCCATTGCCCGCTATGACGAGGTTACCGCCCCCTACGCCACAGTCCTGCATATCGACCGCACGCAACTACCTTCCGCGTTGGAAATCGCTTCCTGGGACGGCGCGCGCCTCTCCCGAGCGATCATCCACGAACAGTCATGCCCGGACTTCAACCCCCATGTCCGCCAGCTTTTCCATGTCGCCTTCAAGCTTGCTGCCGAAGCCGGCCCGAAGTTCACCGATCTGCTCAAAGAGCATGATGAAGCCGTTGGCAAAGCCGTCACCGCAAATCTCTGGGACCGGCACCTCAAGCCCCTCTTTCTGTAGCCTGCCAGCCCCTGTTCACATGAACGCCGTTATCCTGAACGAGCCCGGAAAACTAGTCCTGCATGACGCGCCGGAGCCCGGCGCTCCCGGAGCGGGGGAGGCCCTGATCCGCATCCACCGCATCGGCCTCTGCGGAACGGATTACCACGCCTTCCACGGACGGCAGCCTTTCTTCAGCTATCCCCGTATTCTTGGGCATGAGCTCGGCATCGAGGTGCTTGCTGTTGGCAACGATGTCACCCACGTCGCCGTGGGGGACAAATGCAGCCTGGAGCCTTACCTGCACTGCGGTACATGCCGCGCCTGTCGGAAGGGTAACACCAACTGCTGCGCCAACATCAGGGTGATCGGCGTTCATGCGGATGGTGGGATGAGGGAGCGATTCGTGGTGCCCGCCGCAAAGCTTCACCCCTCCAAGAAACTTTCCTACGACGCGTTGGCCCTTGTGGAAACACTCGCTATCGGCGCCCATGCAATCGACCGCGCCGCTGTCCGCAAGGACGAGACCGTGGTCGTGATCGGAGCTGGTCCGATCGGTCTCTCCACCATCCAGTTCGCTCTTCTCCGTGGTGCGCGCGTCATCGTCATCGACCGCGCCGTCTCCCGCCTCGAAGCGTGCCATCGCCTTTATCCCGCCATCGTTGCACTCGACCCGGAAAAGCCCTTCGTCGAACAACTCTCGGAACTGACCGGCGGCGACCTCGCCGATGCGGTGGTCGATGCCACCGGAAATCTTGCATCCATGGGTGCGTCCCTCGAGTATGTGGGATCCACGGGACGCCTTGTCTATGTCGGCCTCGCCCAGGGTGAGGTCAGCTTCAACGATCCGCTCTTCCACCGCCGCGAGATGACCCTTCTTGGCAGCCGAAACGCCCTGCCGCGGAACTTCTCGGAGATCATCTCCGATATGGAGAAGGGAAACATCGATCCGCTGGCGTGGATCACCCACCGCTGCACACTCAAGGAACTTCCCGTAAAGCTTCCCGAGTGGAGCGACCCGAAGGCGTGCGTGATCAAGGCTGTGGCCTCCCTCTAGAAGCCTTGAAAAAATCAGAGCGCATCGAGGAATTCGTAAGGACACTTGGCGTTGCCGATGCCGGCAAACTTAACCCCTACTACCTAGGATATTTTGAATGCTTCAATGAACAGCGGTACTACGAGGCCCATGATGTGTTGGAGCATCTCTGGTTGAAGGATGGCCGGAGCTCTCCCGACTACGCTTTTTACAAGGGCCTGATCCAGCTGGCCGGAGGGTTCGTTCATCTGAAGCTCCAGCATGCTCATCCGGAGCATCACAAATATGGGCGGCGCCTCCAGCCAGCATCCAGGCTCTTCATCCTGGCCTGCGAGAACCTCTCCTCTTACGGGGCACGTCATCTGGGGATGAATCTTGAACTTCCGGTCTCCCTTGCACGAAACATCGCCATCCAGCTCGAGCGAGATGATTTCTTAAGGAATCCATGGAGTCCCGGGACGGCTCCGCTCCTACCAATACCTGAAACGGCAGAGTGACCGATTTCTAACGTTGCCAGAAGGCACTCCCCTTTCGCACAACTCTGCGGTAGCGTCAGCCTCTGCTCTGTCCAACACCGTGTTCCGATCCTACACAGCCCGCATCAAGAACCCTCGCCTCGCCTTGGCTGCCGGGCTGGCCGTTGCAGCACTGCTACAGGCTGGCAACGGCTGGATCGACCCTTATACGACGCAGGTGATCATCTTTGCGGCGATCAACGTGATCCTCGCGGTCAGCCTCAACCTGGTCATGGGAGAAACGGGTCAGTTCTCACTCTGCCATGCGGCCTTCATGGCGGTCGGCGCCTACGCCTCGGCTCTCCTCACGGGGAAGGCCCTCCCGGCCCTGCTTCCCCACCTTTCCTGGACCGGCACCTCGTGGGTATCGCAGCTCTTCTTCCTTCCGGTGCTGATCGGCGCGGGAATCGTTGCCGCCGTGGCTGGCCTTATCGTGGGCGGTCCCTCGCTTCGCCTGCGCGGCGATTATCTCGCCATGGTCACGCTCGGATTCGGCGAGATCATCCGCGTCCTGCTCCAGAACACCAATGCCGTCGGCGGAGCACGCGGCATGGAGGGGATCCTCCCGGCCACGAATCTCTTCTGGGCGATCGGCTTCGCCGTCGTGACTCTCTACACAATGATCGCGCTCGTGCGATCCACCTACGGGCGGGGATTCCAGGCCGTGCGTGACGACGAGATCGCAGCGGCCGCTATGGGCATCGACACCACACGCTTCAAGGTCACCGCCTTTGTGATCGGCGCCTTCTTTGCCGGCGTGGCCGGAGCTCTCTACGCCCATGCGGTCGAGTTCATCAGCCCCGAGGGATTCAACTTTCTCCGCTCCTTCGAGATCATCGTCATGGTGATCCTGGGCGGATTGGGGCGCCCCGTCGGGGTCGCCGTCGCGGCGATCCTGATCACCCTGCTTAACGAGTGGTTGCGCGACCTCTCCCAGTACCGGATGGTCGTCTACGCGCTCATCATCATTCTCTTCATGATCCTCCGCCCGACGGAAACCCTGGTTCCCTATTTCCGCAGACTCCTGCCGGGCGGCCGCAAATCTCCCTCCGCTTCATGAGTTCGCGGGCTCCCCTGCTTGAGGCAAAAAATTGCTCCCTCCGGTTCGGCGGCATCGCCGCGCTGACCGATGTCTCGATGCGCATCAACGGGGGGGAACTCCTCGGCCTGATCGGTCCTAATGGTGCTGGGAAAACCTCCCTCTTCAACATCCTCACCGGAGTCTACAGGCCGACCGAGGGGGAGATTCTTTTCGAGGGACGCACCCTCGCGGGGCTTCCACCCCACACGATCAACACGCTCGGGATGGCGCGCACCTTCCAGAACATCCGTCTCTTCGGATCACTTGATGTCGGGATGAATGTCAGGGCCTCCTTCATCGCGCGCCTTCGCAACGGCCTCGTCAATACCGTCCGCAGGGGGCGCTCCTTCCAGACCGAGGAGGAGGAGATCCGCGACGAGGGGCGACGCCTGCTCGCCTACTTCGGGCTCGAACATGCCGCCCTGCACCCCAGCCGGAGCCTCCCCTACGGTGACCAGCGCCGCCTGGAGATTGTCCGTGCGCTGGCCACGAGGCCGCGCCTCCTTCTTCTAGATGAGCCGGCGGCGGGGATGAATCCGACCGAGAAAGAGGAGCTCAAGCGCCTGATTGCACGGATCCGCGACGAATTCGGGACCGCGGTCCTGCTCGTCGAACATGACATGAAAGTCGTCATGGGAATCTGCGAACGCCTCTATGTCCTCGATCAGGGGAAGGTGCTCGCCACGGGAACCCCGGCCGAGATCCGCGCCGATCCCAAGGTGATCGCCGCCTATCTGGGTGAGAGCCACGACAAGGAGGCCGCATGAGCAACAAAGTCACTGGAACGGCCCGCCCCATGTTGGAAATCAGCGGTCTGGAGGTTCGCTACGGCGGCATCCGCGCCCTCAACGACCTCTCGCTGAATGTCCCGGAGGGAAGCATCGTCACCCTGATTGGAGCGAATGGTGCTGGCAAATCGACCACGCTCCGCACCATTTCGGGACTCGTCCCAGCCGCGACGGGATCAATCCGCTTCGATGGCCAGGAGATCGCCGGATGGCCCGCGCATAAGATCGTCGCCGACGGACTTGCCCATGTCCCCGAGGGGCGTCTGGTCTTCCCCGAGCTCAATGTGAGGGAAAATCTCATGATGGGGGCCTACCTTCGCCGTGACCGCAAGGAAATCGCCGCAGATCTCGAGTGGGTCGGCGAGTTTTTCCCGCGACTTAAGGAACGCATCTCCCAGCAGGCAGGCACCCTCAGCGGAGGAGAGCAGCAGATGCTGGCAATCGGCCGCGCGCTCATGGGGCGCCCCCGCTGCCTGATGCTCGATGAGCCCTCGCTCGGCATCGCACCGCTGCTTGTGGAGACCATCTTCGAGCGCCTGGTCGATTTGAACCGCTCCCGCGGCATGACCATGCTGCTCGTGGAGCAGAATGCCTCGCTTGCGCTCAAGGTCAGCCAGTACGCCTACGTGCTCGAGACCGGCCACATCCATCTGGAGGGCCCCTCCGCCGAAATCAAGAACCGCCCCGAGATCAAGGCCGCCTACCTTGGGCATTGATAGGTATCGGGACAGAAATTTATTTGGAACTCAGGAACTCACGAAAAGAGCACTGAGAAAGTATCGGCGTAGACTCGTAAGCTCTAGGGCAAACAGCTGCTGGTGACTCAAAAATCAATTCCCGCTTTGGATGAAGCCTTTCGAATACTTCCTGAGTTCCTGAGTTCCATATTAATCATCCGTTCTCTTCTGCTACGATAAATGAGGCTGTGCTCGACCTAGCTCACCGATTTTTCAAGCTGCCCAGCACCTCGTCCCGGAAGCGAGCGATCTTCTCTGCAACAAATTCCGGAACCGAGCACGAGGGATCAGTAACCAGCGGAGTCAGATCCATTCCGAAAATCACTTGATCGGCACGATCTGCTTTATTGGCCTTGAGGAAGGTGGCGTTTGCCGAACGGCGCCCAATCGTTGCCAGATCATAACGCTTCCCTCCGAGGATCTGTGATTGAAAGGCAGCGTTGAGTTGATTCGCCAGATGATCACCACCGCTGACATCCATGATCACCTTCTCGGCATCGGGGAGCCAATCGAGATCACGCCAAACTTCACATCCGATGACCTTCGAGGGCCGCTGCTCATGCGGAAGACTCCTCATGGCCTCCAGAGCCCCCAGCAGCACAGCGATGTGCGTGTCGTGCTTGTCAGCGGGATTATGCGTGTAGATCACCTGCGGCCGCATCGCCATCAGAATGCCCCTGAGATCATCAACCAGGGAGGATTCCCCAGGATTCCGGACCGTGGCACTCGGGTAATCGAGTTGGATCATCACGCCATACTCCCCGATCGTCGCTGCGTTCCGCTGCTCCCGACGACGCACCTCCCTCATCTCGGCATCGCTGTATCGGGCGAATTCGCCACTCCGGGAACTTCCAGCGCCATCGCAGCAAGTGACCCCGCCGAACCATCGCTGATCGTCATGATGGCATTGCAGGATCCCGTGAAAGGCCATGAACTCCAGATCATCCTGATGGGCCCCGATTCCGAGATGCGTGATGCGCGAGAGAGCCTCCTCAACCGGCTTCCCATCCGGAATGAAAATATCGGCCGTGGATTGATGAAGATGCACGGCTACTCGAGTTCGAAGTTAATGCTGATGGTGTATCCGCTGGAGCCTCCCATCCCTGCCGGAACCGGAGCGATCTTGATCACCTTGCGGGCGGCCTCGAGCACCGACTGATCCATGACGGGGTTGCCGCTTGGCTTCGAGAGCGAGAAGTCCCCGATGGTGCCGTCACGCTGGATCGTGATCTTCAGGACGGTGGAGAAATCATGCCGGTGTTCGGTCGGGATGGAGGTTGGCTGCTCCCACTGGCTGTAGAAGCGGTCATGGATGAGCGTATGGTAGGCATCGACGGCACTCGGATCAGCGCCGTTGCCTCCGCTGCCACCGGATCCCGTTCCTCCACCCTTGGAGTTGAGGAAGGCGGCCTTGGCATCGGAATTTCCCTTCCCCTCGCCCTTGCCGGCAGAGGCTTTCTTGGTGTCGCTGGAACTCTTCTTGCCACCCTCCGCCGACTTCTCCGCGGAGGCCGACTTGTGGGGATGATCCTCTTCGTCTCCCTTCTCTTTTTGAGGCTTGGGAGTCGCTTTCGGCTTGGGCTGCGGAGTCGCCGTGTGCTTTGGCTTGGCCGGGGTATGCTTGGGTGAAGGTTTGGGCGTCGGGGTCTCCTCAGGCTCGGGAGTCGGCTTGGGAGTTTCTTCGGGAGTAGGCTTCGGTGTCGGCGTAGGAGTCGGTTTGGGCGTCGGTTTGGGCGTCGGTTTGGGCGTCGGTTTGGGCGTCGGCTTTGGCGTCGGCTTTGGCGTCGGCTTTGGCGTCGGAGTAGGTGTCGGCGTGGGAGTGGGGGTAGGCCGGTTCAGCGTGATTTCCGAGGGGGACTCGGGAGCCAGCTTTTCATCCTCCCGGATCGGCAGCGGCGTCGGATGTGTTTTGGGCATCTCGGGGGTCGGTTCCGTCTTGGAATGGATCACCGGTTCCGCGGCAGTCTCCTGCGGAGCGGAGAAGGAGCCCGTGTCCATCCATGTCAGTTGACCGGAGGGCTTCTTGACCGGGCGGTTGAAGAACCAAAGGAGCCCCGCGATGAGGACGACATGGATCAGGGCAACCACGATGAGCGCCCTGCGGAAGCGGGGTTCTTGCTGGCTCATCGTTACTTACTGTTGAGGTGTTGCGCCCTGATTCTCGGGCCGTGTCATGACGCCGACCTTGCTGATACCGGCCTTGTGGAGCAGGTCCATCACACGGACGAAGTTCTGAACCGGAAGATCGCGGTCGGGGCGAACGACCACCGAAAGATTCGGTTGTTCCTGCTTGAGGACGGCGAGCCTGCTCTCCAGGTCGGAAGCCGACACCACCTGCTCGTTCAGCTTGATCACGTCGTTACGATCGACGGAGAGGGTCTGGACCTGGGAGGGATTGACCTCCGTCTTCGCGGTCGAGCTGCTGGGCACGATCAGCTCCATGCTGTTTTCCATCAGCGGCGTGGTGATCATGAAGATGATCAGCAGAACGAATGCCAGGTCGAGCAATGGCGTGACATTGAGCTCGCTGAGCGTGTGCAGCGCGTTGCGGTCCGAAAATCTGCGCATGGGGTTGCTAGCTGGCGCGCCCCCCGTGGCTCACGTAGCGGTGCTCGATCTCGCTGGAGAGCTCGGCGGCGAAGTTATCGCAGGAGACGATCATCCCGCGGACGCTGGTGACGAGGAAGTTGTAGCCGAACATCGCCGGGATCGCGACAAGCAAGCCAGTCACCGTGGTGATCAGGGCGCCGGAGACGCCCGGTGCCATCGCGGCCAGGCTGGCACTGCCGGAGGCGGCGATGCCTCCGAAGGCATCCATGACACCCCAGACGGTGCCGAGCAGTCCAACGAAGGGGGCACCACTGACTGCGGTCGAGAGAATGATCATCTGCGACTCAAGCTTGAGGGAGGACTCGCCCACCGCGCGCTCCATGGCGGCCTGCACGGAACGCATCTGCGCCGGCGTGATGCGCTCGGCATATTTCAGCCGCGACTTGAAGGTCTCGTCGACCTCCGTTGATCCCAGCACCTGGAAGCAGAGTTCCTCGCAACCCGCCTGATAGATCTCAAAGAGCGGGGAGCCCTCGAACTCGAGGCCCGTCTCGAATATGTTCAGCGGCTCGCGGTCCCGGCGAAAGAGCGTCATGAAGTTCTCGGTCTGTTTCTTGGCAAAGCTCAGGACGCGAATCTTCGTGATCATCACCGACCAACTGAAAATCGACCCGATAAAAAGAGTGAGCAGGACAATCTTTCCCTCGGGTGTCGATTCGAGGAAGGCGTAGACGATTCCGCTGCCGAGGAACATGGACATTGCGGGGAGGATCACGGATTCCTACGGATTGGTAAACTCCAGAATGCGCTCCCGGTGGTCGGGAAAAATCTTCAGAAGAGCTGCACGAGGAGGCATCTCGAAGTCAGAGAAGTCGAATCCCGGAGCAACCGTACAACCCACCAGCGCGAAACCAGGCCCGACCGGACGAGCTCCCTGCCACGAACCCGCGGGCACCACATGCTGCGGCCGCTCTCCCAATGCGAGGTCGTGACCAAGGAGGATATGCTCCAGATCCCCCAGAGGAGAAATCGTGAGGAGCTCAAGCGACGCACCGCTGTAGTGATGCCAAGCCTCGTCCGCCGCAACGCGGTGGAGTGCGGAAATGCTTCCCTCAGGGAGCAGGTAATAGATCGCCGTACCCGCAGAACGGACTCGTCCGTCGGGTAATGTGACCGTTTCCTTGGAACGGAAAGTCTCGGCGTAATAGCCGCCCTCGGGATGAGGGTGCAGCCCGAGTTTTTGGATTCTCTCTTGGGCGCTCTCTTTGGTCGTCATCCGCGCATGATGCTGGGTCACCGGTTCGGGACAAGCGGAAACAAGGCGCCGGAACACTCATCATTGCGGCTTTGCCACGACTGGATGGCGCGGGTATCAAGGAGGGATGCGTTTTTATCTTTCGTTCCTCGCCGCCCTTGCGTTGCCGGTTCCCGGAACACTCCTTGCCCAGGCTACCCAGAATCAGATGCCGCTTCCGGGCATTATCATCACGGGCAATCAAGCGGCGGCGACCAACTCTCCCACCCCGACACCGACTGTGGCACCCCCTCCCGCGGAGAACCGCTACGATGTTCTCTCCAAGATGATCACCCCGATGGCAGGGGTCCTCCTCGGTGGCGATCAGAGCCCGGAGCGTGCGCTGACCCTGAAGGCGACCGTTGATCAGGTGGCCGGACGACTCCCTGCCGTAATCAAGGGAGCCACCTTCACCGCCAAGATCCAGTATCCCGGAATGGTACGCCTTGAGGCCCCAGTGATGGGTCAGACCATCACGGTCTGCCGGAACGGCAACCAGGTCTGGGCAACCCCCGGCTCGAAGATCCAGTTCCTGCTCGGGCAGTTTCAGCACAAGCCGCACTCCCATGCCTCCAGCGGCGCTCCCCTCCAGCTTCCCTTCACGGCACAGCAGGCCGTACTGCTGCCCGCACTCTTCCAGTTGGATCAATCCGCAGAGATCGCCGACATTGGCTCCACACCCTGCCGTGTCATCTCGGGCGGCCTGATTCGGGAGGTCGGCAAGGCGGCAAACGCCGAGGATTTCTCCGCGAAGCTCTGGATCTGCTCGGATTACACCCCAAAGCGCATCGATATCCGTCGGCGCGACTTCGCGATGTCATTCCTGATTGCAGAGCTGACCTATTCCCCTGGATTCCCATCCTCCACCTGGCAACCCCCGCAGGGTGTCACCGATATCTACCGTTGCGATGCAGCCGATCTGGAACAACTCCTCTACGTCGTGATGAATTCCCTGCAGATGAGCGCCCAGGACAAGCCATGGCTCAACGAGGCTCCAGCGACCTCTTCACCGTTCGGCCCACGGGGAATTCCCGGCAGCAGTTCCCCGCTCAGCCCCATGAATTAAGGAAAAGGCTAGAGCGGTTTAGACCGAAGGCTTTCAGGGGTTGCCACTCTCGAGTGGCCTGTGGCTCCAAAAGCGCCCGCCTCTCAACTACCCGCCACTTTCCTACTCTTTAACTTTTTACACTCCCTCCTTCGTCTCCATGCCTTTACTCCAACTCCGAGGTGTCACCCTCCGCTACACTGACCTTCCCCTTCTCGATCAGGTTGATCTCCAGATTGATCCGGGCGAGCGCGTCTGTCTCGTGGGCCGCAACGGCACCGGCAAGACCAGCATCATGCGGGTCATCTCCGGTGAGGAAAAACCGCAGGAGGGTGACATCACCAAGCCGAATGGCGTCGTGCTGACACGGCTTCCGCAGGAGGTTCCCGAGGGAATCAGCGGCACGGTTTATGAAGTGGTCCATGCAGGCCTTCGCGTCGGCGGCACCGAGGAGGATTGGGAAGCCGATGTCCGAGTCGAGGACCTGATGCAGGAGATGAATCTCCCTTCCGAGAAGCAGTTTGCAAGCCTCTCGGGCGGCATGAAACGCCGCGTCCTGCTGGCCCGTGCTCTTGTGGGACAGCCCGATGTCCTGCTGCTCGACGAGCCGACAAACCACCTCGATCTCGAGTCGATCCTTTGGCTTGAGAACTTCCTGCTGAAGGTGAAACCGACACTCTTCTTCGTGACCCACGACCGCGCCTTCCTGAAAAAACTCTCCACGCGCATCGTGGAACTCGACCGTGGACGCCTGACCAGCTGGGCCTGCGACTACGATACCTATCTGGAGCGCAAGGGAGCGGCGCTCGATGCCGAGGAGAAGCAATGGGCGGCCTTTGACAAGAAACTGGCCCAAGAGGAGGCATGGCTACGCCAGGGGGTGAAAGCACGCCGCACCCGCAACGAAGGACGGGTGCGCGCGCTGAAAGCCCTGCGCTCGGAACGAGGCAAGCGCCGCGAGCGAATAGGCTCCGCCAAGATCGAGATCCAAGAGGCCAGCTCCTCGGGCCAAAAGGTGATCGAAGCCAAGAACGTGACCTTCCGCTACGACGATCCTATGACCGGCGGTGAGCACACCATCGTGCACGACTTTACCGCGACCCTCTGGAAAGGGGACAAGATCGGCATCATCGGCCCCAACGGCGCCGGCAAGACGACCCTGCTCAAGCTCCTCCTCGGCAAACTCGAACCTACCGAGGGAGCGGTGAAACTCGGTACCCAGCTCCAGATCGTCTATCTCGACCAACTGCGCGACCAGATCGACGGTGAGAAGAGCCTCGGCCAGAATGTCGCCGGCGATGCGGAGACCGTAACCTTCCAGGGACGCCCCGTTCACATCCACACCTACCTGAAGGACTTCCTCTTCCCCTCCGACCGGATCCGGATGCCAGCCAAGATGCTCTCCGGCGGTGAGCGTAACCGCCTCCTGCTGGCACGCCTCTTTCTCCAACCTGCCAATGTCCTGGTACTCGATGAACCGACCAATGATCTCGATGCCGAGACCCTGGAGCTTCTCGAGGAACTTCTAGTCGGCTACGAGGGGACTCTCCTGCTGGTCTCCCACGACCGCGCCTTCCTCGATAACGTGGTGACCAGCACCTTCGTCTTCGAAGGGGAGGGACACATCGCGGAATATACGGGAGGCTATGAGGACTGGGTTCGCCAACGCGATCATGTACCCGCTCCGGTGTCATCGAGCACCCCTGCGGCTCCAATCCTGGCACCTGTGGAAAAGAAGGGGGTCAAGATCGAGAAAGGACGCAAATTCCTGAACCGGGAGCAAAAGGAACTCGATGAACTTCCTGCAAAAATCGAGGTACTGGAGGCCAAGCAAGCCGAGCTTTCCGAACGGCTAGCCGATCCTGCACTCTACCAGAGCAAGGATGGGGAATTCCAACGGGTGGAGCGCGAGCTCAACGAGCTCCACCACACCATCGAAAAGAGCATGGCCCGCTGGGAGGAACTCGAAGCGCTGAGAACGGAGCTTTCGGGATAGCGAACCGAAAGACCCACAGGGATGAAGGGGATAAAGGAGATAGGGATCCAGAAATCATGGAGCCCTAGAATTCATCTTTACTCATGCCATTCATCCCCTTCATCCCTGTGAATTTTTGATTTATTTTACGGCAATCTTTGCTCGAACAGCAGGAGCAACTTGCTCGCCGAGAATGTGAATCGCTTCGAGGGCCTTCGGATGGGGCAGGGTGCCGGGGCTCATCTGGATTGTGATGCGATCGATACCGCCGAGCACTTCGTTGTAGTGGAGGATCTTCTCCACGCCTTCCTTGGCATCCCCGATGATGAGTGCTCCCTCAGGACCGCAGAGCGAATCAAAGTGAGATCGCCGGATCGCGGGCCAGCCGCGCTCCTTGCCGATCTGGCCGAACATCCGCTCGTAGCCGGGGAAGTAATCATCCCGCGCCTCCTTGGTCGTGGCGGCAAAGGAGCCAAGGGCATGGATGCCGACCTTCAAGGTCTCCGGAGCATGGCCGGATCGCGCACCTGCCTCGCGGTAGAGATCGACGAGGGGACGGAAGCGGGAGGGCTGTCCCCCGATGATCGCAATCATGAGCGGCAGCCCGAGCGACCCGGCGCGGATCACCGACTCGGGTGATCCCCCCACACCGACCCAAATCGGCAGCGGATGCTGCAGGGGGCGGGGATGGATCTCCTGATCACGCAGGGGCGGGCGATGTTTCCCCGACCAGGTGATGCGCTCGTGCGCACGAATCTCGAGGAGCAGGCGAAGCTTCTCGTCGAAGAGCTCGTCGTAGTCCCTCAGGTCGAGACCGAAGAGCGGGTAGGCCTCGGTGAAGGAACCGCGCCCTGCGACGATTTCGGCACGGCCCTCCGAGATCAGATCGAGCGTCGCAAACTCCT
>CAIZIQ010000002.1 GCA_903933015.1 uncultured Spartobacteria bacterium | reverse complement strand
TCTGTATTAAACTTCGATTAAGAAAATCGACGAAAAACGCACAATTCAGTTCTTGCTGTTTTTGTATATGATCCATCCGGTTTTCATTGCTGTGCAAAACCGGATTAGCGCTTTCAAAGATCGGTGCCAGTGGCTGCTAAGGCAGCTGTCGATCTTCGGTTGCTCCCGTCGAGACGGTTGCCATCCGAAGGCCGTCAGCACTACCCCGTACATGTTCGTGTACTTGAGGCAGACTGGCGAAGAACATTCCCGAGCTAGTGACCGTAGTCCCTGCTGGGATTGGTGAAGATATACAGACTCATGAGAGAGTCAACACCTTCTTTTACTTTTTTTAAAAAAAGTTTCCATGGGGGCCAACCCTGATTTTCCGCGTTTCCCCCGAAAAATCATAACGCCCGCCAGCCCAGGTTTTATGAGCATCGGCGGGCGTGTAAAAACAGAGGCTTTTGTAGGACGCTTTCCAGACCTTGATTTGACCTGCTTTGGCAGAAGATCCCCGATGGGTGGGCTACCTGCGTGAACGACGCGACTCGAGAAACTGACTCACGGCCTCGTATGCTACAGGGATCATCGAGATGACGATGATTCCGAGCACCACGGCCTCGAAGTGGGACTGCACCCACGGGATGCGGCCGAAGAATACCCCGGCAATCATCATCAGGAATACCCAGAGCACGCTGCCGATCACGGTGTGCAGCACAAAGCGGGAACGCTCCATCGAGGCCATACCCGCCACAAAGGGAATGAGCGTGCGAAAGATCGGGAGAAAGCGGGCGAGTATCACGGCCTTGGGCCCGTGCTTCTCGAAGAAGACATGGGCGCGATCGAGATAGTCCTTCTTTAGGATGAGTGCATTCTCCTTGAAGATCGCCCCTCCCAACGCCCGACCGATCGAGAAGTTCACGAGATTGCCCAAGATTGCCGCGATCATCAGTAACCCCATGGCCACTGGCCACTGCAGGCCGGAGCCGGAATGGGATGCAGCGTAGGCGCCGATCGCAAAGAGCAGGGCATCGCCCGGAAGGAAGGGAGTCACGACCAGTCCCGTCTCACAGAAGACGATCGCGAAGAGGATCGCGTAGACCCAGACGCCGTAGACCGAAACGATGTGCTCGAGGCTCTTGTCGAGATGAATGAAGTTTTCCTGAAACCAATGGATGTAGTTCATCCGGCCTATCAAGCAGGATTGCCGCGCCTCGGCAACCACAGAGATACCACCCCCTTGGCCAGCAGTCCGTAGACAGTGGCCCTGGAGACCTTGACCCTCTCCGCTTCCGGATGGTTCCGGATGCAACGGAGCGTCCGCAGTGCCAAGTCATGCGGCAGGGCCGTTGCATAAAGAATCCTGCCGGGCCTCAGCAGGGAGAGGTACTTCAATCCCTCCGCAAGCCAGGTTTCGGCCAGGTCAAAGAGACCGGTGATCTCTTTCTCCTCCACATAGATCCGTCCGATCTCATGATCCGCAGTCCTGTCCCTGAGAATATTCACGAGCTGCAACCCCTTTCCATAGGAGCAACCGAGTGAAATCATCTCGGATACGTCCGTCTTCAGAACTTCCGGCGCATGTCCTGCGATCAGACGCGTCCAACTCTCACCGACACAACCCGCGACCAGATAGCAGTAGTGTTCCAGCTCAGTCCGGGAAAGAGGTGCCGTCACTTCGGAAAAGCTCCGAAGATCGAAAAGGTGTCCTGCGACAATCGTCCGCCAGAGATGGAGGAGCTCGGCTTGATCGGGAAGGCGCGACATTTGTTTTGAGAGTCGGGGAACTGCCTTGATCAGCTCCTGCTCGGCCGGGGATAGAGTCTCCACAGGGATGCTCGGCTTCCATGCATCAGGATTCCCTGCCTGCAGTGCCTCCTCCAACTCCCACAGGCTTTCCCTGCGTTGCTCTCTCGAGACATAACCCGCATCAGCCACTGTGTCGGAGGCGCGAGCCAGGAGATAGGCGATTCCCAAAGGTTCCCGCAGGCTGACGGGGAGAAGTTGTAGTGTCAGGGCAAAGGTCCGGGCATGATCCCTCAGGAGTTCCGGAATTCCCGGTTCATCCATGATCACAGGCCGGATTGTGATGAGGAGGATTTCACGGCGGGCGTTGCAGTTCCACCAGCCACTCCAATTCTCCTCAACGTGATCATCTTCGGGTCGCTGTTACCGAGTCCTTTTGCCGAAGCTTCCTCCAGGTGACCCGCATCATCCGATGCTTTTGGCATCCTGGAAATATCTCGCTGCTGGTCAATCAGGCGGATTGCCGAGGCATCCACCGCCACGGGATCCTTCGAGGCTAGAAGCATACCGTAGGAGATGCAGTTCACCGGGCTGGCATAAGGACCTCCGGCATACTGAAGCACCATGGCGTCCATCATGGTGAGGACGACTTTTTTGCTGATCCGCTCGTCGGAATAGACATCGGCGAGGGCTGCCGAACCGTAGCCCTGCCCGCGGCCGAAACGCCGCCAATTGTCGAGAATGCCGACAGTCATCCCGGCCATAGCACCATTGATCCCGGTGAAGTAACTGTCGCAGAGAGAGGGGATGTTGATGACTTTGTCGACACCACGCGAGAGCACGACCGGCAGGTGGCTTTCGTTGCTGAGTTGTGTCTGCGGACCAAGAATGTCGGCCAGGGAACTGCGCGAGTCCTTGAATGCAAGATCGCCGGAAACAAGCTGACCGATCGTCGCAGTCGTGACCACGGCCCTCGGGTCATATCCCTCGCCCTGCTCGATCCATCGAAGATTGAGGCCGGGAGTTCTGTCATACCCGCAGGCCACCAGATCCTCCCTCCTCCGGTCCCAGACGATGATGTTGCCCGAGGGAACTCCCGCGGCAATCAGACCCTCCACCACAGCCTTCACGACCTGTGGATGAGTCCCCCCGACGGGGCCCGGTTGAGCAGCGACCTTGATGCCAACCTTATCTCCCGGCTTTACCAGCGAGCGCCATGCCTCGTCGGGAGTCGGCTTTCCGGTGACCGAACAGACCAACGCCTGCACCATCCGGGAGACGTAAGCATAGCGAGGCTCCATTCCCGACCCCACGGCATTCGAATCGAGTGCGAAGTAGACAACCGACTTGGCCGGCGTCGAATCAGGACGCGGCGGCGGCAACTCTCCCCTCATGGCGGGCGCGGCCGCATTTGCCATGGGATTTAACGGTGATGTTTGCCCGCGCAGGTAGAGCGGAAAAAGAAACAGGATCGCGGTGAACAGAGAGCGCCTCATGCAGGGTTCTTCGGATTTTCACGGTCAATCACGGGCTGGACTCCCTCCATGCGGTAGTAGTCCTGACCAATCACGACCTTCTGACGCCCGTTGGCCACACGCCACATGTTCGTGTCGCGCAGGGAGTAGACACAGCCGCAGTACTGCTGTGCGTAGAATTCTTCCCTCTTCGAGATCTCGATCATCCGTTCGGCCCCTCCCCCCTTGCGCCAGTTGTGCGTCCAGTAGCTCATGCCGGGCCAGCGCGCCGCAGCTCGTTCGCCGGCACCGTTAATCTGGTTCATGTCCTTCCATCGCGAGATTCCGAGGCAGCTCGTGATCACGTTGAAACCTTTTTCAAAGGCATGGAGCGCCGTGCGTTCAAAGCGCATGTCGAAGCAAGCCGTGCAGCGCTCTCCGCGCTCCGGAGCCCACTCCAGCCCCTTCACCCGGGCAAACCAGTTATCCGTGTCGTAGTCGGCATCGGTGAAGGGAATACCGTGCTCTTCGGCGAAGCGGATGTTCTCCACCTTGCGGAGCTCATACTCCTCGCGGGGGTGGATGTTGGGGTTGTAGAAAAAGATCTCCAGTTCCAGACCCGAAGCCACCATCGCCTCGATCACCTCGCCCGAGCAGGGAGCGCAGCAGGAATGGAGCATCACTCGTTTCACCCCTCCAGGAGGCACAAGGACCGGACGTTGAAATTGATCGGGGCCGCTCATCACCGTGTTACTTGAAGATGATCATCCTGGCATCGATGCCCGTGAAGTTCTGATACGAGACACCGGCATAGCCGGGATAGACGACAGGAACGCCACCCCACCCGTAACACCCCCCGTACCAACCTCCGGCTGGAAAATATCCGACTGTAGGCGGAACCACGTAGCTGTAAGGAACCGACCAGTTCTGGCAGTTCTTGATCAGAATGGCATCGGCTCCGGCACGGCGAGCATTGTAGAGGGCGGAATTGATGGCGAAGGGATAGCCGAACGTCGTCTGGAATGCGAACCGCCCGATCTCATAGTACGGCCGTGATGGTGGTGCACCCAGGATGGCAATGACCGCGTTCGAGGGTTTTGGAGGATAATAATTCGGGGTGGTCGACTGATAGAAAACCACGGTGGAGCTCACGCTGGCACATCCGCCGAGGAGAAGCGCGGCGGTGGCAACCAGAAAAACATGAAACCGTTTCATTCGGGAGTGATCCTGACACATGGGAATCGCCGGGACAACACCGGTCGGATGTATCAACTCAGGACACGCCGCTTTCCTCCGCGATATCTTCGTTCCAGAGTTCCGGTCTGCTCCTGATGAATTCGCCCATCATCGTGACGAGGGAAGGGTCGTTCAGAACCACCACCTCGATTCCATGGGAGCGCATGAAATCAGGCGCTCCGGGAAAGTTGTGCGCCTCGCCCACGATGACACGCGGTATCTTGAACTGAACGATCGTTCCGGAGCACATCATGCAGGGCGACAGGGTGGAATAGATCGCCGTGTCCCGGTAGCTCCGCTGCCTGCCGGCATTCATCAGGCAGTCCATCTCCCCATGAAGGATGGCGCTTCCTTGCTGCACCCGCTGATTGTGCCCTCTGCCGATAATCACGCCGTTTCTTACAAGGACGGAGCCGATGGGGATCCCACCCTCCGAGAGACCCTTCAAGGCCTCGGCTTTTGCCTCATTCATGAACATCAGATCTTGCCGGGAAGTCATCTCACCATCATGACCAGACCTGATTCCCGGGCGAAATGGAAAATCAACAGCACCCTGAAAAGCAAATCGTCAGGACCGCCAGCCGAACGATTGTTTTTCGTGTTAAGAAAATTGATGAAAGTTTTTTGAACGATTGCGATCCAGCGGGGTCGAACTCATCTCAAACCATGAAATCACCATCACTCACCCTTCTTTTAGCCCTAGCAGGATGTCTGCTTTCCTTTGGCGTCGTCATGACAGCCCGTGCCGACTGCTGCGGAGGCTGTGGTGACAAAGCTTCGTGCCCTTCCCCCACTCCGGCCCCTTCACCGACCCCATCCAAGTAATTTAAGAACTTTCATGCCCGGGTCGGGGGGCCCGGCTTGAAAGCCACTGCGCGGAGGAGCGTTATGCGCCCTTCCGCGCAGTTTTCTTTTAGGGACGGAGCAAAAAAACCAATCGATGCAGGAAAACCCCCGCTTTGCCTATCGGCAGGCGGGGTTTCCGTTTGTTTTAGGGCTCTGACCTAACAGTATAAAAGCCTATAACCTCACAGCCTGTGCAGGACCATCAAACCTTCAGTTCCTCGTTCGTTTGCGCATTCGCCACGGAGAACTTCTCCACATGCAGTGTCGGATCCGACTTGAAGGTCAGCCGACCGGCGTATTTGCGCTCGATGTCGATCAGCAGTTCCTCATCCTCGGTCCGGAGACGATTGAGCAGCTCGGGATGGACAGTGACCTTAAATTCATGAATCTCCTCCTGGTGGCGCTTCATGAGGGTGTGCAGGGCCCGTTGAAGTTCGACACTCATCGTCATGGAACTCTTCACCACACCCTTGCCGTGGCAGTAGGAGCAGTTTGTGTAGAGTGAACTGGAAAGACTTTCCTGGGCGCGCTGGCGGGTCATCTCCATCAGGCCAAGCGGCGAGATCGGAAGCACATGGGTGCGGGCCTTGTCACGGCGCAGACGGTCCCGCATGCGCTGGTAGACTGCCTGCTGATCCTTGCGATTCTTCATGTCGATGAAATCGACCACGATGAGACCGCCGATATTACGGAGGCGGAGCTGGCGGGCCACTTCGTCCGCAGCCTCCATGTTCGTCTGGAAGATGGTCTTGTCCATGTCCTTGCTTCCCTTGTTGCGTCCGGTATTGACGTCGACGGCGATCATCGCCTCGGTCTCGTCGATGACAAGGTACCCGCCGCAGGGCAGCCAGACCTGTCGCAGGAAGGCGTTGTCGATCTGGGTCTGGACGGCAAAGTTGTCAAAGATCGGCTTCTGCCCACTGTAGAAGTGGATCGACTTTCTGGCCCTCTTGGAAATCTGGCCCACGAGATCCTGCATACGCTCGGAAGCCTTCAGGTCATCGACATGCACGGCGTCGACACTCTCGGTGAGGAGGTCCCGCACGGTGCGATCCACGAGATCGGGTTCGAGAATGAGTGTGCTGGCCGCCGGCTTTTCAGCCATACCCTTCTCGACCTCGCGCCACTGGTCGAGGAGGAAGCCGAGATCCCTGACGAAGAAACGGGCCTTCTGCCCCTCTCCTGCGGTTCGGATGATGATGCCCATTCCCTCGGGGAGGGTGAGCTCGGTAAGGATCTTGCGCAGACGCGCGCGCTCCTTGGGATCCTCGATCTTACGGGAAATGCCGCACTGGTCGTTGAATGGCATGAGGACCATGTACCGGCCGGCCATCGAGATATTGGTCGTGATGCGCGGGCCCTTCGTTCCGATAGGTCCCTTGGTGACCTGGACCATGATCTCGCTGCCGACGGGGTAAACATTGGGAATGTCCTTGGCGGTGAGTTTCTTCTTGGAAGGCGCCTGCTTCCCGGCGCGCTGGACCGCCTCGATACCACTGTCCAAAGCAGCCGGGATCGCATCCCAGAAATGAAGGAAGGCATTCTTCTCGAAGCCGATATCGACGAACATTGCCTTGAGGCCATGCTCGATGTTGCGGACCTTGCCCTTGAAGATTCCGCCCACAATATTGCGCTCGCTGTCGCGCTCGATGGAGTATTCCTCCAACTTGCCATCTTCAAGGAGCGCGACGCGCTTCTCGAGTTTCTCGCAACTGACGACCAACTCGATTCGGGGGCCTGATTTTTTCACGCCGAGGAGGCGCTTGACGGTGTCGATGATGCTCATAATGAATAGGTGGGTGATTAGGGGTTAAGGCTGAAGGCTGTTAGGTCAGAGGGTTGCTTTTTGATCGATTAGTGAATTTCGATGGGGGTGATTTGGAAAATTGATTGGTCTGGTTGCTATCAGTCTAATTGGATTGTTTCGGAACGGCCGAGCGGCCTCCTCCCAGGAAGTTGAAGAATTTTTGGAGTCCGTTCTGTGGTCGCGGCTTGTTGTTGGCGCGGCCCTGACTGTCGGCATCCTCCTTGATGTCGGGCTTGGCCGTATTGGTTCCGCCCCCAGGTCCGGCTTCTTCGGGATTCGGCACCTCGGTGGGCGTCTCGACAGATCCGGCGTTCGTTCCGTACTGCGACGGGAAGGCCTTACTGAAATCAACCCCCTCGATCGGTTGGAAGTTGCCGACCGCAGGGCCGAGGAAGTCGAGCTTGATTTCCTGGCCCTTCTCCATGGCGAAGATCTGCTCGAGGATCTTGGCGGCGATGGGAGCGGGGACGGAGCCTCCCGAGTGACCTCCCTGAACGAACACACAGACCACGTAGCGGGGCTTGTCGTACGGGGCAAAGCAGAGGAACCAAGTGTGGTAATCCTTGATCCCGTTACGCCAGAACTGCGCGGTGCCGGTTTTCCCGGCAACCTCGATACCCTTTAGTCGTGCCTTGCGGGCAGTTCCATCGCTGTCATTGACCACCCTCCACATCCCCTTGCGGACTTTCTCGAAATCTGAGGCGGCAATCCCTCCGTCCTTGAGGATATCGCTGCGAATTTTCGTCGGCTCTTCCTTGATCACGGTTCCATCCTGAGCGACGACCTTCTCGACCAGGCGCGGTTGGTAGACGGTGCCGCCATTGGCCGCCGCGGCACCGACGATAGCCATCTGCAGAGGGGTCGCCAGAACGAATCCCTGGCCGATCGCGGTGTTCGCGGTGTAGCCGGGGGTCCAACGCTCGCGGGGGTAATTCTGCGCGAGCCATGCCGTGCCGGGCATGACGCCGCCGGCCACGCTATTGAGCGGAAGATCCGGCTTCTGCCCGAGACCGAGCATTCCACCCACCGCGTCAATCTGGTCGATGCCGGCTGCATTGCCGTACTGGTAGAAGAAAGGATCACAGGAGTTCTTGATCGCCGTGCTCAGGTCCTGGTGTCCGTGCGGAGGGAGAGGGGGCTTCGCGGTGAGAACCCAGCACTTCATGTACTTGTCCCCGTACTGGACTCCTCCGGTGCAGTCGAATTCCTTGCTGCCGACACCGGCACGGATACCTGCCAACGCGGTGCAGATCTTGAAGGTCGAACCCGGAGCGTAGGCATTCACGGCACGGTTCATGAGGGGATCGGTCTGGTCCTTGGAAAGTTTTTCCCAATCAGCTTTGGAAATCGAGGGGACGAACTGGTTGGGGTCAAACGAGGGAACCGAGGCCATCGCGAGAATCTCTCCGGAATTCGGATCGAGCACCACGGCAGCTCCGCGCCCGACGACCCTCAGGGCCTTCTCGACGATGTACTGGATGCGTGAATCGATCGTCAGGTAAACCTTCGCCCCCTGCTTCGGTTCGATCCGGGAAGTCTCCCCGTCAATGACTCCGTGGGCGTTACGCTGCAGGAAGCGGGTTCCGGGCGTCCCCTTAAGAACATCATCGTAGGCCTTCTCGATCTGCGCCTTTCCCTCGACATCGGGTTGATAGAAATTGAAATGCGACGCCTCGTCGGAGTCGATTTCGGTCGGCATGCCCACATAGCCGAAGATATGGGGAGCAAGCGCCCCGTAGACATAATGCCGCACAGGCTTAAGCGTCACGGTTACTCCGGGCAGGTCGAGGTTGTTCTCGCTGAACCGGGCCATCGTCTCGAAGTCGAGATCCTGCCGGTAGACATAGGGAACCTCGGAGTTGTCACGGAAATGAACCTGCAGTTTGCGGCTGTTGTAGTCGCCGGCCAGACCCAGCTTCTCGAGGCGTGGAACGATTGACTCGTTCACGATCTTCACGATGTCGGGCTCCTCCTTGAGCGCCCTCATTCCGTGGTCGAGCCCCCAATATTTCCGTTTTGGAACGGAATCGTGCTCCTCACGATAGGCACGCACGATGTCGGGAAGATAGAATTCCACCTCCATGCTCGCGCGGTTCTCCACCAGCGGCACCCCGTTCCTGTCGCAGATCTCCCCTCGCACGGCCGGCAGGCGGACGGTCAACTGGGAGTGTCCCTTGATCCGGGCCTTATAGTCGGGGTACTTGTAGATCTGCACATACCACATCCGCAGCAGCAGAATGAGTAACGCCGCCGCAATGATGCAGGCTAGGATCACGATCTTACGCAGCGATTCGTCCGTGGACTTCATGGCATCACCGGGTAAAGGAGGGCTTCTTGGGGGCAGCCTCGGCATCTCCCGAGGCCAGCGGAACGAGGTTCCTGAGGGCAAAATAGAGCGGCGGTGAAACCAACACGGCAGCCGCTGAGGGAACGGCGATCCGATACAAGACAGTCAGGTCGACCGGCATCCCCCCCCGCTTGATGCAGAGCACCAGAAACTCACCGCTCAGCAGGCTCAGCGTCACCAACCCGCTTCCGAGAGCGTGAACTTCCCAGCGCATCCCATGGGTGACCTCGCTTGTCATCTGCAGAGCAATGGCCCAGCTCAGGAAGAAAACAACGGCCAGGGTGAGTCCGAACTCAGCCTGGCCCGACTGGATCTGAATGAGCGAAAGTCCCTGCACCAGCGCGGCAGCGAGAGCGAAGAAGAGAGCGCGCACCAAAGGAAGTGCGAGCACGCCGAAGCAGAAGACCACCGGCAGAAGCTGGATCCTCTCCTGCGAGGGAGGAATTCCGGGTATCAGATCCTGAAAAGCCTCCGAGACCGGGAGCAGGAGCAACAGGATGATGAAGAGGATCGCCTGTCTCATTTCGCCCCCGTAACGACAAAAACCTCCTCGAGCGCGCCGGGATCGGCTGTGGGCTCGAGGATGGCTTCGCCATCCAGTTCGCGGGCGTGAAAGCTTTTCACCGTGCCGAGTGCGATGCCGGAGGGGAAGATCCCTCCGCTCACGCCCGCTGTGTAAACTTTCTGCCCAGGCTGAAGATCAGCCAGTTTGCTCAAAAATGTCAGTCTCATCTCCCCCGCCGCATCCCGTGAACCCGCGCTGATTCCCTGCTCCTTGGTCCCTTCCACCTTGGCCGCCACCTTGCAATTTTCATCCGTGATCAGGACCACCTCGGAGAGATCGGCCGAAACGGAGGTCGTCTTGCCAATGAGACCCTTGTCGGTAATCACCGGCATGTCGGAGGAAATGCCGTCCTTCGATCCCCGGTTGATCTTGATCGTGCTCCACCAGGCCGAGGCATCATGCGAAAGCACTCCCGCAGGCACCAACCGGAAGGAGGAACGCTCGCGGTAACCGAGCGTCTCTCGGAGATGGTCGTTCTCCGCCTTGAGATCACGCAACCCGTTATTCTCGGCACGTAGGCGACGGTTCTCAGCCTGGATGCGATCGTATTCCGCCTGAAGCTGGTCGAGCGTCATGAGATCCTTGCCGAGGCTTCCGATACTGCTCTTGACGGCACTCCCGGATCGGGAGATCGGGGAGAGAAAGCCAAGGAAACCCGACTGAAGCGATCCGAGCGCTCGGTCCCCGAGAACGCAGAGCGTCACGACGATGACGACCAGCAGAACGAGTGCCACGATCTGGAGTTTTTTCATCCCGGATGGAGTGCCTGAGTGATGCCTGTTCCGTTATCCCTGATGGGAGGAGCTTTGGTGGGGAAGAGGAACGGGAGCAGGAGCCCCATTCCGATCCTCCCTTGTTTGCTAGGCTCGGGGTCGGTCGGTTGCCGCGACGGCGCGCAGGAAGTCAATTTCCTGCAAGGCCTTCCCGGTTCCCTCGGCCACCGCGCTGAGCGGATCCTCGGCAACATGGACGGGGAGCCCCGTCTCCTCGGTGATGAGTTTGTCGAGGCCGCGCAGAAGTGCGCCGCCACCGGCAAGTACGATGCCGCGATCGACGAGGTCGGCGGAGAGTTCGGGCGGGCAGCGCTCAAGCGTGATGCGCACCGCCTCGACAATGCGTGAAACGGGCTCGGCCAGTGCCTCGCGGATTTCCTGCGAGGTGATGGTGACCGTCTTTGGAAGGCCGGCGACGAGGTCGCGCCCCTTCACTTCCATGGTGAGTTCCTTCTCGAGGGGATAGGCGCTGCCGAGATCCAGCTTGATCTGCTCCGAGGTACGCTCGCCGATGAAGAGGTTATAGGCACGCTTGAGGTAGTTGACGATGGCCTCGTCGAGTTCGTCGCCAGCCACACGGACGCTGCGGCTGAAAACAATGCCGGCCAGCGAGATGATCGCCACCTCGGTGGTACCGCCGCCGATATCGACGATCATGTTGGCGGCAGGGTCGGTGACCGGGAGTCCGACACCGATCGCAGCGGCCATCGGTTCCTCGATGAGATAGACTTCACGGGCCCCGGCGTGCATGGCCGAGTCCTTCACGGCACGTTTCTCGACCTCGGTGATGCCGCTAGGGACGGCGATCACAACGCGGGGACGGACAAATCGGCGGTTGCCGTGCGCCTTGGTGATGAAATGACGGAGCATCGCCTCGGTGATCTCGAAGTCGGCAATGACGCCATCCTTGAGCGGGCGGATCGCGGAGATATTGCCGGGGGTGCGGCCGAGCATGCGCTTGGCCTCGTCACCCACAGCCAGCACCTGAGTGGTGCCCGCCTTCACCGCGACGATGGATGGTTCGCGAAGGACGACACCCTTGTCCTTGACGTAAACGAGGGTGTTGGCCGTACCCAGATCGATGCCGATATCGCTGGAAAGAAATCCGAGAAGGTTGTTGAACATAAAACTGTAAGGGGCTGAAGGTGAAAACTTGTTGAATGAAACCGTGCCGAGCGACGACAGCCGGGAATGAGCCCCCCCGGGTCAGATCATCAGGGGAGCATCAGACGCGGATGCAATCTTTGGCTGCGACCCTATGGAATAAAAGCTCGGGAAGGCCGCGTCAAGCACCCCCTCCCCTTCATATACCTCCCACCTG
>CAIZIQ010000001.1 GCA_903933015.1 uncultured Spartobacteria bacterium | reverse complement strand
CATTTGCTGGATCGCTCCATTCAACTCTCCCTGACAATGTTCGATGACGCTGTCCGTTCCTTTGCCGAGCGAAACGCTGCACTTGCTGTTGAACTGAAGTCCCGTGACAAGGAGCTTGATCAGCTTAACAGAGAACTCACTGATGTCTTGATCAACAGGATGCAGGATGATTCTGCGAATCTCCCCAGCTATCTCAACCTGATCTTCATCAGTCGCTGCCTGGAGCGTATCGGCGACCATGCCTGCAATATCGCCGAGGATATCGTCTTTGCGGTGAGTGCTCAGGATATCAGGCATCCTGCCAAGCATTAGTCTCTACTTAAAGCTCCCCACGATCTTCCGTCTCACCTTCATGATCTCTTGAGGATGAGAAGATTTTCTCCTTGAACGGGGGGGTGTCCACCTTAGCCTACAAGGCTACCATTCATGCGCCGCTTTCTTCTGGTTTTCGTATTACTTCTCTCCGCAAGCGGCCTGCTGCGGGCTCAGTTTGGTAATTTCGGTGATAAACCGGTCGAAATCACCGCCGATGGAGATACGCGCTTTGAAAACGGAACCGCCATCGCGGACAACAACGTCCAGATTCATTATAACGGCATCGCCATTTATGCGGATCATGCCGAATACAATCCTGATACCCGCGATGTCCTTCTGCTTGGAAATGTGCGCATCTACAGTAGTGACAACCTCTTCAGCGGACAGCGCGTTTTTTACAATTTGGAAACCAAGCAGACCCGGGCACTGGAATTCGACGGGAGTCATTATCCTCTGAAGTTCAGCTCTCTTTCTGCTCAGGGGTTTGGGACCCGCCAATTCAATCTCAGGGACTCCACGATCACTACCTCGGATTCCTCAATGCCCGACTGGCATGTGCGGGCGAAGACGATCCGTCTTTATACAAACGACCGCGTGGTACTTCTCAACTCCACCGTTTATGTGGGCAAGATCCCTGTCTTCTGGCTTCCCTACGCCTATTCGAGTCTGACGCACCAGGGATTCCAGTTCTCGCCCGGATATGATTCGAACTGGGGTGGTTATCTTCTCACCGCCTATACTTTTCCTCTTGGTACTGGGGATAATTTTCTCGCAACACTCCGCTCTGATTACCGAACGGAGCATGGGTATGCCGTTGGTTTCGACGCCAATTTGAAATTCGGCAAGAATGATCGCAACGTCGGTCAGTTCATTTCCTACTATGTGAATGACACCAATCCCGGGAAGTTTAATGATGCGATTCCCGCACCAACCCCCGGGGCCTCTCGCTACCGGGTCGGCTTCCAGCAACATCTCTATTTTTCGGATGACGTCTACGCGACGTTCGATATCACAAAGCTGAGCGACGCAAATTTCATGGAAGATTACTATCCTGTGGAAAATCGCTTTAATCCACAGCCCGACAACAACATCACGCTCACGAAGTTGGATGACATCTACGCCATGTCCCTAGTGACACGTTGGCAGATGAATGGCTTCCAGGAGACCACGCAGCGCAAGCCGGAAGCTGCCATCGACTTCAAACAGGAACCGCTATTCGGTCTTCCAATTTTCTACGATGGAACGACCTCCCTGGGGCAGCTCAACCGCAATTTCTCAGACAACCCACCACAGACTGCAAACGGTCAACCTTCGGCCACGGTGCCCAGCAATATCAATTACGGCAGTGCACGCTTCGACACCTTCCATCAGATCAGTGCTCCGCAGACATTCTTTGGGTGGCTCTCCACTATCCCCACGGCCGGTATCCGGGGCACCTATTACTCGCAAGGAAGTTACTACACGAACACCTCGGGTCAGATCGTCCCGTATCCCTACACTCCCACAAGCACGAACTCACTTGTCACAACGGGAAGTCAGATGAGAGCGATCGTCAATGCCAGCCTGGAAAATTCCTTTAAGATTTCCCAGAGTTTCGAGGGTGTTCAGAGCGGCTTGCTTGGCCTGGATGGCCTTCGGCATGTCTTTCAGCCCTACAGCATGCTTTCCGGGGTGTATGCTGGCGGTCCGAATGTGAATCAGATTCCGCAGTTCGACCGGCTTCTGCCTAATAATCCCAATGCCACGACGAAATCGGGATACCAGCCGAGTTCCACGCAATTGGAGCCACTCGACTTTCCTGAGTTCGGCGCTATCGACACGATCGACAGTTGGGCAATCTGGCGTCTCGGTGTACGGAATCGCCTCCAGACCCGTCGCGATGGTGAGACTATAGACTGGTTCTATCTCGACAGTTTTGCGGATGTGAACGGGGTCAATCCTTACTTCAACGGTCCACTCTCCAATCTCAACAACAGATTTACTTTCGCCCCGGTGAGTTGGTTTAACTTCAAGGTGGGATCTCAGGTGCCGCTCGATTCCGATGGATTCACCGAACTCAATACGGATCTCATGTTCATGCCAGTGCGCAATTTCAGCTTTGGATTCGGCACCCGTTACATCAACAACTACCAGGGGCTGAATACCTCGGGAGAACAGAACCAAAACATCAATCAAAACGGCAACCAGTATCCCTTCAGTGCATTCTGGCGCGTGAACGATCACTGGTCGATGAGCGCCCAGGAAATCTACAATGTCCAGCCCGGCCAACCCAACTCACTCATCTATGAGCGTTACATGATTCATCGCGATCTCTCGAGCTGGATCGTTTCGCTTGGTGTCGAGGTTCGTAACAACCAAGCTCAGGGTTACACCACCAGTCAGCAGACCCAGTATGGAGCGCTCCTCAGTCTTACGCTCAAGGATCTTCCGCAAGTAACGCTTCCCTTTGCCTTTAGTCCCTCCTCACAAGCCGGATCCAGCCCTCTTTCGGCCTCGCACTGATCTGATGCCTGATCAGCCCTTCAAGGGTTCTTGTTCATCCTCCAGTTAATTCGTCCATCTTAGGGTATCAACTTGTCAGTCGACAAATGCAAGGACTCGCGCAGAGGCGCAGAGGAAAAAGACAAAAGATTAGATCCAAAGAGGATTCCTTCCATGGGGCATTCCAAATCAGAAAAGCACTTTTATTGTTCAATAATTCTGACTGACGATTCCTGCTTGGGTGGACGTTTCTAAAGAACCGTTACTATCAGTTACAAAAAACTCTGCGCCTCTGCGCCTTCGCACGAGATATTCTCTTTAGTTAGAATGCGTCGCATTAAACTCAAAACGCTCCCGGACTTTGTTCCAGCACCTTAAAGGCGTCACCGGCATCCCCAGGGATGAGGAATCGACTGGATGAGTCCGAGGTTTTTTTTGGAGAGATCCAGTGTTTCAGGAATTCCGTTTGAGTGGAGAAAGATTCCTGCGTCCATCCAAGCGAT